>JABDLY010000122.1 GCA_013001755.1 Sphingomonadaceae bacterium
GTGTGCGGCGGCGCGCGGCTCAAGCCCGCGGCGCGCGCGGTCAAGATCGCGGGCGAGGATATCTCGATGAGCGCGCGCCGCCCGGTCGGCCAGGCGCTCGCCTGGTTCGAGGCGCTGCCGCCCCAGCTCAACAGGACGCAGAGCCAGATCGCCGAGCCGATCCTCAAGGAGATCGTCGAACGGCTCGGCTTCCTCGACAATGTCGGGCTCGATTATCTCAATCTCGACCGCAGCTCGGGAACCTTGTCGGGCGGCGAGAGCCAGCGCATCCGCCTCGCGAGCCAAATAGGTTCAGGATTATCCGGCGTTTTATACGTATTGGATGAACCGAGCATCGGCCTCCACCAGCGCGATAACGACCGGCTGCTCGCCACGCTCAAGCGCCTGCGCGATCTCGGCAATACCGTCATCGTCGTCGAGCATGACGAGGAGGCGATCCGCAGCGCCGACCATATCGTCGATATGGGGCCGGGCGCGGGCGTCCATGGCGGCGAGGTCGTCACCCAGGGCACGCTCAAGCAGATCCTCCGCGCCAAGGGATCGCTGACCGCAGACTATCTCAACGGCCGCCGCGAGATCCCGACCCCCGCCAAGCGCCGCAAGGGCACCGGCGCGAAGCTCAGCGTGAAAGGCGCGACGGCGAACAATCTCGACTCGATCTCCGCCAGCATCCCGCTCGGCACCTTCACCTGCGTCACCGGACTATCGGGCAGCGGCAAATCGACCTTCACCATCGACACGCTCTATGCCGCCGCCGCGCGCTCGCTCAACGGCGCGCGCATCGTCGCGGGCAAGCATGACACCCTCGAAGGCCTCGAGCATCTCGACAAGGTCATCGATATCGATCAGTCGCCGATCGGCCGCACGCCGCGCTCGAACCCCGCGACGTACACCGGCGCCTTCACCGCGATCCGCGACTGGTTCGCCGGGCTGCCCGAGGCGCAGGCGCGCGGCTACAAGCCCGGGCGCTTCAGCTTCAACGTCAAGGGCGGCCGCTGCGAAGCGTGCCAGGGCGACGGCGTCATCAAGATCGAGATGCACTTCCTCCCCGACGTCTATGTCACCTGCGATATCTGCCACGGCGCGCGCTATAACCGCGAGACGCTCGAGGTGAAGTTCAAAGGGCGCAGCATCGCCGACGTCCTCGATATGACGGTCGAGGATGCGCATGAGTTCTTCAAGGCCGTCCCGCCGATCCGCGACAGGATGGCGATGCTCGAACGCGTTGGGCTCGGCTATATCAAGGTCGGCCAGCAGGCGACGACTTTATCGGGCGGCGAGGCGCAGCGGGTGAAGCTCTCCAAGGAACTCTCCAAACGCGCGACGGGCAACACGCTCTATATCCTCGACGAGCCGACCACGGGGCTCCATTTCGAGGACGTCCGCAAGCTGCTCGAGGTCCTCCACGCGCTCGTCGAACAGGGCAATACGGTGGTGGTGATCGAGCATAATCTCGATGTCATAAAGACCGCCGACCATATCCTCGATCTCGGCCCCGAAGGCGGCGACAAGGGCGGCAAGATTGTCGCCGAGGGCACGCCCGAGGATGTCGCGGCGACCAAGGGGAGTTATACGGGGGCGTATCTGAGCGAGATGCTCGGGAAGGTGGCCGAGGCGGCCGAATAGTCCCGTTGCGCGGGCCGCGCGCCGCTGGCACTATCTCGCCACGCAAAGGGGGAGACGCGCGATGGCGATGGGCAAGGTGCTGGCCTGGCTAATCGGGATCAGCCTGTTTTGCGGCGTCATGATCGGTTGGGTCGGGCCGATCGTCTTTGCGCCGATCGCGCAGGTCGCGCAGCCGATCGTCTGCCCGGGCGGCGACCTCGCCCAGCAAACGATCCGCGGCGCGTCTCAGGGCGAGGTGACCTATAACACCACCTTCCAATGCTATCGCGGAACGGGCGAGAATGGCGCCGGCGAGGACGTAACCGCCTCCGCGATCTTCGCCGCGATCGGAATCTACAGCGCGATCGCCTTTGTGCTGCTATGCGGCTTCGGCCTGCGCGCGCTGCGCTCGCAAACCGCGCGGATGCGCGAGGCGCTGCGCGCGATCGACGCGCCCGGCGTCGAAATGCGCGGCAAGACGATCGACATGCGCGGCGCCGATCTCGCCACCAAATTAGACGTCCTCGCGACGCTGCGCACACAGGGGCTGATCGACGAAACGCGCTACGAAGCGATGGTGACGGAGGCGCGGGCGAAGGGGTAGCGGCCTGGGCGTCAAGCAGGTGTCAACTTAAACCGAATGTGCTGCCGGAATGTCTGACAAACCCGCTGCCGTCTGGCACAATGCGATCGCTTGACCGCAAGCCAAGGAACCGCCCATGCCCGCCATCGCCCTCATCGACCCCGAGACGCATATCCTCGATATCGATCGCGATCTCTCCGTGGCGGCGCGGCGGCGAAAGCCGGGGCCGCCCGAGCGGATCGACGGGATGTCGGTTGGCATCGTGACGGTCGAGGGCGAGGGACCGCATGGCGGCGAGATGCATCCCGATGGCGACGAGATCCTCTACGTCCTTTCGGGCGAGCTGGCGGTGCATTGCGATTCGTTCGACGCGCCGCTGATCGTGCCCGCGGGCCGCGCATGTATCGTCCGCCGGGGCGAATGGCACCGGGTCACGGCGGATGCGCCGGCGCGGATCGTCCATATTACGCCGGGGCCGAATGGCGATGCGCGGGCTAAGTCGGGGTGACCGGGTGAGGCCGAGAGGATGCAGGGTCGGTCTAGCCGGATCGCGGCAAATTCGCGATAAACACGGTTACGATTGCGCTTTGCCGCGCACCCCCCTATATCGCGCGCACTGCCGATGTCGCATGTGGCGACGGACTAAGGCGTCCAGCGCCCTCTTTTCCCTCAATACCTCAGCATTCAGACGCAGACCGCGCCCGGTGTTCGGTCGTGGTTCACCCGTTGCGGCGCTATTGTCGCGGCGGTCAACAATAAGGGAAATTAATATGCCTATTGGCACCGTAAAATTCTTCAACGACGGCAAAGGCTACGGCTTTATCGCACCCGATGAGGGCGGCGACGATGCTTTCGTTCACATGACGGCTGTGCAGGCTGCCGGTCTTCACACGCTCAAGGAAGGCCAGAAGGTCTCCTACGAGCTCGAAGAAGGCCGCAACGGCCGTATGGCAGCTTCGCAGCTCGCCGAAGCCTGATAAGCCAGGCTTTCGCTAACGCGAAAACACGGCGCCGGAGGTCTGTTCGTCAGATCTCCGGCGCCGTTTCAGGCGCGGCACCATAAGGCCGAGCCGGGAACTTCTTTCCAAACTCCACCAGATTCAAGGATCCCCGCCATGCCTGCACCGACCGCAGAAACCTGTCGTCAGCGTGCCGCAGAGGCGGACAAGGCCGCGACAGAAACCAGCCTCGACAAGGTTCGCGAGCGCCATCTGCGCGCGCGCGACAGCTGGCTCGAAATGGCCGAACGCGCTGATCGCGTCGCCGCGATGCGCGATCGCATTGCCGCCGAAAAGGCCGCCGCCAAGGAAGCAGGCGCCGCCGACGCCTGACGACCGGCCTTCGCATTGCCGCTAGGCGCGACTCGCCTCTCTATAGTATAGTCGCTGCGTTCCGAGGGGCGGAGCCGAACGGTGAGGACCGCCCCGATATTGGGGAGACCAGATCATGCGGAAAATTGTCGTAATGGCGGGCATTGCAGCGCTGGCAGCCGGGCCTGGCGCACAGGCGCTCGCCGATAATCACACCCCCGGCGAGGCCTATATGGCCGATCTCGATGGCGCAGCCGAAGTCCCCGGGCCGGGCGACCACGACGGCACCGGAACCGGTTCGCTCGACTGGAATGGCGACGAGAGCAAATTTTGCTATGCGCTGGCGGTCGAAGCGATCGCGCCGGCGACGGCCGCGCATCTCCATCGCGGCGGCGCGGGCGAGGCAGGGCCGCCGGTGCTCACGCTCGATGCGCCGGGCAGCGATGGCGGCAGCGACGGCTGTGTCGAGGCGAGCTCCGCCCTGCGCGCCGAGATCCGCGCCAATCCTGCAGGCTTTTATTTCAACGTCCATAATGAGGAACACCCCGCCGGCGCGATCCGCGGCCAGCTCGAGCGGTAGTGGTTGAACGCAAACGGCGCGGCTCACGGCCCGACGCGCGCATATCCATAAACGCAAAATGGGAGCTGATCCGAAGATCAGCCCCCACTGCGCCGAGCGTCTGCTCTTTCCACCTTGCGGCTTCCATCGCCGCGCTCAGGCACTGATAGCTAAATCTTCCCCGAGGGGACTATTTGACTATCAATGGCGTTCTTCGTGAAACAGTGCGGCGTCTTCGCTTGCGCGATGACAATACAGCATTCCGTCCGAAACACCGTGCCTTCCGCTTCCATTTGTATCCGCGGGGGATACGCCTTTCGGCTTCGGGCTGTCTCCGTCGAGGGCTTCCGGTCGTTGCCTTCCGGCTCTTCTCTTCGGCGACACCAACTATGTCTCATGATGTTTCGAGTCGCGCCAAGCGAAAAGTGCCTGTGAATAACGAGGATATCGGGGAGAAGATTGTAACGAGCTGAAAACACGCGCTTTGCTGCGCAGTATTTTCGTGCTGAATGCAATATCGTGCCCGTTCAGGTGCCGCTCATCAACGCATCCCCAAAACGCGATCCGGTCGCCCCTCTCTCCATACGGAGATGACATTGCTGCGCGCCTTCCTGGTCCTTTCCGCCGCCATTGCGCTGATGCTGCCGAACGCCGGCAGCGCACGAACGACGGCGAACAATCCGCAAATCGATTTTGCCGGCCATATCGATCTCGCGCGCGAGGCGATGCTGTATCGGCAAGATCATTTGCTGCCACTCGGCAGCTTCCGCGCTATGGCCGCGCGCGAGAATACGCTGCTGCTCGATGCGCGATCGGCCGAGGCGTTTCGCCAGGGCCATATGGAAGGAGCCGTCAATCTGCCGCTTCCCGATTTCACCGCCGCGAGCCTTGCCGATATTGTTGGCACCGATAGGAATCGGGCGATCCTGATTTACTGCAACAACAATTTTTCGAACAATGAAGCGCCCGTCGTCCGCAAGGCGATCGTCGCGGCGCTCAATATCCAGACGATGACCAATTTGTTCGCTTACGGGTATCGCAATGTGTTCGAGCTTGGCGAAGTCGTCGATTTTCGCGATGCTGCGGTCGGCTGGGTAGGCGATGGCGATGCGGCATGATGAAAATGCGAAATGCGGCGCTAGACCCAAAATGGCGCAAAATTTTTTGAATCGCACCTATGAAGCGTACCCATTGATGTTATAGCTTTTTGACAGGCCACTTTGCTAAGGCTACAGCAATTGACGGGCCGCGAGTAACTTTGTTGCGGGAGGGGAATATGAGTAAGAAGAAGATGGACCGCAGGTCATTCCTGCGTCGAGTCGGCGCCACAGCCGGTGTCGGCGCGCTTGGCCTGGTCACGGGAGGCAGCCCGGCGCGTGCCTTCCAGGTTACCGACAGCGATACCGGGCGCTATGCCGATCCGGTCGGGCGCGGTCGTGGACGCAGCGGCGTTACCGACAGCGATAGTGGAAGCTATGCCGATCCGGCCGGAAACGGCCGCGGACGCTCCGGCGTCACCGACAGCGATACAGGGCGTTATGCCGATCCCGCCGGACGCGGTCGTGGACGCAGCGGCGTCACCGACAGCGACACCGGACGCAATTCCGATCCCGTCGGCAATGGCCGCGGCGGCGGCGGCGTTACCGACAGCGATACAGGGCGTTATGCCGATCCCGTCGGCCGCGGTCGTGGACGCAGCGGCGTTACCGATAGCGATAGCGGACGCAATGCCGATCCGGCCGGCAACGGCCGCGGACGCAGCGGCTATACTGATGCCGATAGCGGATCGATGGCCGATCCGGGCGGCAATGGCCGTGGAGGCCGCCGCAATTACCGGACGGGCGTGACCGACGCCGATAGCGGCTCGACATCGGATCGTGTCGGCTATGGCAGAGGCAGCGACCGATAGAAGAATAACGGTATGGGCCTAATGGGGTGCGGGCGCCGATACCGGGTTCGGGAGTTGAAGGCCGCCCTGTATTGTTAAATGATATTAGGGAGTATGTTATGAATAAGAAATTGGATCGCAGGTCGTTCCTGCGCCGCGTTGGTGCAACGGCCGGCATCGGCGCCCTCGGCGTGATCACGGGTACGAGCGCTGTTCGCGCCCAAGTCAGCGATAGCGATACGGGTCGCTATGCCGATCCGGCCGGCGGCGGAACCGACAACGATACCGGCGCCAACTCGGATCGCGTTGGCTCGGGCCGTGGCAGCAGCGATCGCGCCGGAAACGGAAGGCGCTGCAGCGACAATGACTCGGGCGGCCGGGCCGATCCGGGTGGCCGCGGAAGAAGCTGCAGCGACAGCGACTAGAAAGACGATCCGGCATCGGCCGATCGTAAACTGTTGCTAGACAATCGGGGCGGCCTTCACCTAGTCAGGAGCGGGTCGCCCCGTTTCTATTCATGCGGGCCGTTCGAATCAGAATATTAAGGGAGGGGCACATGGCTTCCAAATTCAATCGACGCTCTTTTTTGAGCCGGGTTGGCGCGACGGCCAGCCTCGGCGCGCTCGCCGCCGTAACTGGCGCCTGCGACCAGCTCGGCCTTGGCGGGCTCGGCGATAGCGACGAGGAAGAACCCGAAGAGGATCTTACGATCGATTCAGATCTCGGAGCGACCGAGGATCTGGAGGAAGAATCCGAAGCCGGCGGCTTTGGCAGCAATCAGCAAAGCGGGCTCACCGACAGCGATGCCGGCGCCAGCGCCGATCCGGCGGGCAATGGGCGCGGCGGACCGGCGGCGCAGGCGAATAACGGCAACAATCAGGGCAGCAGCGGTAGCGGCCCTGTGACCGATCGCGATACTGGCGCCAGTGCCGATCCCGTGAACCAGGGCCGCGGCGGGTCGGGTAGCGTTCGCGGGATTACCGACAGCGACGGCGGCGCTTCGGCCGATCCGGCCGGTCGTGGCCGGGGCGGAAGCGGCCGTTCGGGGTCGGGTATTACCGACAGCGATACCGGTGCGAGCGCCGACCCCGTGGGCCAAGGCCGTGGCGGCGGAAGCGGCTGCACCGATTCGGACACCGGCGCCAATGTCGATCCGGCAGGCCGGGGACAAAATTGCTGACGCGGCGCACGCCGATATCGAGTTGAGTTAATCGCCGGGGGCTTGCGGGCCTTCGGCGATTATTTTTTGAGGTCGCCGCACCAAGGGCTGATGCAATGCACAAATATGATCCGACGACTGACCTGCCAGCGGAGTCGCGCGAGGCGTTGAAACGCGTGCTCGATCCAATGGATGCGACAACCTTCTTCAACGAAATGTTCGAGGAGGGCCATCATCTGATCGCGCGCGACGAGCCCGAACGTTTCGCCGACCTCGTCTCGATCGATGTGCTCGACTCCTTTATTGCGGACCGCGTGCTGTTTTCCGGTGATATCGACGCGACACGCGCCGAACCGCAAATCATGCGCAACGCCTTTACGCTCGATAACGACAAGATCGACCGATCGGCGCTGCTGCGGCTCTACCAGGACAAGGCGACGATCATTGCGCCGCATCTCCACGCGCATCACAAGCCGCTGGGCGATTTCGTCCGCGCGCTCGAACCGGTGTTCAGCGCTTCGCTCCAGACCAACATCTATCTTACCCCGCCCGGCGCCAAGGGATTCCGGACGCATTACGACAATCACGATGTTTTCATCCTCCAGGTATCGGGATCGAAACAGTGGCGGCTTTACGACGAACCTGTCGGCAAGCCGTTTCGCGGCGAAGGCTTCGAACCCGGGGTCCACGATGTCGGCGATCCCGAGGAGGAATTCGTCCTGCGCGCCGGCGACACCGTCTATATTCCGCGCGGAATGATGCACGATGCCGAGAGCTTCGAAAACGAAGCCTCGCTCCACATAACGTTCGGGCTGGTCACCAAGACCTGGGCCGATCTCGTGCTCGAAGCGATTTCGAAGGCGGCGCTCGATCATGAAGGGCTGCGCCGCGCACTGCCGCCGGGCCATGCCAATAGCGACTTCGACCGCGGACCGGCCCGCGAACAATTTGCCGAGTTCATCCGTGACCTCGCCGACAAGGCCGAGTTCGACGAGCCGCTCGACATCATCGCCGAAGACTATGTGAAGTCGCGCATCCCCGAGATGGAAGGCATTGTCCGCTATGCGTCGCAAGTGATCGCCGCCGATCAACACTATCAGGCGAGTGACAACCCGCTCTACCGGCTGATCGAGGACGATGAGAGCGGCGAGTTCGCCGTCGTCACACGCGGCGGCGCCAGCGAATTCGTCGGCGGCAAGCGCAAGGCGTTCGACCGGGCGATGAACGGCGAGGCATTCGCGCGCGGCGACCTGCCGGATATAGAGGAAGAGGACGCGATCGACCTAGTCCGCCGGTTGCTATCGAGAGGGTTGGTCCGCCCGCTCTAGCCGGCGTCAAGCATCAGCCCGCGCACGAGATAGCCGAGCCCGATCGCGCTCACGATCCAGCGCGTCCAGCCGAGAAAATGCGCATCGCTCATCCGATCGAGCACGATCTTGCCGAGCCGCGTGCCGAGCATCGAGAAGGGGATCGCGAGAAGGATGGCGAGCCAGGGCAGCTCCTCGCCGTCCATAGTCAGGAGCAGCGCCGACCCGTAGATCACGACCTTGGCAAGATGAGAGAAGACCTGGGTCAGCGCCTTGGTCGCGACAATCTCGTGACGCGTCAGCGACGTACGGACGAAGAAGACATCGAGTAGCGGCCCCGCTACGCCGGCAATCAGATTGGTCCCGGTCACCAGAACGCCGGATGCGAAGGCGTGCGGCGATTTTTGCGCATCGAGCGCGAAGCGTTTCGCCGGCAGCCATACCGAAAGCCCGACAAGGCCGAGCGCGATGAAGACGAGCGGGCGATCGGGCTGCCGGTCGATCAACAGCCAGAAGAAACCGATGCCGGTGACGAGCGACGCCAGCGCGTACCAGCCGATGATCCGCCAGACGATCGCTTCGCGGTTGAGCCAGGCGCGCCAGCCATTCGCCACGACCTGAATAATCCCATGCGTCACAAACGCCGCGCTCACCGGTAACAGCAGGACCAGCGCCCCCATCAGCACCATACCGCCCGCCATGCCGAAAATGCCCGACAGCATTGAGGTGGCGAGCGCGATGGCGGGCAGCGCGAATAATATGGCGGGCATCAGGCGGCTACTTGCTCCTGCTCCAATTCCTCCTCATGGAAAAGCCGTCCGCGCTCGGTCAGCAAGACGATGCCAAGCGAAACCAGGCCACAAACCAGGAAACCGAGGCTGATCGGCACCGTCGTACCATCGTAAAACTGCCCGATCGTGCCGCCGATCACTGCGCCCATAACCACGGTGATCGCGCCTTGCACCGAGCTCGCCGTCCCGGCGATCGCCCCCATATCCTCCATCGCCATCGCGCTGAAATTGGCGCCGCACAGCCCGAAGGCGCCCATGCTGCCCGTAAGCAGCGCGATAAACAGCCAGAGCGAACTGTTGCCGCCATAGGCAACGAGGCTCGCGGCTGCCGCAAAGCCGATAAAAACGAACAGCGCGCTATGCGATACCTTGCGCGTGCCGAGCCTGAGCACGATACGCGAATTGATCAGCGCGGCGAGCGACATCGTTCCGGCGATCACCGCGAAGGTCGCGACCAGCATATTCGGGCGTTCGAAGGTGTCGTAGACGATCTGCTGGATCGAGTTGATAAAGCCGAACAGCGCGCCCGAGAGCATTCCGCCCGCCAGCGTATAGCCGAGCGATTTGCGTTCGGTCAGCGTGCGGCGCCAGCCACCACCTATTCGCGCGAAGGTCAGCGGCCTGCGGTTTTCCGGTGCGAGCGTTTCGGGCAAACGCAGCCGCGCCCAAGTGCCGAGCGCCAGTCCCGTCGCTGCGAACATCCAGAAAATCCAGCGCCAATCGGCGACCGACAGGATGATCTGCCCGATCAGCGGCGCCATCACCGGAACGACCATGAACACCATCATCGCCATCGACATGATCTGCGCCATCCGCCGCCCGACATAGAGATCGCGGACGATCGACACGGCAAGCACGCGCGTCGCGGCGACCGCCACGCCCTGCAGAAAGCGCCCGGCGAGCAACAGTTCGAAGCTCGGCGCGAGGGCGGCCAGAATGCTTCCCGTCACATAGATGAGTAGCCCGCCGACGAGCAGCGGCCGCCGCCCGAATCGATCAGAGAGCGGCCCGTGTATAAGCTGCGCAAAGCCGAAGCCGACCAGCATCACACCGATCACTAGCTGCCGGTCATTATCGTCGCTGACCGAAAGCGCTTCGCCGATCGGCGGCAGCGCCGGGATCATCGCGTCGATCGTCAACGCGGTCAGCGCCATCAGCGACGCGATCAGCGCGATGAACTCGTAAAAGCCGGGGCGGACCGGCCCCCTCGAAGGCGAAGCTGCGGGAGACATTGCGCATTCCATGGGGCAAAGCGCAGCGACGCGCCAGAGGATATTGTACGGGATGTATCCCGGCCTTCGCGCTTGACCGGCCGCGCGAACGGCTCGAAGACCGGCAGCCATGGACCCGATGAACTTCGACGTCGCCGCAACGATCCAGCTTGCACTGGCGCCCGCCTTTCTGCTCGTCGGTATCGGACAGTTTCTTGTCCTCGCCGCCGGCCGCCTCGCCCGCGTCGTCGATCGCGCGCGCGAACTGGCGGATGTCATTCCCGGCGATCCGGGACCCGAACATGACGACTGTGTCGCCGAGCTGCACCTGCTCGACCGGCGGATGAGCGTCGTCAACTGGTCGATATTCTTCGGGGTGATGGCGATGGTCGCGGTCTGCCTCGTCGTCGCCTGCCTGTTCGTCGCGCGGCTTTCGAATATCGAGATCACGATAGCGATTGCGATCGCCTTTATCGCCGCGATGGGATTGCTCGTCGCCGGGCTGGTGTTGTTTCTCGTCGAGGTTCGGATAGCCAACCGGGTGATCCACGTCCGCCGCGATCTTTTCCCGCACAGAAAACGCTGAGCCGAACGCCGGCATGAGCGACATCGTCATGGCCGCCGCTCTATTTGGCTGGATCGCGCTCGTTTTTGTTCTCGAACGGCTGTTCGCCGCGGAAGCTCCGCCGACAGATAATGGTACGCGGATAGCGCGCAATGTGGGTCTCGGCGTGATTGCGATGACCGCCGCCCCGCTGCTCCTTTGGCTGACGGGCCGGATCTCAACGGGCTTTTCGCCGATCATCCCGCTGGCGGCGCTAGGCGCAGCCGGGGCGCTGATCGTACAGCTGCTGATCCTCGATATCTGGACCTATGCGATGCACCGCGCCTATCATCGCGTTCCGCTACTTTGGCGCTTCCACGCGCCGCACCATCTCGACGAACATCTCGACGCCAGTTCGGCGTTCCGCTTCCATCTCGGCGAAATTCTGATTTCGGCCGCTGCGCGCCTGATCCCGGCGCTCATCTTCGGGATCGGCCCGGCGACGCTCTTGCTGTTCGAAGCGATCCTCACCGCCAATGCCGTCTTCCATCATTCGAACATCAGACTGCCCGCGAGGTTTGAACGGGCGCTCTCCTGGATAGTCGTCACTCCTGCAATCCATTGGCGGCATCATCATGCCCTCAGGGCGGATACCGACAGCAATTATACGGCGATCCTTTCGATCTGGGACAGGTTGTTCGGTTCGGCCAACCCGCGTCCGCGCGAATTGGGCATGGCAATCGGCGTCGAGGGCGAGCGCGAGCGCAGTTTTGCGGGGCTTCTCGCTTATCCGTTTCGGTAGAGTTTGTTTTTCAGAATTGTCCTGTCGGAAAATCGAGCGAAGCAAAGGTCTGACGAACAAATGAAAGGCCGCCAGACTTTCGCCTGGCGGCCCTGCATGGTCAGCGGCCGGAGTACCGACCCGGAAGACCTTGGCGAAGCTTAGCCTCGCATCCTCCGAAACGGCTGAACCGACCCCCTTGCTGAACCATGAGACATCGGTCACCTCCTTTCGCGCTGTTGAACTCAAGGCGAATCATTGAATCATCCCGAGTCGCGAGACAAGGCTTGTATTTCTTTCTTTTCGGGGTAATTCTCGACGGCTCGCCGCGAAACAGCGTTTTCGCGGTGATTTTTATTTTCAGCATCGATGATTTTCGGGCCCGGCAGTTTTGTCATCGAATGATCCGGGGCCGCTCTCCGGTGGCCTCCGGCGGCTAGCTGCGGCAATCCTCGAACACGCGGATCATTTGCGGCCAGTTGGGCAGCGCCAGAAGCGGTTGCCCCGTAATCGCCACCGTGAACCGTCCGCGACTGAACGACAGCGTATCGAGATAATCGTCGCGCGCGTCGGTCATGGCGACGATATAGGGCTGCTCGCTCGAACCGTTTTGTGCAGCATAGCCCTTGGTGCCGTGTGTTGCGCGGAACGCCATCGTTCCGCTCGCGCCTTGCAACCGTCCGGCGCGCGAGAAATAGATGCGGCGATCGGCCATATTGCAGCGGACGACGAACAGAGCGTCCTGATCAGGCTCGCCATAGAGCGCGACCGAACCGCGATCGTCATCGCGATAGACCCAGGTGCCCGGCGCATAATCGATATCGCGCCAATCGCGTTCGGGCTCGGGCGGGGGTGGAGGCGGCGGCACGGGCGGGGGCGCAGACGGCACCGGTGGAGGCGGCGCCGGCGGCGCTGGCGAACAGGACGCCGCGACGGCCAATGTCACGCCGATCGCGATCGCCGCCTGAAGATGGTACTTTGCCGTCACTGCGTGTCGCTGGCCTCTGCGGAATCACCGGCCGCATCGCTTGCCGTCGCATTGCCAGCCGCTACTTCGTCAGCCGTGCGGCGATCGCACGCGCTCACGACACTGGTCAGCACATCATCGGCGGGAAAGGCGAGCCGCTGGTTGCTGCCCATGCGGATCGAGAACGGTCCGCTGCCGGCAATCAGTCGTCCGATAAACTGATCGGCTGCGGGCACGGAAATATAGGCCCCCTGCGTATTGCCGACCGCCGCCGACGCGGTGAAGGTCGATCCGCCTGCCGGCGAGCTGAAATAGACGGTCTCCGAACCGCCCTGCGGCTCCATGCCGATCAGCCGGACATCGATACCGCCACCGACTTCGCAGGCGATTGTGATCCGCGGCGCCTGACCTTCTTCGCCAAAGCGAGCCATGCGTTCGCCGTCCTCGGTGGCAATCGTCCATGAGCCCGTGGTGAGCTGCGCCGAATTGCTGGTATCGATCTGGCCCGGAGAAGGCGCGCCGACGATATCCTCGATAACATCCTCGCCGTCGCGAGAGGCCTCGGCCAGCCGGTCGAACTCGGCCTGCGCCTCTTGGGCATTGGAGCGCGCCTCTTCAGGCGTCTCGGTCCGCGCGCAGGCGGAAAGAAGGAGGGCGGGAATCACGGCGGAGAGAAAAAGAAAATGTCGCATGGGATTTTAATGGGGCCGATGCGAAGGAATATCAAGAAATGAGAAAAAGCTCAGGCCGCTTGCGATGCGATAAACGCATTGGCGGTCGTCAGGCAGCTTTTTGGACGGAGAGTCTCAATCCCAACGATGAAATAATCGCCGTGACGGTTTCAAGCGTCGGATTGCCCTGTTCGGAGAGCGCCTTGTAAAGCGCCTGCCGACCAAGGCCCGTACGCCGGGATATCTTGGTCATGCCCTCCGATCGCGCCACATCGCCGAGCGCACGGGCGATATGCGCGGGATCATTCTCCTGCATCGCCTCATCGAGATAGGCGATGATCTCTTCCTCGGTCTGAAGATATTCAGCCGGGTCGAACACCTTCGTCCGGACCTTCTTCGTCATCGAAATCGCCCTTTGCTTGCAAATTTAGACCAGCGCACTCTCTACGCACCAATGTTCCTGCGCCCTTCCTGTTCTTCTCTTACTAGCGGCTCGATGAAAGAGGAGATTTGATCGATAGACTTCACTTTCGGAAATGGCTCCTCTCGGCGCGGGTTACACATCAGCAAGCTATCATATAGAGCTTCTGTTGATCTGCGAGGGTGATTGAAAATCAAACTTCTCGAAAAATCGTGGGCCACCCTGCTGTGGTGGGAGAAAATTATGTCTTCCCATCGTTTTTCCAATTCATCTCTATCGAGGATGTCTATAATTTCGACTTCCGATTGCCGGTAGATTGGGCTGGAAACCCATTCGTTGGCCATCAAACTACGTGCTTCAGCGTCCGTCTTTGGCCCTGAGTACCTAAAGATGGTGAACCCATATGCGAACCCAAGATGCCGTTTCAGCTGATCCCATTGAGAAGCGATGAAACCATCTTCAGCATAGTTCTTTTTTCCGACAGGATATAGAAGCTTCGATTGCGTAAGGGGCTTGCCGCATTTGCTGCAAGTATTTCCCGGAAAGCCGGTCACCCTGTCTTCCATACAATGAGCGACCAATACGTTCCCGTGCAAGAAGAGAAACTGCGGGCCGGTTTTGAATGCCTTGTTGCGAAGCATCGCTTGGATCAGGAAGGAATCCCAATTGAAGGTAGCGATCACATCTTTTGGTCGTAGCCCACTCACTAGATGGTCATAGACATTCGGCTCCACCGGTAGCTCGAGCTCAGAAAAATAATTGAAAACCCGATTCTCTATTTCCGCACGAAGATCAGCGTGTCGGCTGCGCTCACAGATCGTCGTGAACGTCTCCTCGAAATCAGCAATTGGTAACGTGAAACCAGCTGCTTCGAGACGACCTTCCAATACCAGAATCTCAGGCAAATCCTTGAGCAGCGGTATTTTTCGTCCATTTCGGTCACCATTGGGACAAGCAGCAAAGCTCGCTCCGGCACCGAGAAGAACGACATGAGGGTGAACGACAAATCCGTCTTCTCTAATAGGAATAGCCTGCTTTGCCATGCTGCTTGCTACCGCATCTTCCGCTGCGTCTGCCCGTAACCCATTTTGCGGGTGCCCGGCCGGCCTTCGGTGGCGCGGCCTTTGGGTTTGGCGACCCGGTCGATCTCGGGCAGCCCCAGCTCGTTCGCCTCGAGCCGCCGTATCTCGTCGCGCAGCCGCCCGGCTTCTTCGAATTCCAGATCGCCCGCCGCTTCGCGCATGCGTTTTTCCAGGTCTTCGATATAGGCGCGGAGGTTGTGGCCGACGAGATTGTTGACGTCGCCATCCTCGTCGATGGGGATCGTCACCTGATCCTTCGACGCCGCGTGCGCGACGATGTCGGAGATATTGCTCTTGATCGTCGTCGGCGTGATGCCGTGTTCCTCGTTATATTCGACCTGCTTTTCGCGCCGCCGGTCGGTCTCGGCGATCGCGCGCTCCATCGAACCGGTGATCCGGTCGCCATAAAGGATGACCCGGCCTTCGACATTGCGCGCCGCGCGGCCGATCGTCTGGACGAGGCTCGTTTCGGAGCGCAGGAAACCCTCCTTGTCGGCATCGAGGATACAGACCAGCCCGCATTCGGGGATATCGAGGCCCTCGCGGAGAAGATTGATCCCGACAAGCACATCGTAGACGCCCATACGCAGATCGCGGATCAGCTCGTTGCGTTCCAAGGTCTCGACGTCCGAATGCATATAGCGGACGCGCAGCCCGGCCTCGTGCATGAACTCGGTCAGGTCCTCGGCCATCCGCTTGGTCAGCGTCGTGACGAGCGTGCGATAGCCCTTTATCGCGGTTTCGCGGCATTCGTTGATGCAATCGTCGACCTGTTCCTCGACCGGGCGGATCAGCACGGGCGGGTCGATCAGCCCGGTCGGGCGGATGACCTGCTCGGCAAAAACGCCGCCAGTCTGCTCCATCTCCCACGGGCCCGGCGTCGCGCTGACACAGACGGTTTGCGGCCGCATCGCGTCCCATTCGTTGAAGCGCAGCGGGCGGTTGTCGATACAGCTCGGCAACCGGAAACCGAATTCGGCCAGTGTCAACTTGCGCCGATGATCGCCCTTCGCCATGGCGCCGATCTGCGGCACCGTCTGGTGACTTTCATCGACGAAAAGCAGTGCGTTGTCGGGCAGATACTCGAACAAGGTCGGCGGCGGTTCGCCGGGCAGCCGCCCCGTCAGAAAACGCGAATAATTCTCGATCCCCGCGCAGCTCCCGGTCGCGGCGATCATCTCGAGGTCGAAATTTGTGCGCTGTTCGAGCCGCTGCGCCTCGAGCAGCATGCCCGCATCGTTCAATTCCTTGAGACGGATTTCAAGCTCGCGCCGGATCGCGCCCATCGCCTGTTTCATCGTCGGGCCGGGCGTCACATAATGTGAGTTGGCGAAAATCTTGACGCGGTCGAGCCTGGCGCCCTTTTTCCCGGTTAGCGGATCGAATTCGGCGATCTCCTCGATCTCGTCGCCGAACATCGAGACACGCCACGCCATATCCTCATAATGCGAGGGGAAGATTTCGAGATTGTCGCCGCGCACCCGGAAATTGCCGCGCGCGAACGCGGCATCGTTGCGCTTGTACTGGAGCGAGACGAGCTTGCGGATAATATCGCGCTGGTCGACGCTCTGGCCCTTGGCGATGCTGAACGTCATCGCCGAATAGGTCTCGACCGAGCCGATGCCGTAAAGGCACGATACCGACGCGACGATCAGTACATCGTCACGCTCGAGCAAGGAGCGCGTCGCCGAATGCCGCATCCGGTCGATCGTCTCGTTTACCGAGCTTTCCTTCTCGATATAGGTGTCCGAGCGCGGCACATAGGCTTCGGGCTGGTAATAATCGTAGTAAGATACGAAATATTCGACCGCGTTGTTCGGAAAGAACTGCTTGAATTCGCCATAGAGCTGCGCGGCGAGGATCTTGTTCGGCGCCAGCACGAGGCCGGGGCGCTGTAGCGCCTCGATTACCTTGGCCATGGTGAAGGTCTTGCCCGATCCGGTAACGCCGAGCAGCACCTGATCCTTCTCGCCTGCTTGCGCGGTTTCGACGAGCTCGGCGATCGCCGTCGGCTGGTCACCCGAGGGTTGATAGTCCGAAACAAGCTCGAACGCCTTGCCGCCCTCCGCCTTTTCGGGGCGGTCGGGCCGGTGCGGCACGAAGCTTTTGCTCGTTTCGGGCTCTTCGAGGCCGGTGCGGATTGCGATTGCCATAGCTAAGGGTCAGGCCCGGCCACGCGCACGACTTCTGCGCGAGTGAATTTGGTTGTCGACAAGGGAGGAAGGCGCAGGACATGCCCGCATATTCAAGCCTTTCTGACGCCAGCGGCGACCAAATTCGCCGCGCCCCTTCGGGGTTGAAAGGAGAGGCCCAATCTGACGGCGCCATCCGGTCTCGAAAATGAACCACATTTCCTTCACCCGAATTCCTTGCATCTTGGGCCTCTCCTTTCAACAGCAGCCGTGCGTGTGGCCGGGCCTGACCCTAGGATATGGTTGCAGTTTATTTCGAGCGCAACATTGCCTGTCCCAGTCCGATCCGGCACAAGACCCGCTGAATTTCGCGCTGAGCGCTTAATCGAGAGGATTGTACATGCAGAAATTGCTTTTCGTCGCGCCGATTGCGCTGCTTGCCGCCTGTTCGGGGGCCAGCGAAACCGACGGTGTCGAAGCGGGCCAGTGGGAGTTCACCGTGACCGCGACCGGCGTCGACGCGCCCAACGCGCCCGACGCCGCTCAACAGGCGATGAACGACCAACTTCAGGCGCAGCCGGCGCAGACCACGAGCGAATGTTTCAGCGACGCCGAAGCCGACAATTTCGCGGCCAATCTCAACCGCTTTTCGGGCAATGAGAATTGCGAGATCACCAACTCCGAAGTCGGCGATGGAAACATCCTGGTCGAGGGCAGCTGCAATGTTCCGGGCACGCCCGAACCTTCGGCGCTGGTCATGCGCGGCACCTATGACCGGACGAGCGTCCAGGCGACCGTCAATCTCGACATGACCGCGCCGCCGCTCGGCGACGTAACGATCGAGGCCGAGCTTCAGGGCGAACATCAGGGCGATTGCTGAACCGGTTCGCTTGCCAAGCCGGGACGGCTTGGGCAGAATGGCTCGACTGGGTTGCCACCAATTCATTGCACTATGGGGATTTTAACATGAAGAAATTGATGATCGCGGCAGCGCCGCTGGCGCTTTTGGGCGCCTGTTCGGGTGGTGATGTCGCGCTGCAGCCCGGCGAATGGGAAATGACGACGTCGATCACCGACATCGAAGCGCCGGGCGCTCCCGAGCAGATGGTCGAAATGATGCGGACCCAACTTGGCCAGGCCGACACCGACACCAATTGCCTGACGGACGCCGATTCGGAAGATCCGCTGGCCGGCATGCTCGAGGACGGCGATTTCGGCGACGAATGCGACTGGGGCGATTCGAGCTTCGCGGGGGGCGTCATCAACGTCAACGGCACCTGCGCGGCGCCGGGCGGCCAGGGCAATGCGGAAATCTCGTTCGAAGGCACCTATACCGCGACATCGATGGATGCCGAGATCGAGGTTGCGATGACCGACGGACCGATGGGCGATATCACCATGTCGGGCACGATGAACGGCGAACGCACCGGCGAATGCAGCGCGGATGGCGAAGCCGAAGGCTAAGCCACGCGCTACGATAGAACAGACGGAAAAGAGCCGCCGCGGTCCCCGGGATCGCGGCGGCTTTTTTGCGCGCGCGCGATTCGCGGAAAATGGCCAAAAAGCGTACGAACCTGTTTTCTTGGGAGGGAAGAATGAAACAGCTTCTGATTTTTGCAGCGCCGTTCGCGCTGATTGGGGCATGTTCTGGCGGCGGGAATCCCGGCGAGATGAACGCCGGCGAATGGGAAACCGTGACCGCGATGACCGATATCGAGATGGCCGGCATGCCCGAAGAGGCGCTGGCCCAAATGCGCGCCGCGATGGATAATCCGCGACCTCAATTCCATTGCCTCACCGACGAGAACGCAGCCAACCCGATGGAGACCATGGTCGGCGGCGGTGCGGTGGGCCGCGATTGCGAATTCGGCAACCGGACATGGGAGGGCGGTGTGATCGATGTCAGCGCGACCTGCCAGATCCCGGGTCAGGGCACGGGAGAGATAACGCTTGAGGGAAATTATACCGCAACCACGATGGAAGCCGATCTCGTGGTGGTGGTCAACGGACCCGTGGGTGAGATACGCATGGCAGGCACCATGACCGGTGAGCATAACGGCGAATGCCAGATGTGACTTCAGGATTTCCGATGCCGGAAACTCCGCCTAGCGAAACTCCGTTCGCACCTGCCATTGATGCACGCCGGGCTGTCGCGTACCATCGCCAGGGAACAGCATTAATTCCGGGGAGAGATTTCGATGAAGAATATGATTGCAATCGCCGCGCCGCTCGCGCTGATCACCGCTTGCTCGGGTGGCGGCAGCGCCGATGCCGATGGCGACGGCGAAATCAGCGGTGAGGAAGCCGCCGAAGAAGTGGCGAACGCCAATATCAACATCACGCCCGGCCAATGGGAGAATACGGTTCAATTTACCGAATTCGACATTCCCAATATGCCCGAAGAGGCACGCGGCATGATGCAGCAGCAAATGGGCCAGTCGCGCACCGACACATCGTGCATCACGCCCGAAGAAGCTGCCGATCCCGAAGCCAGCATGTTTGACGATCAGAATGACGATTGCAGCTACACCGATTTCAATATGTCGAACGGCAATATCCTGATCGCCGGATCCTGCACCCCCGAAGGAATGGACGGGACGATGACGATGCGCATGGAAGGCAGCTACTCGGCCACCGAATATGATATGACGATGAGCATGAACGCCGAGGGCGGTCCGATGGGCCCGATGAGATTGGGCGGCCGCGTCACGGGCCGCTATCTCGGACCCGACTGCGCCGAAGGATAGGCTCGGATGCGGCGGGGCAAGGCGACAGTCGCTGGCAACCCGCACGGCAGAGATTCGCAGCGGGGGAAAATGGAGCGATGAACACGAATTCGACGCGTGACGGGCGCCGCCCCATCGCCTTTATAAGCCATCACAGCTCGCAAGAGCAGACGGCGCGACACCTCAAGAATATTCTCGAACGCAATGGCGTCGAAGGCTGGATGGCGCCCGACGATGTCGAACCCGGCCGCCCGTTCGACCAGGCGATCATCGAGGAAATCCAGGCCTGCGATCTGATCGTCCTGCTCTTCTGTTCGCAATCCGATGAATCGCGCCATGTGAAGCGCGAGCTGATGATGGCGGAAAATCACAAAAAACTGATCTATCCGATCCGGCTCGAGGATATCGATGCCAAGGGCCTCGCCTATTGGCTCAACGATTATCAGTGGATCGACTGGATCGACCGGCGCGACGAGACGATCCACAGGCTGATCGAGACGATCAAAAAACAGGTGCCCGGAGAATCCCCGCTTGAAAGCGGGAGTGCACAGGTCGATGACGGAGAGCCGGTGGTTGTCGACCAGCCGCCCGCCGAACCCGCGCCCGCCGTCACAGCGCCAATGGCGCTTGCCGGAACGTCCGGCGAAACAATGCCCATGGCCGGGCCGATGGGCCTGAGCATCGCGACCTGGCTTGTCATCGCCGCCGTGGGCGGCGTGATCGCGATCGCGGTTGTGATCGCCCTCTCCGCGTCGGGCCCGGGAGCCGAGGCACGGACGCCGCTGCTCACCGGCAACTGGCGAACGACAAGCGAAATAGACGGTGTTTCGGTCCAAGGCGGATCGCCCGAAATAGAAGCGATGCTCCGTCAACAAATAGCTAATTCGCGGCAAACGAGCACCGAATGCTTTACGCCCGAGGAGGCGGCCGATCCGGGCGGCGAATTGCTGGCAGTCGATGATTTCGGCGACAACTGTCAGGTCGTCAGTTCGCATTTCGCCGATGGCCGGATACGGGTGGAGGCCAATTGTCAGGCCGACGACGGCACCACTGGACGACTCACCGTCAATGGCCGATACAATCGAATGCAGATCGTCGCCGACGTGCTGCTCACCGCCAACGCCCCATTCGGCGAAGTACGTTTCGAGGGCGAAATCGTGTCCGAACGTATTGGCGACTGTACCTGAAACGAGCCCGAACGCTATGTCCCACTAGGAAGGAATCCCAACGATGCTTGGCTATATCACCCTCGGCACCAACGATCTCGACGCCTCGCGCGCCTATTACGACGCGCTGCTCGGCGAAATCGGCGCCAAGCGGCTGATGGTGATGGAGGAAAACGGCTTTACCATGTATGGCGTTGAGTTCGGCCAGCCAGCGCTGTGCGTCACCAAACCTTATGACGGCAACCCGGCAACCGTCGGCAACGGCATGATGGCAGCGATCATCGTCGATGACCGGGCGAAGGTTGACCAGCTTTACGCCAAGGCGATGGAACTCGGCAGCCAGGACGAAGGCGGACCTGGCGTACGCGGAGAGGAGGGCGACCAGGCCTTTTACGCCGCCTATTTCCGCGATCCCGACGGCAACAAGCTGTGCGCCTTCAAGGTCGGCCCGGCCGGCTAACGCTCGCTCAGTTCGGGCACATCCCAGACAGTAGCGACGGGAACAGCGCGGAAACGCCCCGCGCCAATCCCCGCCTCGGCGAGATGCTCGTGGAGCAGCTCGCGCGGCGTCTCGATCGCTTCCCAGCTGAGCCGGAAGGTGCGCCAGTGGATGCCGAGTGCATAAGCCGCGCCGAGCGCCTCGAACACCCGCACTGCATGATCGGGCCCGATATGGCTGCCGCTCCAATTCTGTCCGGCCTCGAAGCGAAACGCGCCGATCGGGATCAGCGCGAGCCGCACCGGGCCATAGGCCGCCGCCTCACCTGGCCAGCGCATATCGCCCGGCCCGGTATCGCCGGCGAAGAAGATGTTGCCGCCAGGCGTCTCGATGACGAAGCTCGACCATAAGGCCCGGTTGCGATCGACGAACCAGCGCGAGCCCCAATGATGGTTACGCGTGACAATCACCGATACATTGTCGTTAACCGCAACGCGCTGGCCCCAATCGCGAGCCACGGCCTCGGCGCCCGACTGCGTGATGACGCTATCATTGCCGAGGCTGGTGACGATCAGCGGCCGGTCGCGCTCCCAGAGGCGGCGCAGCGTCGGCAAGTCCATATGATCGTAATGATTATGGCTGACCAGCACGAGATCGATCGGCGGCAGATCGCCGAACGCGACGCCCGGCGGGCTAACGCGGCGCGGGCCAAGCGGCGGGAACGGCGTCGCATGGTCCGACCAGATTGGATCGGTAAGGATGTTGAGGTTGGCGGTTTGTATAAGCACCGTCGAATGGCCGACCCAGGTGACGACAAGCCGGTCGCCCATGACGCGCCGCTCGGGCACGGCCCGCTCGATCGCAACAGCCTCGGGCCATTCCGGCCTGTCGTCGCCGAGGATCAGCCGCACCAGGAACGAGCTGCGATTGCGCCGGCCATCGCCGCGTCCGGTCGGATCGCCTTCCCATTCGCCCTCGCCCTCATCGGGATTGAAGAAGCGCTCGCCATCGAAATTCGCGCTCGCCTCGCCTTCATAATAGATGCGATCGAGAAACGGCGGGACGAGGATGAAGGAGAGGAGGAAAGCAACGACAAGCCAGAGGACGGTGCCGCCGAGAATTTTGAATATGCGCGCAACCAAAAATCCGCCTCCCCTTTCCGATTGCCCTGAGCTTGTCGAAGGGTTGTCCTTCCCTCTAAACCGTTCAAGAGAAAGGGCAGGGCTTCGACAAGCTCAGCCCAATCGGATTTGTGTTGAAAACTCTGAACCCGGAAGAACGCCATGTCGCCGATCCTCTGCCTTATCGCAAGCTGCTTCCTGCAAGGCGCGGCTGCGGCAGACGAACCGCCGCCCGCCGACCCGGTGATCGGCTGGGCGCGCGTAGAATTCGACGCCAATGGCATCACCCGCGCCGAAGCGGGCGGCTATGCCGACCTTCAAACCATGCGCCCGATGACGGTCGACGATCCAGTGCGGATTGCCAGCGTTTCGAAGCTCGTCGTCGCGCTCGGTGTGATGCGGCTGGCCGATGCGGGCACGCTCGATCTCGATGCGGATGTCTCGGACTATCTCGGCTGGCGGCTGCGCAATCCGGCCTTTCCCGAAACGCCGATCACGCTGCGCCACCTGCTCGGCCATCGCGCGGGCCTGCGCGACGACGCCGGTTACGCGCTGCCGCTCGATGCCGATCTGGAACAATGGCTGACGCAGGACGGCGCATGGAATGGCGAACATGAACCGGGCCGCTGGTTCGCCTACGCCAATCTCAATTTCCCCGTCGTCGCCGCCACGATGGAGGGTGCGACCGGCGAGCGTTTCGACCGCATCATGCACGCGCAAGTCTTCGAACCGCTCGGCCTCGACGCCTGTTTCAACTGGACGACCTGCAGCGAGGAGGCGAGGAGCCGCGCCGTCGTGCTTTACCGTCCCGATGGCGAAGCGATCCGCGACACGCAGGATTTTGTCGCCGAAGACTGCCCGGCGGTCGAAGCGAGCGACGGCAGTTGCGACCACGCAACCTATGTGCTGGCGAGGAATGGGGCAGCGTTCAGCCCCCAGGGTGGGTTGAGGATTTCGGCACGGGATCTGGCGCGGATTGGGGTATTGCTGCTCAACGAAGGCGATGATTTCCTCTCACCCGCGACGTTGGCCTTTTCGCGCGTTACGCCGATACCCGTGCGCATCAACCGCATCGCCGGCGATACCGAAGGTGGGCTCTATTGCGACTATGATCAGGGATTCCACTTCGCACCGGCTTTTGTCGTCGACTGCAACGACGACCTGATTCCTGACGGCAATGGCTGGGCCGGCCATTCGGGAGAGGCCTATGGATTGCGATCGGGGATGTGGATCGCCGTGGGTCAAGGGCAAGGCATCGCCTATTTCGCCACCGGCCTGCCCGAGGCAGGAGCGCGGCCGGGGCGTTCGGCTTTTACGGCAATCGAAGAGCGGCTGCCGCAGGGATCGCCGGTCGAGACCTTTGTGCCCGAGGGGTTCGGTGGTGAGGAGTAGCGCGCACTTTCCTCCCTGCGCCGAAGGCGTGGGGAGGGGAACCGCGAAGCGGTGGAGGGGCGACGGTCCCTTCGGCGATGTCATTCCTCGCCCTGCGGGCTTCGGCCCCTCCACCATCCTTCGGATGGTCCCCCTCCCCATTGCTACGCAACGGGGAGGAAAGTCTTGACCGCCCTCACCCCCACCCAAATCGCCGCCTTCCGCGAAACGCTCACCGCCCTGCGCGACGAACTCGCCGGCGCCGACGAAAGCGCCGCCGAATGGCGCAAACCGGTTGCGCTCGACCAGCAATCGGTCGGTCGGCTGTCGCGGATGGACGCGATGCAGCAACAGGCGATGGCCGAAGCCGAGGGCCGGCGGCGGCAGGCCGATATCCAGCGGATCGACGCCGCGCTCAAACGGATCGAAGACGACGACTATGGCTGGTGCCTGACCTGCGGCGAGGCGATTGAGCCCAAAAGGCTTGAGATCGATCCGATGGCGACACGATGCGTGACATGCGCAAGCTAGCGACGATCATGGCTTTGCTCGCCATGGCGGGATGCGAAGCCGCGCCCGAGCCCGTTCTCGTGGCAGGCGTCACTGTGGCCGGGCAGTTCGGCGAGGATGGCGAGCCATCGCAAGATGTCAGCGGGCTGGCCTGCGATCGGCCCGCCGAAGGCGAAGCCGCACGCTGCCTCATTATCTCCGACGAAGGCGCCGAGGCGCAATGGGTGGAATTCGGCGATGGCGTGCTGACCGCCGCCGGGCGCTTTGCGCTGTTCTCCAGCGCTCCGCCATCCGCCGATTTCGGCACGCCGCCGCGCGGGATATGCGACGAAGAGAATCTTGACCAGCGCGAGTTCGATGGCGAAGCGGCGAGCTTCAACGGAAGCGGCACCTATTATCTTGTGGGATCGCATGGCTGTTCGCGGGACAGCGGTGAATTGCGGCCCGCGCAATTTCTCGTCGCCGAGATCGATGAAGCCACCAATGACCGCCGGCTCAGCTATCGGCTGTCGGAACTTCTATCGGCGCATCCTTTGCTGAGCGGTTATTTCGGCGCATCGCTCAATCGCACCAACGGCCTCAACATCGAAGGCGTGGCGGCGACGGGCAATCGCCTGATCTTCGGCCTGCGTGCGCCGGTGATCGACGGCATGGCCTATCTTTTTGAAACGACGCCCGGCGCAATCTTCGGCGATCGGCGCCTGTCGCCCGATGACGGCGCCGTGATCGCCGTCCCGCTCGGCGCCGATACCGGGATCCGCGATCTCGCGGCTTTGTCCGATGGACGGCTGCTCATCCTATCGGGACCGGCGCAGGAACAGGCAGTGCCCTATCGCATCCATCTTCGCAGCGAAGACGGCGCGCTGACGACGCTCGAAACGATCGATCCGCCCGGCGAAGGCAAGGCCGAAGCGCTCGCGGTGATCGGCGTCGATGATGCAGCTGTCGACGTTCTCGTGCTCTTCGACAGCGCAGCCAATGGCGCGCCGCGGCTGATCGAACTCAGCCTGCCGTAAAGCCGCTGGACTCATGCGCGGCGCCCAACCACTATGAGCGAAAGAGGAGAACGCGATGCCCGATACCACTGCCCCCGATTTTGACGTCATCATCGTCGGCGCCGGATTTGCCGGCATGTATCTGCTCCACAAGATGCGCGGACTGGGGAAGACGGCGCGCATCCTCGAACAGGGCGACGGCGTCGGCGGTACCTGGTATTGGAACCGCTATCCGGGCGCGCGCTGCGATATCGAGAGCATGGAATACAGCTATAGCTGGTCGGGTGAGCTCGAGCAGGACTGGACCTGGTCCGAACGATATTCGACCCAGCCCGAAATCCTCGACTATGCCAATCACGTCGCCGACCGGTTCGATCTCAAGCGCGACATCGAATTCGGTACTCGCGTCGTCTCGGCGCATTATGACGAGGCCGCCAATCTCTGGACCGTCGGCAGCGATGAC
>JABDLY010000015.1 GCA_013001755.1 Sphingomonadaceae bacterium
CTTCTACATAGATACAAGTCATCGAAATCGGAGAGAACAACTCAGCCAAGGTAAGTCGCTACGTCATATAGTCGATCCAGAAATCCGCTCCCGCCACTCTGAGCGCACCGCGAAATTAACCCAGCGCTTCACCTTCAGGCGCATCGCGTGCGACCGACAGCCGCGCACGGCCGATCAACAGCGGAAATAAGCCAAGCCCGGCATCGACATCGCCGACATCGGATCCGCCGAATTGCGCTTCGGTCAATAGGCCGTTCCAGACACTGCCCCGCGCCTCACGCGCGGCAACCCCGCGTTCGTCGAGACCAAGCCAGTCGAGACCGAGCCGCATCGGGATCAGTACGATCACGGCAATAAGGAACATGCAGACAAAGAAGAGCAGCCGGCCCAAGGGAAGAGAAACGCGCATGATCAACCTCCCCTGAAGGTCACATCGACCGATAAGGTTTCATCGGAATTGGGCCGCGCCGTCAGCGCTTCGACATCGAGGCCGAGCCGCGTTTCGAGATCGCTTACCCAGACGAAAAACGCCTGCGGCCGCGCCGAGCCGATAATGACGCGTACGCCGTCGCTGCCGATCGCTTCGGTCTGAGTCACATTGAAACCGGCCCGTACGGCTTCAGCCTGGACGATATCGAGCACCCGCCCATCGGGGCGGCTTCGCGAAACGGCGCGCGCCGCATCGATCGCCGCGAGCTGGCTCTCGACTTGGGCAAGCGCGATCACCGCGCGGTCGTGACGGGCTTTGGCGCTGTCGAGCCAGAGCCCGAGCGGCCGGACGACGAGCAGCCAGGCGAAGATGACAATAGCCAGGCTGGCAGCCGCCAGGACCAGCCGTTGCTCGCGCACCGTGCGCGTTTTCCACCATTCGCGAAATCCTTCGGTCATGGCGCCCTCACAACAAATTCGGCAATCTGCCGCGATCCGGCGGTACGTGTCGCCCCCGGTGTGACCGACACGCCCGATTCCGTCAGCTGTTGTTGGAAGGACGCAGCACCGGCAGGCGTCGCCGCGGCAATGGCGACCTGCGCCGTCCCGTCCGAGCTGTAGATCAGCGACTGAAGTTCCGCGCCCTCCGTATTGCGCACCGCGCCGAAAATCGCGCCCGCAATTGCCGAATAGCCCGGTCCGCCGCCGACGGTAACCAATCTCTCGCGCAGCTGAACGACGGGATCGGCGACGGCGGTAACGCCCGGCAAGGCTTCGAGCGCCCGCTGCCGCGCCTGCCGCTCAAGTGCATCGGCGGCAAAGCTGTAGCGCATGATCAGCGCAAGCTGGATACAGAGCGTGACGATCAGGATGCCGCCCGCGACCAGTGCGAGGCGGCGCACAAGATTCCAGTCGACCTTCCAGCGGCGACGCTTTGCGAACACCCCCTGTCGCAGGTCGATCGGAGGATCGGCCGCCAGGGCGATCAAGCCATTCTCGAATGCCGCGGTATCGATCGCCTCAACGCCATCATCGCCCGCCAGAAGCTTCGCCAATTCCCTCTCGGCGGCGAACGCCCGGCGCTCGCCGCGCATATTGACGACACCTGCACGGTGGAAGCTGCGCAATCCTGAGCCGGGCGGCTCCATCATCATCGGTTCGGGCACGACATGATCGGGATCGAAACCGAGCGCTTGAGGGCCGGCAAGCCATTGCTCCATCGCTGCGATGCTGACGAGCGCCATGGCCCGCTCGTCCTCGCCCTCGTTTGCCGGGCCGAGTGCTATGTGGGTTGTACTCAGCGGTTCGGCGGTGACTTCGCTCGCCAGCAGTCGCGCCGCACCGAGTGCCTGTGCCGGCGCGAGCGTTTCGGGCAGTTCGACCCAGTGAATCGCGACATCGGTGCCCGGCACTATCAGCAGCACGCGCTCAGGCTCTTCCTCCTGATCAGGCGGCGGAATCGCTCCGATTTCCTCGCCGCGCGCAACTGTGCGGCCATCGGCAAGCCGCAGCCAGCCCGGTGCGTCGCCGGCAAAAAGGATCAGGAAACGAGCTTCGCTCACTCTTCACGCCCCCATCGGCGCGACACGGTCCGCGCAGGCGGTGCGCTCGCATCGATCAGAGCGACCTGTTCGACCTCGGTCTCGCCGAGCCGGACATCGAGTTCGAGGCGGAAATAGCGGGTACGGATCTGCGGCTGGCCTATCACCTCGCCCGAAGGTTCGAATCCCGCCAACACCGGCTGCTGCCAGAAATCGGCGATCGAGTTCCAGCCGACGGCCGGACGCGCCTCAATCGCCTGCCGTGCGACCGCAAGGTTGATCTGATACGGCATAAGCATGGCGATAAGCGGCGCCTGTTCGGTGCTGAGCGTGTTGACGTTGATCGGCGAGAGTTCGGTCGTCGGTAGCGTGCAGAGCCATGGACGCAAGCGTTGATAATATTCGCCCGTCACGCCCGCGATGGCGCGCAGCTCGCTGACTTCGGCAAGCAATGTGTTGCCGGGCCGATAAGGCGTATCGGCACGGGAATAGAGAGTGTCTTCGCCGCCGGCGCGCAACGGCCGCTCATCGCCGTCGATCCAGTCGGCCAGCGACCAGGCGATACGCTCGGCATCGCCGTTCGGAATTTCGAGCCCACGCATCAGCGCGGCGAATTGCTGCACCGCCAGCTGATCGGGTTCGAGCGCCAGCGGATCGCCGCCGCGCGCGACGCTGTTGAGGTTGAAGCAATTGCCGCCATCCCAGACGCGCGCCAGCGCCACGCCGCCATCGGGCAAGGGCAAGGCCGTTTCCTCGCCATGCCAATCGCCTTCGAGCGTCGTCTTGCCGGCATCTCGAGCGAGCAGATCGTTGATGCGGAGGACGGCGAGCGATTCGGCGCCGGTCGCATAGGCGCGCGCCTGATCGAGCGCCACGATATTGCCCGCAAGCCGCGTCGAAAGCTGGAGCCGTTCGAGCGATGCAGCGGCGAGCGCCGACATCACCGCGACAAGCAGCAACACCGCGAGCAGAGCCGCGCCCTCTTCGGATGGTTTGCGCGGCATCACAGCCCTATCCTCGCGCCGGTCTGGAAGAGCTGTCGTACCGGTCCCATATCCTCGATCGTCACCACCATTTCGACGGCCTGCGGCAACAGATCGGGACGCGTCGGATCCCAGCGATCGCGCCATTCGCCCTCGATACGATAACGCAGCGTTACCGATTCGACGCCGCTCAACAGAACGGCGGGCGGGAGCGCTTCGGCACCGTCGACATGGGGATAGGCGCTGCGCTCGAGCCGCCCATCGACAAGCCGGTAATCGACCTTTTGCAGCGACGAGCGCGCTTCGCCGTCGTAGTTGGTCCAGCCACGCCGGACGAAGCTGACCAGCAGATCGCTTGTCCGGCCGTCGCCGCCGAAAAAGGCGTCTTGCCGCTCGCCCGCCGCATCGCGCGTCGGGCGCGGCGCGATCTGCATCAAATCGTTGGTCAGCGCGGCATTGACCCTGCGGATCGCGCTCATCTCGGCCAGAGCTTCGCGCGAGGCGGCTTGCGAGTCGACGCTGAAGGTCAGCAGCGCAACCGACGCCGCCGAGATGATGCCGAAGATAAACAAAGCGACGATCAGCTCGACAAGGGTAAAGCCCGCTTCCCGGATCGACCGGCCGCTCATTGCGCCGCAATCCTGAAAACGGTCAGTCCGGCGGCATG
>JABDLY010000132.1 GCA_013001755.1 Sphingomonadaceae bacterium
CAGCATGACCGCGCAGGCGCGCGCCGCGCCCTGACCGTAATCGATATCGCGATCCTCGCCGAGCCGCCCCTGCATAAGATCTCCGTCCTCGAACGGCAGTTGGCCCGAAATATGGAGGAGCCCGTCATGTTCGAGCGCCGGAACGTAGGAGGCAACCGGCGCCGCCGGTTCGGGCATCCGAATTCCGAGGTCCGCTATCCGTTGGTCTATCGTTCCGCTCACGCTTTTTCTCCTTCGGTGATCCTGTCGATTATCCAGCGCCGCGCTTCATGCCAATCGTCTATTCGGACATGCGCATGTTCGGCTGGCGGGATATTGGAGGCGATGGTCGGCTCGGCAATCATGTGCAACCGCCAGATTTCGGGTGCCGTCTCCGCGACCGATTGATGATGGTTCGAAAGATCGTCGACGAACACGGCAACTGTCGGAGCATATTCGGCGAGCAGGCTTTGCGCCTTGGTACCTTTCGGGCCCTGATTGGTGTGCACCGGATAATCGATACCGAAGCGGCTGAGTTGTTGGGCACGGGCATCGCGAAATTCATCGACCAAATTGGTCAGGATGACGATCTCGGCATGTTCGGAAAGCGCGACGAGCGATTCGCTGGCGCCGGGCACCGGCGTCTGCCGGCCCATTTCGGTGTCGAAAAAACCCTGGAGCAGCGGCCAGACTTCCTCGCCCTTGAGCGGGTCGCCGCCGCCCTTCGGTCGAACCGCGTCGATGAAATTATGGCCTTCGAGCTTGAAGTCCAGATCGTGCGCCTCGCCGAGCCAGTCACCGAAATGGCTGACCATATGGAGCAGCACATCGTCGCAATCGCAGATCACCAGCGGCCGGTTCATCGCTCGAGCTCCCGCCGCGCCGCGACGAGGCGGGCTGGATCGCGGTCCAAAGCCTCGGCGCAGGCGATCAGATCGGGCTCATGGCCTTCGAGAAATTTGAGCACCGCGCCGAGCAACGCCTGGTCGCCGATCGCCGCGCGCATCTCGTCGGGGGTCAGCCCGGTCAGCGCCAGAAAGCGCTCGGCGCGCCTCTCGTCGGACAGGATCCAGGACAATGCGGCGAGCGCCACCGTCGCGGCTTCCTCATGCGCCGATGTATCTGTGGCCATCTCGTTTGTATCCGTCGGCATCATCGCCTAAATTTCATCCAGCTATTCAGCGGGGTTGGACGTGGCGAAAAAGGTGCTCGTTGTCGAGGACAACGATCTCAACAGGAAACTTTTTTGCGATCTGCTGCGCGCGCATGATTATGCCGCGGAGCCGGTCGGCGATGGACGCGAGGCGATCGGCACAGCGCGTACATTCTCGCCCGATCTGATCATCATGGATATCCAGATGCCCTATGTCTCGGGGCTCGACCTGATCGGCGAACTCAAGGCCGATGAGGCACTCAAGGCGATCCCTATCATGGCGGTGACCGCCTATGCGGCAAAGGGCGACGAAGAGCGTATTCGCGAAGCCGGCGCCGAGAGCTATGTCTCGAAACCGATCTCGGTGATGCAATTTGTAGAAGAGGTCAGAAGCCTGATTTAATTGGGGCAACTCACCGCAGTGGGCAAAGGCGCCAATTATTTGATCTTGGCTTCCTTGAAGTCGACATGCTTCCTGGCGATCGGATCATATTTCCGCATCACCATCTTCTCGGTCAGGTTCCGGGGGTTCTTCTTCGTAACGTAAAAGAAGCCCGTGCCTTCGGTGCTCTCAAGCTTGATCTTTACCGTAGCCGATTTGGCCATGATCCTGGTTCCCGTATTTCGCAGTGTTGAGGCGCGCTGCGTCCGCTCTGGCGGTACGGGCCTCGAAAGGAGGCGCATCTGCCTACCGCTGCGCGCAATGTCAAGGTCAACAAATTGCCCTGCAGCGCAATTTAACCTGTTGGTAACCATAAAGGCGCAAGGATCGCTGCCATGGCAATTAGGAGCTTGACCATGGAGCACCATAAAGACGCCTTGCTCGCTGTCCGCGCCAATTTGCACGCGCAGATCGCTCAACTCGAACAGGATTCCCGGGCGATGACGATGCCCGCATTGCACGAAGCGATCGATGCGATCCGTGCGACCGCCCTTGCCCATAACCTCATAGCCATCGAAGGCATCGCACACGCCTTCGAACGCGCGATTGCGCGCAATCGTAACGCCACCGCTTTCGGCCTCTATTTCGACCAGCTCAAACTCGCTACCGGCTGCGCCGAAATCGACGGCAAGGCCGCGCGCGACGCGATGCTCGCTGCAATATCCGTCCGTATGACCGGGTAACCAAGCCGGCGCGCAATGGATTCCTTTTTCCTGCCCCTCGTCGCGGCGGCGGTCGCCGAATGGGGTGACAAGACGCAAATTCTGGCGCTGCTGCTCGCCCTGCATTACCGCAAACCCGGCATCATTCTCTTCGCTATCGCCTGCGCGGCCGCGCTCAACGCTTCGCTGGCGGCGTTCGGCGGCAGCCTGCTCGGCGCCTATATGAACGGCAATGCCGCGCAGCTCTTCATGGCGGTCGCGCTGACGCTCGCGGCGATCGGCACGCTCCTGCCGTTCGACGAACCCGACAATGGTATCGGATGGAGAATGGGAAGCTGGAAGGTCGGCATTTTCCTTGCGAGCTTTATCGGTTTCGCGACGATAGAATTTGGCGACAAGACGCAATTCCTGACTGCCGGGTTCGGCGCAATGCTGCCGATCTGGCCTTTCGTCGCACTCGGCGCAGCCATCGGCACCGTCATCAGCTGCGCGCCCGCCGTGATGATGGCCGAAATTTTCCGCGAGACAATCCAGCTGAAGCTGATCCGGCGGATTTCGGGCGGGCTGTTCCTGTTCGTTGCCGCGATCCTCGCGATCAACGCCTTTCGACTGATTTAGAAAATCGATTATAACTATCGTACTTATTGAACAGCGACGACGGCACTTTGTCGCTATATCTCCGTTAATCAGATGACACCGGGCATCCGGAAATCGTCAAACGAACAACAGGAGACACATCATGGCCGACGCCAACCTCGCCACCCCCACCGATCTCAGCAATGACAAGACGCGCGCCGTCGCCGAAGCGCTCAACGGCATTCTCGCCGACAGCTATGCGCTTTATCTCAAGACCAAGAATTTTCACTGGCATGTCTCGGGGCCGCATTTTCGCGACTATCATCTGATGCTCGACGAGCAGGCCGCCGCCATTTTGGCGACGACCGATGTGATAGCCGAACGCGTCCGCAAGACGGGACACACCACGCTACGCTCGATAGGCGATATCACAAAGCACCAGTCTATTGCCGACAATGACGAGGAATTCGTCAGCGCCGCCGATATGCTGAGCGAGTTGCGCGAAGACAATCTCAAGCTCGTCGAAACGTTGCGCGCGGCGAAAGAGGCCGCCGAAGAAGCCGGCGACAACGCCACCGACGGCCTGCTCGACGACTGGACCGACCAGGCCGAGGAACGCGCCTGGTTCCTCTTTGAGGCCAGCCGCAACGGCTAACCGAAAGACCCGTATAAAAGGGGCTGGCCTCGTGCCGGCCCTTTTTCGTCGGGGCGTGACGCCGATGCTGTTTTGGCGCTAGACTATCTCCAAGGGCGGGAGAGAATGATGCGTGTTTTTCTGATCATCATCGCAATGCTGATGCCGGCAAGTGCATTGGCGCAGGAGGTGCGTTCGCTTGGCGACGCATCGTCGCCCGCTGCCACCGTCGACCAGCTCGACTGGCTTGTCGGGAGCTGGGAAGGCACCGGTTTCGGCGGGCAGAGCCATGAGGCGTGGCTGCCGCCGGTCGGCGGCCAGATGGCCGGCATTTTCCACCAGAGCAATGATGGAGAGTTGGTCTTCTACGAGATCCTTCAGATCGTACCGCGCGACGGTTCGCTTGCGGTCCGGCTCAAGCATTTCAACGCCGATCTTTCAGGCTGGGAAGACAATAGCGCCGAGAGCGCGCTTGAATTCCCGCTCGTCGCGATCGAAGGCCAAACCGCGTTTTTTTCGGGGCTTACCTATGAGCTCGTCGATACCGACACCCTCCATATCCATCTGCGGCTGCGGCGCGGCGGCGAAGAAGGAATCGAGACCTTCGTGCTGACGCGGATCAACTAGCGGCTCTGCCAGCGACCAGCAATCGATGCGCGCCTTCGCCAATCTTCTCGATCGTCTCGTTTATACGCGGTCGCGCAACGCGAAGCTGAAACTCATCGCCGATTATCTCCGCGAGACGCCCGATCCCGACCGCGGCTGGGCGCTCGCCGCGCTGACCGGGGCAATCGACATAGCCGGCGTCAAACGTGCGGCCGTCAGCGCGATCGTCGATGAGCGCGTCGATCCGGTGCTCTACCGGATGAGCCGCGACTATGTCGGCGATACTTCCGAGACAGTGGCGTTGATCTGGCCCGAGCGCGAGCCGGTCTGCGATGACATCGATCTGTCGATATCCGCCGTGATCGATCGGTTGACCACGCTCGGCCGCTCCGACGCCCCCACAGCGCTCGCCGATATGCTCGACCGGCTCGACGCCGACGGCCGTTTTGCTTTGCTCAAACTGGCAATGGGCGGCTTGCGTGTCGGCGTATCGGCGCGGCTCGCCAAAACCGCCTTTGCCCAGGCCTTCGATCTCGATGTCGATGCTGTCGAGGAAGTCTGGCATGCGCTCAAACCGCCTTATCAAGAGCTCTTCGACTGGGGCGAAGGGAAAGCGCCGCAGCCGAGCGCCGACGACATCCCCGTCTTCCGACCGTTCATGCTCGCCCATCCGCTTGGCGAGATCGCCGTTTCGATGGCCGATTATGCCGCCGAGTGGAAATGGGATGGCATTCGCGTCCAGATCGTCCGCGTCGCCGGCGATACAAGGCTCTACAGCCGCGCGGGCGACGATATCACGCACAGCTTTCCCGATGTCGCCGCAGCCTTCGAGGAAGACGGCGCGGTCGATGGCGAGCTGCTGGTGCGCGGCGAGACGCAGGGCGGCGCTGCTGGCGGCGCAGCCAGCTTCAACGCGCTCCAGCAGAGGCTCGGGCGCAAAAAAGTGTCGGCAAAAATGCAGACCGACTATCCGGCGTTCGTTCGCCTCTACGACATATTGTTCGACGGCAAGGAAGATGTCCGGCCGCTGCCTTGGGAAGAGCGGCGGCGCCATCTTGCGCGCCTTGTAGAGCGGCTGCCCAAGTATCGTTTCGATCTGTCGGAGCTCATCGACGCCGAAAGCTTCGATGCGCTGGCGGCATTCCGCGAAGGCGCGCGCGACGCGGCGATCGAGGGTGTCATGCTCAAACGCCGCGACAGCGCCTATATCGCCGGGCGCAAAACAGGCCTCTGGTATAAATGGAAACGCGATCCCCTGACCGCCGACTGCGTCATGATGTATGCCCAGCGGGGCTCGGGAAAACGATCAAGCTTCTATTCCGATTATACCTTCGGCTGCTGGACCGCGGACGGCGATCTCTATCCTGTCGGCAAGGCCTATTCGGGCTTTACCGATGACGAACTCAAATCGCTCGACCGGTT
>JABDLY010000137.1 GCA_013001755.1 Sphingomonadaceae bacterium
GATCGAGACCATAGGCGGTGGGCGCGCAGCCGCTGGCCAACACCCCCAACAAACCCATCGCAGCCATCACACGGCCGCGTAAACTCCAACCCATGGGCACCATCTTCCATCGAACCTAAGAAATTCAGTCCGCTAGCTAGCCAAGTTGTTCTGCGCCGTAAACCACAAAGCGGCTACGCCCCGTGCGCCGTTAAACGATGCTATTGTCAGGCTGCGTGCTCGGCCTTCGCGTTCGCGGCGCGGCGCACAGGCAAACGAGAATGACCGAGACAGCCATCAGCGAGGGCACGCGGAGTGGATAATCGACAAGGCTGGCCAGGGCTAGCGCGGCGAGGAAAACCGCGGCGCAGAGCATCGTGCGCCGATCGTACGACGCGGCAGCCGCACCGCGCCAGCGACTGACGAACCTCAAGATAAACCACGCCGCGAAGCCGATCGCCAGGAGAAACGCCGGCAATCCGCCCTCGATGATCCATTGCAGCGCATCATTATGCGCATTGTTGAGATAGGCCGGGGCAAACATCTCGTCGGTTTCGTGGATGCGGTAGACATGTTCGAACGATCCGAAGCCCGCGCCGAAGGGCAGATAGTTTTGCGCCATCTCGATCAATGTCGGCAGCGCTTGCAGCCGAAGATCGTCCATCCCCGCCGTTCCCGCCGCGCGGTCGAACGATTGCGAACGCGAAAAGCCTATAAACAGCGCGGCAAGGCCGATCGCCCCTGCGACCACTGCCGCAGGCACCCATTTTCCCGGGTCGCGGTAGCCGGTCTTGCGGCGCGGCGTCCGCTTCGAGGCGTCGCCGATGACGCGCCGCAGGAACATTGCGGCGAAGGCGACGACAACCGCCATCAGCAGCAGCCCCGCGCGCGATCCGTTGACGAGATTGACGATGACGATGAGGATCGCGGCGGCCGCGAGGAGAAGCATCCGGAGCGCCCCCGGCTCGCGATCGCGCCGTGACAATGCGCGCGCCGCCTCGGCGACGACAAGCGCGAGGCTCGCGGCGAGAAAAACGGCATTATGATTGCGGTTGGCGAACAGGCCGACCGGATTCGCATCGTTTGTGATTCGGTAAAAATAGAGCGGTTCGGCACCGCCGGTGGCGATCTGCAGGAAGCTCAATGCGGCGCTCGCCACCGCGCAGCCGATGATCAGCAATATGACAAGCCGCCGGTTATCGTCGCTCTGGATCGCAAAGAGGAGCAGCGCGGCGAGCGGCACGATCAGCGATGCGAGCGCGTTGGCGGTTTTCGACGGAGAGAGGGTAATCGGCCGCCAGGCATCGGTATCGCCCATCAGCCGACCGATTTCGGCGATCGTTTCACGGTTGGGCAGGCTTTGCCAGATATCAGGCGGCAGCGGGATCAGCTGGGCCGCGATAATCGCCGCCAGCGCGGCGAGAAACAACAGCGGCACGCGCAAACCGGCAAGGTCGCCGGGCTGCCACGCGATCAGCGCATAACCCGCGAAGATCGCCGCCAGCGGTCGCAAGACGATCAGCGAGGCGATATCGTCGCGCGCGCCGCCGCCCATCGCGAAGACCGCGGCGAGGAAGAGCGCGAGCGCAGCCAGACGGGTTTTATCGCTGCCGAGCGAGAATCCACGCCGGGTGCCGCGCGCGGCCGTCATCGCTGCTGGTCCATTTCAAACCACGGCGGCGCATCGGTCTCCGCTTTCGCTGCGCACGGCTTCGCCAATGAAAGGCCCCCCAACGAAAAAACCGGCGCGGTCATCCAAACCACACCGGTCAATTCATAAAACGCATTCGCGCCCAAGGGCGAAACACGCAATCTGTTTTAGCGTGAAGCTACAGCGACCCTATCAGGGGCTGACCGGCGGGTTGTCGCCGCCCGACGTGGCAAGCGCGATGATCAATGCTGCAACGGCAGCCGCACCGACAACAATCAGGATCGTGTCTTCACCGCCGTCTTGAGCCTGTGCCGGAGCAACCGGATTTACAGCCGCGAGCGACAGCGCCATGGCGCCCAATGCAAGCGATACTTTCTTCCTCAAACTCATGATAAACCTTTCCCAACCGTTGATCGTGTTTCGAATTTCGCGCCCGTTATACCATTTTAGATAATCCGCGCAAGGGCATAGATATACATACAGGCGCACCCGAAACGGTCTGCGCCGCGCCAATCCGCACTATGGTGGCCAAAAGCTATTCGCGGAAGATTTGGCCTTTTCCCGGGGATTGGCTAATCCCTTGGGCGAAACGCAGGGGGAAAATGTGAGCAGAACTGTCTTCTACACTGTTGGCGCGACTTTCGGGCTCGCCGTTACCCTCGCTGCGCTGCCCGCGACAGCGCAAGGCGATACCCGGCTTTCGCCCAGCGTCAATTGCGCCGACACCGCTCTCGGCAGCCACGCGCTGATCTGCGCCGACGCCGATCTTTCCGCCAGCGAGCGCGAAATCGCCCAGGCTTATGAAGACGCCACATCGCGGGTTGATCGCGATCGGCGCAGACTGTTGCAAGACGAGCACCGCGCCTTCGCCGAACGCCGCGACGCTTGCGACAATACCGCCTGCATTTCCGACGAATATGCCGATCGCCTGCGCGCTCTCGCCGCGGCCAGCCCTCCTGCCACGCCAACGCCCTCCCCTCCCCCGGCTCCCACTCCCGCGCCGGCACCAGCCGGTGAACGCTCGGCAACCGGCCGATCCGTCGGGTTGACGCGGAGCGACGACGCAGCGGATGGCGAGACAGACACGGTGAACCCGGCGGCAGCAACCGGCGGCACGTTGGGACCAATCCAGGCAACGCCGCCCGAGCCGATCGGCGACCCGGCGGAATGGGTTCTGCAAAGCGATTATCCCGCCGAATTCATGCGCAATGGCGAAGCCGGCACGACGCGTTACCAGATGCGCGTCGCCGCAAACGGCCTGCCCACCGGTTGCTTCGTCATCGGATCGAGCGGCCATTTTCAGCTCGACGCGCGCGCCTGCCGCCGCGCCGAAAGCCGCGCGCGCTTCACCCCGGCACGCGACACCGAGGGCAATGCGATGCCGGGAATTTATAGCGCCGAGCACATATGGATCGCCCCTACAGAAAACTGATCGGGTACGGTGCCCTGCCGTCGATGATTTGCTAATATGGCAGCCGGAATATTGGGAGTAGTGAACCGTGAAATATGGAATTGTACTTACGGCGGCCCTCGCCCTTGTGCCCTTTGTTCCGGCCTATGGACAGGACAGTGACGCTGGCTCGGGGCAGAATGCCGGCGATGCGGCGCGCGATGTCATAATGACTCCGGCGCGCGACCTGAACCTCGAAGGCGAGGACATCCCCCCGGCGCTCGCAAATCTGCGCTCGCCCTATGAGCCGCTGTCGAGCCGCGACTGCTCGACGATTCGCGCGCACGTCGCCGAACTCGATGCGGCGCTCGGCCCTGACGAGGATGTTCCGCGGCCGGAGGATGACGACGATACGGTCGAACGCGTCGGCGAGGTCGCGTCGTCGATAGTCGGCGGGTTGATATTGCCGTTTCGCGGGATAGTGCGCCAGATTTCAGGCGCGCGGGATCGCGAACGCGCGGTGCTGGCGGCGCAAATCCGCGGCGTCGCGCGACGGTCTTATCTCAAGGGGCTAGGCCAAGCGCTCGGCTGCTCTGCTCCGGCCGCGCCGACCGGTTATATTCCGCCGGTCGAACCGGACGGAGGCGACGAAAGCGGCGACGAGTCGAACTAGAAGACGGTCGCGGCCCAGCGCCAGAGCAGGCGCGCCGCGACATAGAGGATCAGCAGCCCTGTCAGCCGCTTGACGATCAGCGGCGGGATGCGCGTGCTGCCGAGCCGCGAGCCGATCTGACCACCAACCAGCACCGCCGGAAAGAGCAGCCAGTAATCGCCGAGCGCCGATAATTCGCCGAGATCGCCGAGCTTCATCAGCTGCCCCGCCAGCCCGGCAAGCGAATTGACAAGAATGAAGACGCTGGCCGTGCCCGCAATTTCTCGCGGACTGCCCCAGCGCATCAGATAGAGAACCGGCGCCAGGAATATCCCGCCGCCTATGCCAACCAGCCCCGACAGAAAACCTATCGCGCCGCCGACGGGCAGCGCGAGAGGCCATGACGTCATCTTCTTCTCCACACCATCGGTGGGCGCGTGCCGCTCGAATGCCAGCTGCAATCCTGCGATCAGGAGAGCGCTTCCAAGCAGACCGATGAACACTATTTCCGAGAGCTGAAGCTGCCCGCCAAACCACGCCGCCGGGATCGACAGCACGAAAAACGGCCATACCCGGGCGAAATCGAGATATCCCGCCCGCCAGAACCGCCAGCTGCCACCTGCGACCACGATGATATTGCAGAGCAAGGCGATTGCCGGAAGGATGCGGTAATCGGTGCCGTGGAGGACAAGAAGTGCGCTGTATGTCGAGCCTCCCCCAAAGCCGACCGAGGCGTAGAGCAGTGCTGTGACGACGAAGAGGGCGGCGAGTTGGGGCATTGAGCAGGCTTATGGCGCAGCCAATTCCCATTCGAAAGCGGACAACTCCGCCAACGTTTATCGCACGAAGCTTCGCTGCGTCCTGTTTGCGAAAGCGACGAGAGACAGCATTACCGGTACTTCGACCAGTACGCCCACCACGGTCGCCAGTGCAGCACCGCTACCAAGACCGAAAAGGCCAATGGCGACGGCGACCGCAAGCTCAAAAAAATTCGACGTACCGATCAGCGCGCAAGGCGCAGCGACGTTGAACGGCACTCGCCATGCCCATGCAGCACCATAGGCGAGGAAAAAGATTGCATAGGACTGGACGAGGATGGGCACCGCAATCAGCGCAATCAGCAGCGGCTGACCTGTAATAACCTGACTCTGGAATCCGAACAGGAGGACCACCGTGGCAAGCAGCCCGAGTACCGACAGCGGTTTGAGGCGAGCGGTAAACGCGGTCACTGCCGCCTCGTCGCCATTGGCACGCTCCAACAGCGCACGCCTCGTAATCGCCCCTGCGACGAGCGGCACAACGACATAGAGCATGACCGACAGCAACAAGGTTTCCCATGGAATTGCGATATCGGCGACCCCGAGCAGCAGTGCAACGATTGGCGCAAAGGCAACGATCATGATCAAGTCATTCACCGACACCTGGACAAGCGTGTAGGCCGGATCGCCCCGCGTCATCTGCGACCAGACAAAGACCATTGCCGTGCAGGGTGCAGCGCCGAGTAGTATCAGACCGGCGATATATTGCTGGGCATCGTCAGGCGCGATAATTCCGGCATAGACCCAATTGAAGAACAGCACCGCAAGCGCCGCCATCGTGAACGGCTTGATCAGCCAATTGACGGCCAACGTGATGATCAGCCCTTTGGGCTTTTCACCGACATGGCGCAGGCTGCCGAAATCGACGCCGATCATCATCGGATAGATCATCGCCCAAATCAGAACCGCGACGACAAGATTGACCGATGCATATTCTATCGCTGCGAGCGCGCTGAACAGCCCGGGAAACGCATTGCCAACTAGTAACCCCGCGAGGATCGATACACCGACCCAGAGCGACAGCCACTTTTCGAACAAACCAAGTCCCGCGGATGCTGGCGGTGACATCGCCGCTTCATTCATGAGGTGGTCGCCCCGTCGCTGCGGCCAATATCGCCGAGCCTGTGCTGGAGGCTCATCGTATCAATCGACCCGATCGGTAACGCGATGAATAGGCTGATGCGGTTGCGCAGGTAGAAAAGCGCCCGTTCGAAGGCCGTCTGCTGCCCCTCTCCTTCCACTGCCGCCGGATCCTCGATACCCCAATGCGCCGACATTGGCTGACCCGGCCAGACAGGACAGGTCTCGCCTGCCGCATTGTCGCAAACTGTAAACACGAAATCGAGGACCGGCGCATCGGATTCGGCGAATTCATCCCAGCTTTTCGAGCGCAGATCGTCGGTGTTGAAGCTATTGCGCTTCAGCAATTCGATTGCTGCCGGATGGACTTCGCCTTTCGGCTGGCTACCTGCGGAATAAGCCCGGAACCGCCCCTCGCCATCACGATTGAGCAATGCCTCCGCCATGATCGAGCGAGCGGAATTGCCGGTGCAGAGAAAGAGGACATTGTAAACCTTGTCGCTCATTGAGATGTCCCGCAGCACGGGGCATCAGAGGCCAGGTTTTCTTTGGGCGGTCAACAGACACCTTGCGGCGTCGAAGGCGTGCAACAGGCATCATCGGCAGCGTTAGCCGAAACAAGCCGGTCTAGCTCAGGGCTATCGCCATAAATGGCATTCTCGCCATCGGTGCGGAAAACCTCCCATACGACGCCGTCGGGATCGGCAATCCAGCTTTTCTCGGACTTCGCATAGCAGCAAGTCGTTTCACCCTCTTCGAAAACAGGCTGGCCAGAAGTGCTCAGCCGCTCATAAACCTCATGCAATTCATCGTTATCTTCCACTTGAATCCCAAGATGCTCGATGCCCGGTTTCGCTCCGCGTGCCGAGATCGCAAAATTCATACGGGGGTCGTCGAGCACCCATTTGGCGTAATCGTCTTTGCGAACGCTCGGCTCGGCATTGAAGACCTGGCTGTAAAAACCGATTGATGCGTCGAGATCGGAGACGCGATTATGCACATGCAGGCGTTTCATTCTGCTTCCCTTCGATGATGCAGGAGAGTTCGCCGAGCGGTGCGCAATCGCTACCGCCGCAACAATTTTCCATGAGATATGCAATTAGCGCATTCATTGCTTGATAATTGGCAACGTAAATGAGCGATCGACCGTCGCGATGTTGCGTCACCAGGCCGGCATGGCGGAGTTGCGCAAGGTGGAACGACAGCGAACTGTTAGGCAGATTGAGCGCGTCGGCGATATCGCCTGCCGGGACACCGGATTGGCCGGCCTGCACAAGCAAGCGGAAGGCCGCGAGCCGGTGTTCCTGGGCAAGAGCCGAAAGCGTCTCAACCGCTATGTCGTTTTTCATTTCCATATTTATGGAATTATAGAAATTTATGACCTTGTCAAGTATCAACGACTCCTCTCAATTCCGCTATGGACGCATCAATCAGTCCCGCTATGAAACTTGTCGCATGACCTTACCCTCCCCCCTCTTCGATCCGCTGCGCCTGCCGTTGGTCGGCGCGCCGCTTTTCATCGTATCCGGTCCGGAACTTGTGATTGCCCAATGCAAGGCTGGTATCGTCGGCTCTTTCCCCGCGCTCAATGCGCGGCCGCAGAGCCTAGTCGACGAATGGCTGCACCGGATCACCGAGGAGCTTGCCGCGCACAACCGCGACAATCCCGACCGCCCCGCCGCACCCTATGCGGTCAACCAGATCGTCCATAAATCGAACGATCGGCTCGAGCAGGATCTCGCGACCTGCGAGAAATGGCAGGTGCCGATCACGATTACTTCGTTGGGCGCGCGCACCGAACTCAACGACCAGGTCCATGGCTGGGGCGGCATTACGCTGCACGACATCATCAACGATCGCTTTGCGCGCAAGGCGATCGAAAAAGGCGCCGACGGGATCATCGCGGTGGCGGCGGGCGCGGGCGGCCATGCCGGTACGACCTCGCCGATCGCGCTGGTCCAGGATATCCGCGAATGGTTCGACGGGCCGCTGTTGTTGTCGGGCTGTATCGCCAGCGGCCGCTCTGTGCT
>JABDLY010000194.1 GCA_013001755.1 Sphingomonadaceae bacterium
CCTCGAAGGTATCGGGAGCGCCTTTGGGCAGCTTATCCGGAATATCGTCCACCGTGCGCGCATTGGCGGTCACATCCTCGCCGACCAGCCCATCGCCGCGCGTCGCCGCGCGTACGAGTTCGCCATCCTCATAGCGCAGCGAGAGCGATAATCCGTCGATCTTGTCCTCGGCCGTCATCGTGACGGGCTCGTTCTCGGCGAGGTTGAGATAGCGCCGCACGCGCGCGACGAATTCGGCGATATCCTCGTCCGAAAAGCCATTATCGAGCGAATAGAGCCGTTGTTCGTGCTCGACCTTCGAAAGCGGCGAGGTAGCGACCGCCGCGCCGACCTGTTTCGATGGGCTGTCGTCGCGAACAAGATGCGGGAATTCCGCTTCGAGCTCGGCATTGCGGCGGACGAGCGCGTCATAGTCGGCGTCGGAAATTTCGGGCGAATCCTCAGCGTGGTAGAGCGCGTCATGCTTCGCAATCTGCTTCGCCAGCCGCATCAGCTCATTGGCGGCTTCGGCCTCCTCCATATCGGCGATATCGCTCATAGCTCATCCTCTTCGGAGAGGGGGGCTTTTACAGCTTCGGATTCGGTCGTCACACTCCCTCCAATAGCCGCTCCGCCTGCGCGCGAGCTTCATCGGTCGTTTCGGCGCCGGATAGCATCCGCGCAATCTCCTCGCGCCGCTCGCCGTCATCGAGCCGTGCCACGCTGGTCCGCGTTACCAATCCGTCCGAGGCTTTGGCGATCTGCCATTGGTGCTCCGCGCGCGCCGCCACCTGCGGGCTGTGGGTGACCACCAGCAACTGCGCGCCTTCGGCCAGCCGGGCGAGGCGTTCGCCGATCGCGCTCGCCACCGCGCCGCCGACGCCGCGGTCGATTTCGTCGAAGATCATCGTACCCGCGCCGCCCTGTTCCGCCAGCGCCACCTTGAGCGCGAGGATGAAGCGCGACAGTTCGCCGCCCGAGGCGATCTTGGCGAGCGGGCCGAAGGGGGCGCCGGGGTTGGTAGCGATTTCGAAGGCCACGCGGTCCTGCCCTGAAACACCCCAGCTTTCTTCGTCGAGCCTGTCGACAGCGGTACGGAATTTCGCGGCGTCGAGCTTGAGCGGCGCGAGTTCGCCCGCGACCGCCGAATCAAGCTGTTCCGCCGCCTTGCGCCGCGCCTCGCCGAGCGCACTCGCCGCCGTCTCATAGGCCTTGCGCCGTTTCGCGACATCGGCTTCGAGCTTTGCCAGCTTCTCGCCGCCCGCCGCGATCGAAGCCAGTTTCCCGGACAGCTCATCGGTCAGCGCAGGCAGCGCATCGGGCTCGACATGGTGTTTGCGGGCGAGCGCGCGGATTTCAAACAGCCGGGTTTCGGTCTCGTCGAGCCGCTTGGGATCGAAAGCCAGCGTGTGCGCGGCCTCGGCGAGCTTCTCCTCGGCGAGATCGGCTTCGATCAGCGCGCGGTCGAGCGCGGCGAGCGCTTCGCCGAGCAGCTCATGCTCTCCCGCGATGCGATCGGCGCGGCGCGCCGCCTGCCGCAGCTGTGCAAGGCCGCCTTGGGAGTCGCCGAGCAATTCGCCGACCTCATTGAGATCGTCGGCGATCCGGTCGCCCTTCTGCATAGTGGCGCGCGCTTCGGCGAGCTGTGCCTCTTCGCCCGGTTCGGGCGCGAGCGTCTGCAATTCGCGCACGGCATGTTCGAGAAATTCGCGGTCGCGCGCCGCCTCTTCGACCGCCTCGCGCGCTTCGGCCAGCGTTTCTTCGGCGGTTCGCCACGCGGACCAGCAATGTGCGGCTTCGCCCGTATCGATCACGCCGAATGCATCGAGCAATACGCGGTGTCCCTTGGCGTTGAGCAGCCCGCGATCGTCATGCTGGCCGTGGATTTCGACCAGCATGTCGCCGATTTCGCGGAGCAATGTCGCCGAAACCGGCTGATCGTTGATGCTCGCGCGGCTGCCGCCATCGGCCTTGACGATACGGCGGACGATCAGCGGCTCGCCGGGTTCGGCATCGAGGCCGCTTTCGGTGAGCAGCAGCGCGACATCATGGCTCGGCGGAATATCGAAGGTCGCGGAAACGACGGCACGCTCGGCGCCTTGGCGTACGAGATCGCTATCAGCACGCACGCCGAGCGCGAGCCCCAGCGCATCGAGCAGGATCGATTTACCCGCGCCGGTTTCCCCCGTCAGCGCGCCGAGACCGCCCTCGAATTCGAGATCGAGCGCTTCGATTAGGACGACATCGCGGATCGACAGGCTGGTCAGCATGGGGGCGGTTTAGCGCGCTTGGATATCGGCGTCATGCTGAACTTGATGCAGCCTCTGTCAGCTTCGACGCCTGCGCTCCCGGACCCTGAATCGAGTTCAGGACGACCAACCCTAGTTCGTCCCGGCAGTCTCTACCCCGCCATGGCGCTGCATCAGTTCATAGGCGCGGCGATACCACTGCGTATTGGGATAGTTGGCGCCGAGAACGGCGGCGGCGCGGCGCGCTTCCTCGACGATGCCGAGCGCGAGATAGCTTTCGGTCAGCCGCATCAACGCCTCGGGCGCGTGCGTCGTCGTTTCATAATCGTCGACCACATTGCGGAAACGAATTGTAGAGGCGAGCCATTGGCGGCGGCGCTGGTAGAAACGGCCGATCTCCATTTCCTTGCCGGCGAGGTGATCGTTGACGAGATCGAGCTTGAGCCGGGCATCGGCGGCATAGGCGCTTTCCGGATAGCGGCGGACGACTTCGCCGAGCGCCTGGCGCGCCTGCAGCGTTACCGCCTGATCGCGGGTGACCGGGGAAATCTGTTCATAATAGCTCAGCGCGATCAGATAATAGGCATAGGGCGCATCGCGGTTGCCGGGATGGATCGACAGAAAGCGCTGCGCGGTCTGGATCGATTCCTGATAATCGCGCGCCAGATAATGGCTGAACGCGCCCATCAGCTGCGCGCGGCGTGCCCAGGGCGAATAGGGATGCTGGCGCTCGACCTCGGCGAACAGCACGGCGGCGATGCCATATTGGTTGCGGTCGAGCCGGTCCTTCGCAAGATTGTAGAGCGAGCTGACGTCGCGCGCGACATATTGGGTGTCGGCGCGGGTCTGGGCGCTGGGCCCCGAACAAGCGGCAAGCGGGACAAGGGCGGCGGCCGCGAACAGCATCGCGGCGGATCGGTACTGGATACGCATTGGATGCCTTTAGCGCACAGCTTCGGCGACGCCAAGACGAGAATGCCGCCGGCCGCTTGGGGGTTAGCGGGCTTCAGAAAGCCTGGTCGTGGGCTATAGCGAGTAGCGATGCTTCGCGTGCTGACCCTCGCCACCCTGTTTCCCGATGCGGCGCGGCCGACATTTGGTGGATTCGTCGAACGCCAGACGCTCGGGCTTGCGGCGCGCGACGATGTCGAGCTCGAGGTCGTCGCGCCGATCGGCATTCCGCCATGGCCGCTGAGCCGCCATCCGCACTATCGCCGTTTCGCCGATGTTCCCGAACGCGAAGTCTGGAAGGGCATCGTCGTTCACCGGCCGCGGTTTCGCCTGATTCCCAAGATCGGCGGATCGTTGACGCCGGCGACGATCGCGAAAACGGTTAGGCCGCTTATCGCCACGATCCGCGAACGCTTTGCCTTTGATATTATCGACGCTGAATTTTTCTACCCCGACGGCGCGGCTGCGATGCGGCTCGCAGGCACATTTGGCGTGCCCTATTCCGTGAAGGCGCGCGGGACGGATATTCATTTTTGGGGCAAGCGGCGCGGTTCGGCTCGCCAAGTGCTCGCGGCGGCCCGGAATGCCGGCGGGCTGCTGGCTGTCAGTGCGGCGCTGAAGAACGACATGACGGCACTCGGCATGGATGCCGGCAGCATCGCCGTCCATTATACCGGGATAGATCGCGAGCGGTTCCACCCGGTCGATCGCGCGGCGGCAAAGGCGGCGCTCGACATCGACGGGCCGCTGGTCGTCACCGTCGGCGCGCTGATCGAACGCAAGGGACAGGCGCTGGTGATCGACGCGCTGTCCAATGTGCCAGGAGCGACAGCGATATTCGTCGGCGATGGGCCGGACCGGGCGGTGCTCGAAAACCGCGCCAGGAAACTTGGGCTCGGCGAGTGCGTCCGGATGCCGGGCAATTTGCCGCATGACGAGGTCGCGCGACATGTCGCCGCCGCCGATGTGATGGTGCTGCCTTCGGCATCCGAAGGCCTGGCCAATGCCTGGGTCGAAGCGCTCGCCTCGGGAACGCCGATCGTCATCTCGGACGCCGGCGGCGCACGCGAATTGCTCGACCGGCCCGAAGCCGGGGCGATGGTACCGCGCGATCCCAAAGCGATCGCCGATGCGATCAAGGCGATATTGGCCGACCCGCCAGCGCAGGATGCCGTGCGCGCAACGGTCGACCGGTTTTCATGGGAAGCGAACAGCGAGGCGCTGTTCGATCATCTGTCAGCTATCGTTGAGCGGCATTAGGGCCGCGACGATCCAGCGTTCTTCGGCGCGTAATATGCCCCAGCTCCGCGCGGCCGCGCGGCTGTCCATCACTTCAACGCCGATATCGCGCGTCTCGATAGCGGCGATAAATTCCGGCGAAGGACGATTGAGCGCCGCGCCGGTGCCGAGCAGCAGAAATTCCGGCAATGGTGCGGTCGACAGCAGTTCATCGAGCGCCGCTGCGGTGAGGTCGCCAAAGGCCGGCGCATCCCAGCCGCGCGCCGATTCGGGCGTCAGCCAGAGGCCATGGGCATAAACATCACCGTCAACGCAAAAACCGCCTCCGGCAAAGCCCGTAATAATCGGTCCGGGCGCTGCATCCTCTCGCTCAAGCGAGACCATCAGCCACCATATCCCTCCCGGTGCGTCACGCGCTCGCCGCCGCCGGGGCCGACCTCGGCCGGCACGAAGCTGTCAGGCCCGACGCGGAGCCAGATCAGCACCGGATTCGCGATATAAACCGAACTATAGGTGCCGACGATGACGCCGAAAAGCATCGCGGCAGTGAAACCGAAGATGACATCGGGGCCGGCGAAAATCAGCGCCGTGAGCGCGACAACCATCGTCAAACTTGTCATTACCGTGCGCGGAAGTGTTTCGTTGACCGAAAGATCGAGCAGCGGCACGATTTCCATCTTGCGGTATTTGCGCAAATTCTCGCGAACGCGATCGAAAATGACGATCGTATCGTTTAGCGAATAGCCGATAATCGTCAGCAGCGCGGCGACGATATTGAGGTTGAACTCAAGCTGCGTCAGCGAGAAAAAGCCGAAAGTCAGCGCGACGTCGTGTATCAGCGCGAAGAGCGCACCGACGCCGAACTGCCATTCGAAGCGGATCCAGATATAGATCGCGATCGCCAGCATCGCGAGCCCGAGCGCCCAGGCGCCCGCGCTATAGAGTTCGTTAGACACCTTGCCTGAAACCGAATCGACCGAATCGATGCGCGCTCCGGGATATTCGCTTTCGATCATATTGGTGATCTGCGTCGAGGCGGCGCTGGCGGCCTCGGGGTTGTCGGTGCCGTCTTCGGTCACGCGCAACCGGATCGAAACCTGATTGGGATCGCCGAAGCGCTGGATCGACGCGCCTTCGAAACCGAGATTTTCAATCTCGTCGCGCAACTCTACGACAGGCGCATCCTCATGCTGGGTAAAGGTTGCCTGAATCATCTGACCGCCGACAAAATCGACGCCGAAATTGAGCCCGCGCATCACCGTCAACGCGATTGCCGCGGCGATGACGATGATCGACAAGATCACCGCCATATTCCGCCACCGCAGGAAGCGGATATTGGTATCGTCGGGAACGAGTTTGAGCAGCCGCATCAGACGTATAGCTCCTTGGGCCGTTTGCTCTTAACCCACACCGAGACCATCATGCGCGTGACGGTTACGGCGGTGAAGACCGAGGTGATGACGCCGATAATCAACACGACCGCGAAGCCCCTTACCGGTCCCGAGCCGAAGCTGAACAGCAGCGCGCCGGCGATCACATTGGTGATATTGGCGTCGTAAATCGCGCGGCTGGCCTCTTTATAGCCCATCTGCACGGCATCGATAACCTTGCGGCCGCGTCTCTGCTCTTCGCGTATTCGTTCGTTGATCAGCACATTGGCGTCGACCGCCGCACCGACCGTCAGGATAAACCCGGCAATGCCCGGCATCGTCAGCGTCGCATCCATCAACGCCATTACAGCGAGAATCAGGAACAGGTTCAGCGCCAGCGCGATATTCGCGTAAACCCCGAAACGTCCATAGGTGACGATCATGAACGCCATCACGGCGATGGTTGCGATTATCCCGGCAAGCGCGCCGAGCCTGATCGACGCCTCGCCCATTTCGGGGCCGACGGTGCGATCTTCGATTACCGTCAGCTCGACGGGCAAGCGGCCCGATCGCAACGCGATCGCCAGTTCATTGGCGGTCTGGACCGTGAAGCGTCCCGTGATCTGCGCCATGCCGCCAAGTATCGGTTCGTTGATCACCGGCGCCGAAAGTATTGCATCGTCAAGAATCATCGCGAACCGGCGGCCGACATTCTCCTGAGTGATCCTGCCGAAAATGCGACCCCCGGAACCGTCGAGAGTGATGTCGACGGTGACCTCATTGGTCTGCGGGTCAAAGCTCTGCTGCGCGTTGACGAGATTGTCGCCGGAAATCATGACACGGCGTTCCACGATGACGCAGCCTTGTCCTTCCTGCTCGTCGAGATAGGGAAAGGCTTCGCTGCCAATCGGCGGGTCGCAATTCAGCGCGGCCGTCGCATCGCGCATGGCGTCCTCGTTGACCAGCCGGAATTCGAGGCTTGCCGTCCGGCCGAGCAGACTCATCAGCGAGTCGGTATCGTCGAGGCCCGGCACCTGCACGACGATGCGTTCGGAGCCTTGGCGGATGATCGTCGGCTCGCGCGTGCCGAGTTCGTCGATGCGCGTTCGCACGACTTCGAGCGCGGTGCCGACGGCGTCGTCGACCGCGGCATCGTTGCCCGCCTGGGTCGGCGTCACAACCACCTGCAGCGAATCCTCGTTCTCGACCGTCCAGTCGCGGCTTCCGGTCAGTCCGACCGGCTGGGTCAATGTGCGCACACGCTCCATCGCGGCGTCGAGCTGCGCCTCGTTGCGCACGGCAAAGACGATCCGGCCGCCCGAGCGGGAAATGTCGCCGATCGCGATGCGCGGATCTTCGTCGTTCATCGCATCCTCGATGCGATCCGACATGGTTTCGACGCGCTGCGCCTGAAAGTCGTCGGTCTGCGCTTCGAGCAGGATGTGGACGCCGCCGGACAGATCGAGCCCAAGGTTAATGGTGGGCTGCGGCAGGAAATCGGGAATATTGCTGCGCTGCGCCTCAGGTAGCAGGCTGGGAATCGACAGCAACACGCCGATGACGAGCGCCGCCGTCAGCATCCAGACCTTCCAGGGCGGAAAATCGTTCATTGGGCAGTATTCTCAACAGCGCTCAGACTGAGCCTGCCGACGCCTCGTTCATGACCCTTCGACAAGCTCGGGGTGAGCGCATGGTGGCAGCAACCGCGCATCCTAGTCGTTTACCGCTTTGGCGGCTCTGGGATCGCGAATGTCGGTAAGCGTCGCCTTAAGCGCGCGGACCTTTTGCCCGCCGCCAAGATCGATCTCGACCTCGTCATCGCCGACCAGCTTGGTGACCTTGCCGAGCAAGCCGCCGCCCGTGACGACCTTGTCGCCCTTCTTCACGGCGGCGATCATGTCGCGATGATCTTTCATCCGCTTCTGTTGCGGACGAATCAGCAAGAACCAGAAAATGACGAAGATCAGGATCAACGGCACCAGCTGGACGAAAAAAGCTGCGCCGCCTGAGCCGCCTGCGGCGCTGGCTATAACGGGTGTTGCGGACATCGTATCGAAACCTGTTCTGCAAAAGCGAAGATATGGGGCACTATGGCCGCCTGACAAGCCTGTGACCAAAAAGGATGCGCGCGCCTATCACGGCCAGGCGGGGCCGCGCAACTCAATTGCTATTGTCGCGGCATCCCGATTTTCCGCTTGCGCTCGCCCTGAGCCTGTCGAAGGGTGTACGCGAGAAACACTGGGAGATTGTCATGATCATCGTCGAAGGCTGGGTGAAGCTTGCGGAAGGGGAGCTCGACAAATTGCACGACGCCGCCACCACCATGATGGCGGAGACGCGCAAAGAGGAAGGCTGCCTTCTCTATGTCTTTACGCGCGAAATCGAAAACCCCGATACGATGCGGATCAGCGAGCGCTGGGCGAGCCAGGAAGCGATCGACGCGCATGGAAAGTCAGCCCATATGGCCGAGTTCAACAAGGCGATCGGCGGCGCCTCTATTCTCGGCGCGCATATTCAGGCCTTTCCTGCCGAAGCGGGTCGGACGATCATGGGCGGCGAATGAACGCGTGGCGGTTGCAAAGAAAGCAAGGCCGCTCTAAATGCGCGCCTCGGTCGGGGCGTAGCGCAGTCCGGTAGCGCATCATACTGGGGGTGTGGAGGTCGCTGGTTCGAATCCAGTCGCCCCGACCAGTTTTCCGGATAATGCG
>JABDLY010000226.1 GCA_013001755.1 Sphingomonadaceae bacterium
GCTGGGTGCAGGACGGGCGGATCGGCGGCGAGAAGATCCTGCTGCTCAAACCCGCGACCTTCATGAACAAATCGGGCCAGGCGATCGGCGAAGCGATGCGCTTCTACAAACTCGCGCCCGAAAATGTGACGGTGTTCTACGACGAACTCGACCTCGCACCGTTCAAGGTGAAGGTGAAACGCGGCGGCGGCACCGCGGGCCATAACGGCATTCGCTCGACCGACCAGCATATCGGCCCCGATTTTCGCCGCGTGCGAATCGGCATCGGTCATCCCGGCAACAAGGCGCGCGTCACCCGGCACGTCCTCGGCAATTATGCCAGGGCGGAGATCGAGCCGCTCAGCGACTTGCTCGGCGCAATCGCGGCGGAGGCAGAATGGCTGGCGAAGGGCGATGACGCGCGCTTCATGAACGAGGTCGCGCTCAGATTGCAGTCATAAGATGTGCTCCTGCCTTCGCAGGAGCACAGCAATCGGCTACCTTCTGATCGGAAGGAGATCCATCATGCCCGACCTATCCCGCCGCCAGCTTCTCGCCGGCACCGCTGCGACAGCAACCGTTATCGCCACCGCCGGTATCGCGCTCCAGCCGGTGCGCGCGCAGCAACCCGATCTTGCGGGCAAGTCGATCCTTATCACCGGCTGTTCGTCGGGTTTCGGCCATGAAGGCGCGCTCCATTATGCGCGGCGCGGCGCCAAGGTTTTTGCAACGATGCGCAACACGCCGCGGCCCGAAGGCGCGGAGCTGGCGCGGATTGCGGCCGAGGAAGAGCTCGACCTCCATGTCATCGATATCGACGTGCTGTCGGACGAATCGGTCGCCGCAGGTGTCGCCGAGGCCGAGACGATTGCTGGCGGCGGGCTCGACGTGCTCGTCAACAATGCCGGCATCGGCACCGGGCTGACCGCCGAATTGCAGGACATGGAGGCGACCCGGCTGATGTTCGACACCAATGTCTTCGGTTATCAGCGCATGGCGCGCGCCGTGCTGCCCGCGATGCGGGCGCGCGGATCGGGCCAGATTTTCGCCGTTTCGTCGCAGCTCGGTCGCGTTGTCGTGCCCAGCTACGGCCTTTACTGCGCCACCAAATTCGCCGTCGAGGCGCACGCCGAACAGCTTGCCTATGAACTCGTCCCGCATGGTATCGAGGTGACGATCATCCAGCCCGGCGGCTATCCGACCGAGATCTGGCGCAATTCCAACCGCTATACCGAAGCTTTGCTCGCGCGGGCCAGCGAGGAACGCAAGGCCGCCTATCCCAATTTTGTCGAGAACGCGCTGCAAACGGGCGCGGGCCGCGATACCGATGTGCTCGATATCCCGCGCGCCATCGCCGAAATTATCGCCATGCCGCCCGGCACCCGCCCGCTACGCCGCGCCATCCATCCTACGAGCATCCCGCAGGAAGCGATCAACCGGGTTTCCGCCGAAACGCAAGTCGCCTGGCTCGGCCAGTCGGGTTACGGCCCGTGGATACGCGCCGTACACAACCAGCCCGCAGCCTAGGGCGTGCACCCTATCCGATAGGGCTGCCAGGCGGCACTTCAGGCAACCGGTCTTCGTCGGCGATCGCCGCGTCGAGCGCCTCGCGATCCAGAAGTAACCGCGCAAGGCCACGGCGCCAATCGCCATGCACATTGCCCGAGGATCCACGATCGAGCTCATCGGCGAGCCGGTTGAGCCGCTCGGACAGCGCCAGCGCTATGGTCGGCGAAAGCGCCGCATCGCGATGCACCCGCGCCAGCGCCAGCGCCGTCGTGGTGGCGATGCGGCGGCGTACGCCTGCATAATCGTCGCGCCCGCCAAAGCCGAAAGTCCGGTCGATCAGCGCGTCGATAGTCTCATGCGCGCCTGGTAGTTCGGCATCGCCCTGGTGCTGTATTTCAAGCCGGTTCAAACGCTGGGGCGCCAGCATATCGTTGAGCGTGACGACGGCGCCGATCTCGGTTGCGCTTAGCGGATCGAAGACCGGCCCGCCCGCCGTCGGCATCAGTTCGATTTCGGTTTGCCGGTCGTTGCTCCCCGAATAGGCGGCGGAGAGATAGGGCAGAACGTTCGAAGGGACGGTCAGCGCGCCGGGCGACAAGGTATCGAGCAAGGCATTGAGCGCCTCGCGCTGCGCGGCGGCAGCAACCGGCACCGCCTGCTCGCGGCCATCGCCGTTGAGCGTGTAGTTGAAATTGACCCCTCCAAGCACCTTGCCCGCCGCCTCAAGCTGGTAACGATGGAGCAGCCAGATCGGCACGAAGGATCGCCGCAGCTGCGATACCGGCTGGCCTGCGCCGATCGCCGCCGGGCCGAAGCGTTCGACGGCGACGCGGCGGACCTCCATCATCCGGCGCAATTCGGCCACCGGATCGGCGAAATCGTCCCACAGGCTGCCGGCCGGATTGGCCGCGCCCAGCCCCCTCGCCTCGCCATCGCTGACGAATTGAAGACCCTCGGCGAGCCCCGCGTCCATGATTTGCGCGGCCTCGGTCTCGTTGCGCGCGCCATAGAGCCAGTTCACCGCGAAATTGTCCCAGCGTCCGACACCATCGCCATAGGCATCGGAAATATCGGGCACGCCATCGACAAGACGAACACGCGGCGCCGGATAATCCATCACCGAATAGCGCCCCTGCCCGCTGGCAGCAAAATTATGCGCGAGACCGATGGCATGGCCGACTTCATGCGCGCCGAGCTGGCGGATACGCTGGAGCGCGGCGGTGATCGGATCGTTGGCATCGCCGGTGCCGGTAAGCCCTGCGCCGACCAAGGCCTCGAAAATCATGATATCCTGGCGGACCCGCAAGGAGCCGAGCAACACCTGGCCCTTGATGATCTCTCCGGTGCGCGGGTCTTCGATGACCTGGCCGTACGACCAGCCCCGCGTCGCGCGATTGACCCAATTGACGACATTATAGCGGATATCGAGCGGATCGGCGCCTTCGGGCAAGGTTTCGACATGGAAGGCATCGATGAAACCGGCATTGTCGAACGCCGCGCGCCACCATGACACGCCATCGACCAGCGCGCTGCGTATCGGTTCGGGCGCGCCGGGATCGATGTAGAAAACGATCGGCTCGCGCACCGCCGAACGCTCGTCATCGGGATCGGTGCGTTCGAGCCGGAAGCGATTGGCAAGCTCGTAAACCACCGGACTGCCCAAGGGCGCACTGTAATCGACAACCGGCATCGCGAAGGAGCCGGCGCGCGGATCGAAGCGGCGCGGCTGATAACCGGCTTCGGGCAATGCGATCAGCGAGTGGCGGACGACCGCGCTGATATTGCCGCGAACCGGCGTGATATTATTGGCCTCGTCTTCGGGTTCCTTCGCGGTAAAGGTCAGCCGCGCGCGCAGTTCGATATTCTCGGGAAAGACGCGGACGAAATTGGTGTCGGCGGAGGAGAGATCGGGTTTGAACTCGAAATTGCCGCCCTCGCCTGCGATCGCGGAAGCCAATTGCATATCGTCGCGCGCGAGGAAGGATGCGATATCGACAAGGAATCCGCCATCGGCCGTTTCGGCGGCAACGTCTCCGCGCCAAATCGTCGAATAGGCGAAGGATTGGCGCACCGCGCGCTGTTCGCCGGGCGTCCCCGTCGCCGCCCGGAAACGCGTGTTTTCGACCTCGGCGAGAACGTGATCGCCGACCCGCCGGAACACCAGCATCCGCGCGCCGCCGCTCTGCGCGCGATCGAGCCCGATGCGTGAGCTGCCGACACCGGTTTCGAGGCCGCTGACGTAAATATAGCGCCCGGCCAATCCCTCGCTATCCGGCGCGGGCAGCTGCAGGTAAATCTCGCCTTCGCGGCGATCGACATGGACGGGCAATAACCCGTCCTGCTGCTGCGTTCCGCGCAAGACCTGCGCCGCCGGCTCGATCGCGAGACCATGGGCCGGTGCGGCGGCAAGCAAGAGCGCGATGAAGCTCGCGGCAAGATATCGGCGCATGGTTTCCCCCTGTTTGTCGGCCAATGACTATGGTCCCGCCCGCCTCCTGTCGAGCCGTTAGCGCTGGTATTGAAGACCGCCAATGCGTATCGTTCGCCGCCAGCGAGGGGAGAGTTTCAGATGATGATCCGCATAGCCATTCTGTTTGCCGCTGCTCTCGGCACGGCGGCCCATGCCGAAACGCGCTGCGGCTGGATCGACAACCCGACGCCGGCCAATTGGTGGCTCGTCGATGCCGATGGCGAATGGACGATCGGCATGCAGGGCGGCTACCAGGCGCCAGGCATGGACAATATGCCCGATTTCAGCGCCGGCGAATGGGTCGAGACCAACGGTTATTACGGCTATGGCTGTGCGTGCATGAATGTATCGACGGACGCGGCTTCGATGCGTATTACGCGCATTCGCTCAGCCCGCTCGCTTCCGCTCAGGCAATGCCGGAACGATCGGGCGCTTCCAAGACGGTAAGGAACTATGGGTTTCAAATGCGGTATCGTCGGCCTGCCCAACGTCGGCAAGTCGACGCTTTTCAATGCGCTGACCGAGACGCAGGCGGCGCAGGCGGCGAACTATCCCTTCTGCACGATCGAGCCCAATGTCGGTAAGGTCGCGGTGCCCGATCCGCGTATCCGCGAGATCGCCAAGATCGCCGAATCGGCGCAGACCATCGAGACACAGCTCGAATTCGTCGATATCGCCGGACTCGTCCGCGGCGCTTCGAAGGGCGAAGGACTGGGCAATCAGTTTCTCGCCAATATTCGCGAGGTCGATGCCGTCGTCCATGTCGTGCGCTGTTTCGAGGATGACGATATCCAGCATGTCGACCAGCGGATCGATCCGATCGCCGATGCCGAAACCGTCGAGACCGAGCTGCTGCTCGCCGATATGGAATCGCTCGAACGCCGGGTGGAGAATGCGAAGCGGCGCGCGACGAGCGGCGACAAGGAAGCCAAGGCGGCGGCCAGCGTGCTCGGCCAGGCGCTCGAGCTGCTCAAGGACGGCAAGCCCGCCCGGCTGACCCAGCCCAATGACGAAGAGGAAGCGCGGCTGTTTCGGGAAGCACAACTGCTGACCGCGAAGCCCGTTCTCTATGTCTGCAATGTCGATGAAGGGTCGGCAGCGACGGGCAATGAATTCAGCGTCAAGGTGTTCGAGAAAGCTGCGGCGGAGAATGCCGTCGCGGTCGTGATATCGGCAGCGATCGAGGCCGAGATCGCAACGATGGCGCCGGAGGATCGCACCGAATTTCTCGCCGATCTCGGGCTCGAGGAAACCGGCCTCGCGCGGATCATCCGCGCCGGGTATGAACTGCTAGACCTCATCACCTTCTTCACCGCCGGCCCCAAGGAATCGCGTGCCTGGACGGTATCGCGCGACGCCCATGCCCCGCAGGCGGCAGGGGTAATCCATAGCGATTTCGAACGCGGCTTCATCCGCGCCGAAACGATCGCCTATGACGATTATATCGCGCTGGGCGGCGAAAGCGCGGCGCGCGACGCGGGCAAGCTACGCCAGGAAGGCAAGGATTATGTCGTGCAGGACGGCGATGTGATGCTGTTCAAGTTCAACGTGTGAACCAAATTCCCGAGCACCATCCCATAACTGGTGGCAAACGACCCGCCACAATTTCCGCTGTGGCTTGTATCGCTCTGCTAATGGGTAGCTGCGCGACGACCGACTATGTCCCGGATACCGGCTGGCGAGACAATGACTGGACTTCCGTATTCTACGAAAACTGGTTTGGTCGGCAACTACGCGCGATGGGCGAACCGCCAATCGTTGATGACAGCGACCTCGCGGGCCATCAGTCGCGCTTTCGCCTTCTCATATTACCTAGCTTCAGGCCGGCCTCTGCCTATCGGGTGGATCAAAATATCGATGGCACGGGCTCGCTGCGCGCGGTCGTTCTTGACGGTGCGGGCGGCTACGAACCCGGAAACATCGCGCAGTCGGTTTCCAGAACTCTCGATCCGGAAGAACTCGATCAATTGGAAAGCGTGATAAGCGAAGCGTCGCTTGATTTTCTCCCGCGCGAGGGCGAACCGGAAGGCGTTCGTGAAATCGATGGCGAAACTGTCATCCGCATCTGTATGGACGGAACAACCTATGTTTTCGAATATCTCGCCAATGGACGCCGCCACTATCTGGAAAGAAGCTGCATAATCGAAGAGAATGCCCTTCGGGATTTGGTCGACGTAACCACTGCACTCGCGCCAAGTTTGCTGGACGATCGCGAAACGGCGGAATAGGTTCGCCGAATGACGCCGGAGTAAACTCACTCCCTCATTTCCTCTCTTCTGCCGCTTATGCCATGCTCGTCAGTGGCGAATCGCAACGGAGGGGCGGCATGAAACGCAGGGAATTTTTGCAAGGCACGGCGGCAATCGGCGCGCTGGGAATCGCGGGTTGTGTCTCTGCGCCAAGAGAAACCACGGCAACGCCGGCAGCCGGACCAACGACCGCGACGACCGATGACTTCGTCCGGCTCGACGGACTCGCCCAGGGGCGGCTCGTCCGGCAGAACGAAGTCCGGCCCATCGAACTTGTCGATGCCGCCATCGCGCGGATCGAGGCGCTCAATCCGCAGATCAACGCCGTCGTCGCGCGCGCTTTTGAAACGGCGCGTGAAAAGGCAGCCAGCGCATCAACCGCAGGCCAGTTCGGTGGCGTGCCTTATCTGATCAAGGATCTCGCCGATTATGAAGGCCTGCGTACGACCAACGGCTCGCGGCTGTTCGCCGAAAGCCCGGCGATCGAGGAACAGCAACCCTATTATGATCGTGTCGACGAGGCCGGGCTGATCGCTCTCGGCAAATCGAACACGCCCGAATTCGGGCTGCTTGCGACAACCGAGTCGACGCTGCTCGGCGCATGCCACAATCCGTGGAACCTCGCCCATTCGACCGGCGGATCGAGCGGCGGTGCGGCAGCGGCCGTGGCAAGCGGAATGGTGCCCCTTGCTGACGCGTCGGATGGCGGCGGATCGATCCGTATCCCCTCCTCATGCTGCGGGCTGTTCGGCCTCAAGCCGACGCGCGGGCGCTTCGACGCGCAGGATGCGACGCGCTCGCCCGGCGATATTGCGATCGCCCATCCGATCACCCGCTCGGTCCGCGATTCGGCGGCGATGCTTTCGCTGACACAGAAGACAGATAGCGAATTGCCTACGATTCTCGCGGAGCGCCAACCGGACGGCGAACCGCGCCGTATCGCCTTTTCGTTGCGCAAACCCGATGGATCAATGCCCGATGCCGATGTCGTCGCGGCGACCGAAGCAGCGGCAGCGCTGTGCGAAGAACTCGGTCATGAAGTCGTCGAGGTCTCCACACTACCCGGTTACGATCCCGAATTTATCGACCAGTTTCTCGTCGTCTGGGCGTCGGGTCCGGCGCAGCTCGTTGCGATGGCCGAGCAACAGACCGGCCGGCCGATCGAAGAGACCCAGCTGCTCGAGCCATGGACGATCGGACTTGCCCGCTCCTATGCGGAGGTTACCGCCACGAACCCGGATGCGCTCCAGCAAACGCTCGCCCGGTTCCAGAGCATCGAAGCCGAGATGACGGGCTTTTTCGAGGGTTACGATGCCTGGCTCACCCCTACGCTTGCTTCCGCTCCGCCGCGGTTGGGCGAACAGGCGCCGACGGTGGATTTCGATACGCTGCGGCAGCGCACGACAAGCTATGTCGCCTACACCGCGCAGCATAATGTCGCGGGAACGCCGGCGATGTCGGTGCCGCTTGGCTGGAATGAGAACGGCCTGCCGATCGGTACGCAATTCGCCGCCGCGCAGGGCAATGAACAGCTGCTGCTCCAGCTTGCGTATCAACTCGAGGAAGCGCGTCCCTGGGCCGATCGCTGGGCGCCGCATTCGGCGGTGAATTTGTAGGACGCGATATTGATGCTCTATTTCGAAGATCTCGAAGTCGGCACGAAACAGGCATTCGGGCGCTATGAGGTGACGCGTGAAGAAGTGATCGAGTTCGCGTCGAAATACGATCCGCAGCCCTTTCACTTGTCGGACGAAGAAGCGGCGAAGACCTATTTCGGGAAGCTATCGGCGAGCGGCTGGCATACCGGATCGATGGTAATGCGGATGCTCGTCGAGAATATGGAGAACAACAAACAGGCCGGGCTCGGCTCGCCGGGGATCGACGAATTGCGCTGGCTCAAACCCGTCTATCCCGGCGATGTCCTGCGCTGCGAGAGCGAGCTCGTCGACAAGACGCCATCGCGGAGCCGGCCCGAAATGGGTTCGTTTCGTAGCCTGCTGACGGTGTTCAACCAGGACGACAAAACGGTGATGACGATGAAGAGCATCGGGCTGATACGGAAGCGAAACGCTAAAAAATAGGCCGATGGGGCTGAGCTCGTTGGGCCGTAGGCGGCCGGAGGCCAACCCCTGCCCTTTCCTCTCCAACCGATCAAAGTGAAGGGCAGCCCTTCGGCAGGCTCAGGGTAGACGGAGTTTGGTGTTACTCGCCCTCAAACGCCATCAGCGCATCGACCTGCAGGCCCAGCGCGCGCAATTTCTCCGCGCCGCCGAGATCGGGGAGATCGATCGCGAAGAGCGCCTGATCGACCCGCGCGCCCGATTTGCGCAACAGATCGACCGTCGCCGCCGCCGTCCCGCCCGTCGCGACGAGATCGTCGACAAGCAACACGCGTTGGCCGCCGGCAACGGCGTCGTGGTGCATTTCGAGGCTGTCGCTTCCATATTCGAGCGCATAATCGATCGCCTGCGTCTCGCCGGGCAATTTCCCCGCCTTGCGCACCAGAACGAGCCCCGCGCCGAGCGCCTTGGCGAGCGCCGCGCCGAAAACGAAACCGCGCGCCTCAATGCCCGCCACCAGATCGACCGGCCCGGCAACCAGCGCCGCCATGCGATCGATAGATGCGCCGAAGCCTTCGCCGTCGAGCAACAGCGTCGTTATATCGCGAAACTGGATACCCGTAGCCGGAAAATCCGCGATGGTGCGGATCAGCGCCTTGAGGTCGGCGTTATCCGACATTCCCGGTTTTCCGCGCCTATGCTGCGATCAATGCTCGGTGTCGCGCCAGACATTCTGATAGGCGAACCAGGTGAGTATGGTCGCGAAAATCAGGAAGATCAGCACGGCCCAGCCGGTCGATTTGCGCGTCTCCATCGTCGGCTCGGCGGTCCAGATCAGGAAGGCCGCAACATCCTCGGACATCTGGTGGACGCTCGCCTCGGTGCCGTCGGCCTAGCTGACCTGCCCGTCCGAAAGCGGCGGCGCCATCGCAAGGTTGAGGTTTGCGAAATAGGGATTGTAATACAGCCCTTCGCCCGGACGCGAATCCTCCGGCAGATCGGCCGGCGGATCCTGATATCCGGTCAGCAGCGAATAGACATAAGCCGCGCCATTGTGC
>JABDLY010000021.1 GCA_013001755.1 Sphingomonadaceae bacterium
ACGCAGCACCGATCCGAGCCGCGCTACGAGGCCCGTAACCGTAACCGACACGCTTCCGGCGCAGCTCAGGCTGCGACCCGATACACTGCGCGTCGATGGCGAACCAGCCGGCGATACGGCTACGATCGCGCCCGACGGACGCAGTTTTTCCATTGATCTTCCTGCACTTACGCCGGGCCAGACGCGCATCATAACCTATGTCACCGAGGTGCTGATGCAGGCGCGCGATGGCAATGCGATCAACCGCGCTCAGGCGCGCGACGATCGCGGCAATGAAAGCCTTGTCGCCGAAGCGCCCGTCCGCATCGAGCGCGACACGATTTCGAGCCGGATGACGATCATCGGCCGCGTCACCGAAGGCGGCTGTAGCGTCGACCCGCGCACCGCGCGCGGCGTTGCCGGTGTCCGCATCATGCTCGAGGACGGCAGCTACTCGGTCACCGACGAAGATGGTCGCTATCATTTCGAAGCCGTCCGTCCCGGGCTCCACGTCATCCAGATGGACGAATCCTCGCTGCCGCTCGACCGCGCGGCGATCGACTGCGCGCGCAATACGCGCTCGGCGGGCCGCGCTTTCTCGCGCTTCGTCGAGGGTTATGGCGGCGCGCTGAAGCGCGTCGATTTCCGCGTCCACGAAGTCGAGCCGCGCGAAGCGCCCGAAACCAGCGCACCCGCTATCGAACGCGCCGAGCCGCTTAGCGACAGCGAAGCCGCCGGCGCCGAACGCAACTGGTTCGAGAATCAGCGCCCGGGCATTGGCTGGATATTCCCGGCAGAAGATCACAATCCGCGAACCCGCGTTATCCGCGTCGCCATCAAGCACGTCCCGGGCCAGTCGGTGCGGCTCAGCCTCAACGGCGAAGCAGTGCCGCCGATCGCTTTCCAGGGCGTGCGGACCAACCCTGCAGAAACGATCGCGATCAGCAGCTGGCGCGGGCTCGGGATCGAGATGCGCGCCAACCGGCTGACCGCCGAAATTGTCGATGGCAATGGCGCTGTAGTCGAGACGCTGTCGCGCATCGTCCATTTCGCCAACGCGCCGATGCGCGTCCAGCTCATCCCCGACCGTTCGGTGCTCGTCGCCGACGGCATCACGCGTCCAGTCATCGCCGTACGTCTCACAGATCGCGACGGCCGGCCTGTTCATCATGACCTCACCGGCGATTTCTCGGTCCCCGCACCCTATTTTCCGGCAGTCGAGGCCGATGCGCAACAGGCGCGTCAGCTTTCCGGCCTCGAACGCGGCGAACCCGTCTGGCGCGTCGAAGGCGATGACGGCATCGCCTATATCGAGCTCGAACCGACAACGGTCAGCGGCACGCTCTCGGTCAGCTTCCCGTTCCAGGATGGCGAAATCTCGCGCTCGGAAACCATCGATACCTGGCTCGAGCCGGGCGATCGCCCTTGGACGATTGTCGGCTTTGCCGCCGGCACCGTTGGCTTCAATCATCTCAGCGAGAACCTCGAAGAGATCGCCGCCGAGGACGAGACCTGGTACACCGATTCCCGCGTTGCGCTCTATGCGCGCGGCCGCGTCACCGGCCAGTGGTTGATGACGCTCGCCTATGACAGCGACTCCGAGCGCGACGAAACGCGCTTCCAGGGCGTTATCGACCCCAACCAATATTACACCATCTATGCCGACCGTTCAGAGCGCCGCTATGGCGCGGCGAGCATCCGCCGGCTCTATCTGCGGATCGAGCGCCCGCAATTCTACGCGATGTTCGGCGACTATCAGACCAATATCAACGAGCCGCAGCTGACGCGCTACAATCGCAGCTTCAACGGAATTCGCGCCGAATTCCGCAACGACCGCGTATCGGCGATGGTCTTCGGCGCCGATACGCCGAACCGCTTCAACCGCGTCGAGATCCAAGGCAATGGCCTGACCGGGCCATATAATATCGGCAGCACCCAGCTGCTGGCGAACAGCGAGCGCGTGACGATCGAGGCGCGCGACCGCTTCCGCTCGAACGTAATCGTCTCGACCGAAACGCTCATCCGCCACATCGATTATGATATCGATTATTTCAACGGCACGATCCGTTTCCGTGAACCGATCCTCAGCCGCGACCCCAATCTCAATCCGCAATTCATCGTCATCGAATATGAAGTCGACGGCATTGCGCAGCGCGCGATCCAGGCGGGCGGACGCGTTACCTGGAACACCGCCGACGATCGTCTGCAGATCGGCGCGACCGCAATCCGCGACGACGATACGCAAGCCGAAACGACGCTCGGCGGCGTCGATGTTCGCTGGCGCCCGACCGACAGTACCGAGGTCCGGGTCGAAATCGCCGTCAGCAACGCCGATCCGTCGGACAGTGCGCCTGCCAGTGCCGAAGATCCCGGCACCGCGACCGCCTGGCTCGTCGAGGCTGAGCATCATAGCTCGCGTTTCGACATCCTCGCCTATGCGCGCGAACAGGAAGACAATTTCGGCGTCGGCCAATTGAACGGTGTCGAGAATGGCACGCGCAAGATCGGCTTCGACGGCCGCGTTCGCTTCGGCGGCAATCTCTCGCTCGCGGCGAGCGGCTGGCATGAAGAATTCCTGACGAGCAATGCACGCCGGATCGCCGGCCGTGCGCTGCTCGAATATCATGGCGAGCATACCGACGGCCGCTTCGGGCTCATCCATGCCAATGACCGGCTGACCGATGGCACGACCAACGAATCGACCTTGCTCCAGCTCGGCGCAACACAGCGGCTCTTTTCTGATCGGCTCGAGCTCGACGCCCAGACCGAATTCGCGCTCGACGATGCCGAGAGCGTCGACTTCCCCGCGCGCCACGCACTGACCGCGCGCTTCCGCGCGACCGACTGGGCGACGGTGGTCGGCACCTATGAGATCGCCGACGGCAGTGATTTCAGCACGAGCACCTTCCGCGCCGGCGTCGAGCTCCAGCCCTGGGCCGGCGGCCGCATCTCGCTCGCGGGCAACCAGCAGGATATCGAGGAATATGGCCCGCGCACCTTCGCCGCCTATGGCATTGCACAGTCGATCGTCCTCGACGAGCACTGGTCGCTCGATTTCTCGCTCGACGGCAATGAGACATTGAGCGGCGGCATCGACGCCGCCGACATCTTTAACCCGCTCCAGCCCGTCGCGAGCGGCGGCTTTATCGGCAACGGCAACAACCCCGTGCTGACCGAAGATTTTACCGCGATCACAGCCGGCGCGACTTATCGCAGCGAGCGATGGAGCGCCGCGGGCCGCGCCGAATATCGCAATGGCGAACGCGAGGACCGCTATGGAATCACCGTCTCGGCGCTGCGCCAGATCGGCGAAGGCAGCGCGCTCGGCGCCGCCTTCTCATGGCTGCGTGCCGAACAGGCCGGCGGCACGACGAGCGAACTCACCTCGCTCGAAATTTCCTGGGCGCACCGCCCCGATAACAGCCGTTGGTCGTGGCTCAACAAGCTCGAGCTGCGCGACGACCGCGTCACCAACGCCGTCGCCGGACAGCCCGGTCCGGTCGGCAGCGCGCCGCTGCTCGTGACCGGCGACGCCCGCTCGCGCCGCATCGTCAACAGCCTCTCGGTCAACTATTCGCCGACCGGCGACGAGCACGATATCTTCGGCCTCGAAAGCGGATTTCTCGATCGCAGCGAATTCACCTTTTTCCTCGGCACGCGCTACGTCTCGGAACGCTTCGGCGCCGACGATGTCGAAGGCTGGAGCACGATGGTCGCCGGCGATATCCGCTTCGATCTTTCCGAAACCTTCGATGTCGGCGTTTCGGCCTCTTTGCGCGAAAGCAATGGCGGCCGCGCCTGGAATTATTCGGTCGGACCGAACGTGGGCGTCAGCCCGGTCGAGAACAGCTGGATCACCGTCGGCTATAATGTCGTCGGCTACGAAGACCGCGACTTCGAGGAAGCGCGCTACACCCGCAGCGGACCGTATGTGACGTTCCGTCTGAAATTCGACCAGCAGACGTTCAGGGATCTCGGCTTCTAGAACGCGCCCGCGCCTTAAGGTTGCACCTGCTTGACACGGTCGCCGCCCTTCGGTGCGTCGCCGCCTCCATCAGGCTAACAATCTTTCATTGTCGACAAGTTTGAAACGAAGCGGGTGATGAAATTTCAAGCGGCCCCGGTGCTGAGCGGTAATATGATATGCGAACAGCCTCCTTTGTTGCTTTCATCCGCCAAACATAGCGCATGGCCAATCTAGTTGGACAGCAAAAAGGGCTGGTACCTCTGGCCGGAGTCGAACCGGCACTCCCGAAGGAACTCGATTTTGAGTCGAGCGCGTCTACCAATTCCGCCACAGAGGCCCGAGTTGGGACGCGCGCTTTAGCGGAGGAGGCTACGGGCGGCAAGCGCGAGACGTTGAAACCGATTGGGTTGAACCTGTCGAAGCCCTGCCCTTACTTTCCCTCGTGTCCCCTTCCCGTTCCTCAATCTGACGGCGAAGCACTGCGGCAGGAACGGTGGCGGCTCGGACTGAACAGCCAAGAGATGGTCGATCGGTTAGGCATCGACCAATCGACTTTGCTCAGGCGCGAAAGGCTCTGACCAAGATTCATCGATCCGATACTTGTCAGGTCCGCAGCGAATGCGCTCACGAAAACAAATGTTTGACGGCCGCCATAAGCGGTCTGTGTCGGCAGGTATGCCAACTGGCGGAACAGCTCTTCAATTCGGATCGGGAAAGCTAGAATGTGGTGCCGAGACCGAACGACACGCTGACGCCGCGGTCATAGCTCAGCGCATCGATCGTCGAGCCATCGGGCGCACGATAGAATTCGCGGAAATCCTCGTTGAAGATATTGCGAACTTCGAGCGTAGCGTCGAAGGCGCGGCCCGCGATCGAGAAGCCCTGACGCCAGATGAAATCGAGCGAAATCCGGCCCCGCTCCTGAATATCGGGAGCGTCACCGATCGGCGAGCGGTTGGTGATGCGATCGCTCGCATAACTCAGAAGCAATGACTGCTGCGAAAGCTGATCCTCGTCCTCGAGGCTGATCTGCAGGTTGACGAGATGGTCCGACTGGCCCGTCAGCTGGACGCCATCGCGGAAATAGTTCTCCGCCGGCTGTTCGCCGAGAAACGGGATGATGACCGTATCGCCGGCGCTTACCTGCACTTCGGACTGGGTGTAGGTGTAGTTGAGCTGCGTGCGCAGGCGACGTGAGGAAAATATTCCGCCGAGATTGTAGAGCGGGAACATTTTCACGATCTCGGCCTCGAAGCCGTAGAGCACGGCGGCCGGCGCGTTGAGGAAGGTCACGTTGACATCGTTGTCGCCGCTCGTCGCGAGTTGCTCGATAGGGCGTTCGAGATCCTTATAGAAACCGGCGATATTCAGATATTCGTCGCGCCCGAAATACCATTCGTACCGCGCCTCGAAGTTCGTCAACTCGGTATCGACTAGGTTCGGATTGCCGAAAAAGGTCCGGTCGTTGTCGGGATCGGTATAGCTCGGCGGCGCCAGTTCGCGGAACTGCGGCCGGCCGATCGTACGCGAGGCGCCGATACGAAGCTGCATGTCTTCGGCGAAATTCCAGGTGATCGTCGCCGCCGGCAACCAATAGTTGTTGTTGAGCGGCGGTGCGAGGAAGATCGGGTTGAAGTCGAAGCCGAAGAAGGGCAGCGGCGTCACGCTCTGGCTGGCATCTTCGTAGCGGACGCCAGCGGCGACGCTGAACCCGTCGAAG
>JABDLY010000030.1 GCA_013001755.1 Sphingomonadaceae bacterium
GACGGTCAACAGCGTGATCTCGCTGTCGAAACGGATGAACTCCTCGACGATCACGCGTGGGCGGTCACCGCGCATGTTGGCCACGGCATAGTCCCAGGCGCGGCCCAGCTCGGCTTCGTCGCGGGCCACGCTCTGCCCCTTGCCCGAAGAGGACATCACCGGCTTCACCACGCAGGGCAAGCCGCAATGGCCCGCCGCGGCGATGGCTTCATCGCGGCTTTCGGCGAAACGGAACTTGCTCGTCTCGAGCCCCAGCCGGTTGGCCGCCAGTTCGCGGATGCCGTCGCGGTTCATGGTCAGCTGCGCTGCTCGCGCGGTCGGAACCACGCGCCAGCCTTCCTTTTCGAGTGCAAGCAATTCGCCCGTGTCGATCGCCTCGATTTCGGGAACGATGGCATCGGGACGATGCTTCTCGACCGCGGAGCGCAGCGCCTTGCCGTCAAGCATCGAGAAGACCTCGGATGCGTCGGCCAGTTGCATCGCGGGGGCATCGGGATAGCGGTCGCAGGCAATGACGCGGCAACCCAGCCGCTTGGCGGCGATGGCAAATTCGCGGCCCAGTTCGCCCGACCCGAGCAGCATCAGCGTGGCAATATGCATGGCGCCTTCCCTAACCGCTTGCGCTTCGCGCGCAAAGCGCCATGCTGCGGCCCTGGGATCCGCGAGGGGAGAAGATAATGTCGTTGTTCGTGTTGATGGCCGCCGCCCTATTGCATTCCGGCAATGCGCCCGAGCGCGAAAAGATGTCGCCAAACGAAGCCATCGCCCTGGCGCAGCCCGAAGACTGGATCACCATTCCCGCCGAGGATCTGCTTCTTGTCGATCTGGAGGGGGGCAAGCGCATCGCCTTCCAGCTCGCGCCGCAATGGGCACCCGTCCATGTCGCCAATATCCGCCGCTTCGCCGAAACCGGCTATTGGGAAGGCGCGAGCGTCTATCGCGTGCAGGACAATTATGTCGCCCAGTTCGGGCTTCTCGAAAGCGACCGGCCCAACCCCGAGGACGTGATCGACAATCCTCCGCCCGAATATGTCCGCGACGCCGAGGGGCTCGATCTCACGCTGCTCGGATCAGCCGATCCCTATGCGATGGTTGCCGGATTCTCGGATGGCTGGCCGGTCGCGATCTACGAGGATGGCACCGCGAGCCTCACCCATTGCTATGGCACACTCGGCGCGGGACGCGATCTTACCCCGAACACCGGTTCGGGCGCAGAACTTTATGCCATCATCGGCCATGCGCCGCGCCATCTCGACCGCAACATCGCGATCGTCGGGCGAGCGGTCGAGGGCATCGAGCATCTCTCCAGCCTTCCGCGCGGCTCGGGGCCGCTCGGTTTTCTGGTCGAGGAAAAAGGCGAAAAAGCCAGCCCGATCGTGTCGATCCGGCTAGCCTCCTCGCTGCCCGAAGACGAGCGGCCGTCCTACCAATATCTCAGCGAGGACAGCGCCGCCTTCGGGCGCTATCTCGACGTGCGGTCCAACCGCTTCGATGATTTCTATGATGTTCCTGCGGGCGGTGTCGCCCTGTGCAACGTGCAGGTCCCGGTGCGTCCCGTCGGGGACGACTGACCGGTTCAGGCAGCGAAAGCGGGGCGAGCGCTACGGTTGCGATGCTCGATCACCGGCGGACCGGCGTGCAGCGTCAGGCTGGCATCGGCCAGCGGCAGGGCTGTCGAGCAGAATGCGCACTCGGCCGAAAAGCGGCCGACCAGCCATTGCGTCCGGCCACAACCGGGGCAGTGGTTCACTTCCTCCTCGCGATAGATGGCATGATATCCCCGGCCAGCCGGATCATGCCGCATATGCAGGTCACCAAGTGATGGTACGTGCTTCATAACCGCTATCCTTTCGTCGACAATTAACGAACAATAAAGGATCTGGTTTCACGCGATCCAATTTGGGACGCGGAAAATCAGCGGTTTAGCGCGCCCGCAGTGCCTCGGCAGGCCGCGCCGCAAGCGCCGGCCAGGCCGCGATGAGCGCCGCCACGATCGCCAGCAGGATCGCCCCCGCAGGGATGAGAATGATGCTCGCCCATTGGGGCGCAAAGGCGATTTCGAACCAATGGACGCATAGCAGATAGGCTGCCAGCAGCCCGGCCCCCGCCGCGCCGATCGCCGACAGTGCCGCGAGGATCGAGAATTCGATGAGCTGGGTGCCGATGAGCTGGCGCCGCTGCCCGCCGACCAGCCGCAACAGGACGATATCGCGGGTCCGCTGCGCACGCGTCGCCACCACCGATCCTGCGAGCACGATCACCCCCATCGCAATGGCGAGCGCGATTGCAATCCGCACCGCTGCGTCGAGGCTGAGCAGGATCGCGCGAAATTCGCTGACGATGTCGGCGACCTTGATCGCGCTGACCTGCGGAAAGGCGTCGACCACCGCGCGCTCGAAAGGCGCAAGGTCGGTTCCCGGCGGCGCGCTCACCGTACTCATCAGCGAGTAAGGAGCGTCGTCGAGACTTCCGGGCGAGAAGATCAGCGCGAAGTTGAAGCC
>JABDLY010000042.1 GCA_013001755.1 Sphingomonadaceae bacterium
GGCATGGATCGGGTGCATCACGAGCGACGACTGCACACTCATCGCCGAACGATAGCCCGAATCGACGGCTTCGACGGCACGCGCCGCGAGGCCGTAGGCGACATGGCTGACGCCGGCGCAGCCATAGCCGTCGATCGTGCAGCCGAGCAGGCCGAGCTCGCCGAATTCGTTCATGATCTCGCGGTCGAAGCGCTCCTCGCGCGTCGCGGTCAGCACGCGGGGCAGCAGCTTGTCCTGCGCATAGCCGCGCGCGGTTTCCCAGACGAGCTTCTCTTCTTCGGTCAACTTGTCCTCAAGCAGGAAGGGATCATCCCATTTATAGCTGAAAGACGGTTTTTCTTTTGCTTTTACAGAGGTTTCTACGTTCACGATTCTGGTCCTCGATTGATCGCGGCAACGCCTAGCACAGCCGCAGTGCGAGCGCGACAGAAAGCCAGATTACCAAACCGCGAATTTTGGTGATGCGAGTCACATTACCGTCTGCAAGCATCGCCTAAAAGGGCTTCACCGGGCAGCGGTAGCAATGCGCAATCGTTACCGGCAAGTCGTCGCGGGGACGATCCGGCTATTGCGACCCGGCCGGGTACCCTGCGGCGGCTTGATTTATTTCCGTTGTCGATCCGACAGGGCGATTGATCGAAGCGGACTGCCATCTTTCTCGCTGAGCGCGCTAACAGGCTGACGAGGGAGAGTATCATGCGATTTCTGATAGTGCCGATGGTCAGCGTATTGACGGCCACATCTGCATATGCGGAGGTGACCGTATCGACGATCGCCACCGATATCGAAGCCAGCGGCGGTGTTTCGGTCGGCCCCGATGGCAATGTCTATGTCGGCGATTTCGGCGTGACGCTGCAACAGGCCGGCGGCGCCAATGTCTATCGCATCGCCCCCGATGGCAGCGCCATCGATGTGATCAACGATGAATTCGGCGGCGCATCCGGCAATGCCTTCGGGCCGGACGGCCAGCTATACCAGTCTGATGTCGGACGAGGCGAAGCGTATCGTATCGCGATGGACGGCACCCGCACGCTGATCGCCGAGGGCATGGCGACGCCGGTCGGTATCGCGCCGGTAGAAGGCGGCGGAGCTTTCGCCACCAATTGCATACCCAACCGGATCGTCAGGATCGCCGATGACGGCACGACCGAAATTCTTGCCGAAGGCACGCCGCTTAACTGCCCCAATGGCCTCGCCTTTGGCGGCGATGGCGCGCTCTACACCGTCAATTTCCGCGACGATGCGATGGTACGGATCGATCCCGATAGCGGCGCGATGGCCATCGTCGCGCGGTTTCCGGGCGGCGGCAACGGCCATCTCGGCTGGGCGAATGGGCGTTTCTACGTCGCCAGCTTTCGCGGCGGGCGGATTTACAGCGTCACGCCCGGCGGCGCGATATGCCACATCGCGGGAAGCGGCGAAGACGGCAATGAGGATGGCGACGGCCTGGCCGCGAGCTTCTTCCGTCCCAATGGCGCCGCGATCAGCGCCGATGGCGACACGCTATTTACCAACACCGTGACGTCAATCGTCAATATTGCCGATCCGCAGCTCCACCCCAATGCCCTACGCCGCGTCGACGGCTTGCTGTCGATGCTCGATTGCCCCGACGACCGCGTTGTCGGCGATGAGGACAACGCCGGCTAGGCGAGCTCCAGCGCGACAGCCGTCGCTTCGCCGCCGCCGATGCAGAGCGTTGCCACGCCGCGCTTGAGACCGCGCTTTTCCAAGGCATTCATCAGCGTCACCATGATCCGCGCGCCGCTCGCGCCGATCGGATGGCCGAGCGCGCAGGCGCCGCCATTGACGTTGACCTTGTCGTGCGGGATGCCGAGCTCCTGCATCGCGATCATGGCGACGACGGCGAAGGCTTCGTTGACCTCGAACAGATCGACATCGTCGATGCTCCAGCCGGCCTTGTCGAGCACCTTCCGGATCGCGGGCACCGGCGCTGAAGTAAATTTCGACGGCTCCTGCGCATGCGCCGCATGGGCGACGATCCGCGCCTTGATCGGCATGTTCCTTTCCTTCGCCACGCTTTCGCGCGTCATGACGAGCGCCGCCGCGCCGTCCGAAATCGACGAGGCGTTGGCCGCCGTCACCGTGCCGTCCTTGGCAAAGGCGGGCTTGAGCGCCGGGATCTTGTCGGGCCGGGCATTGCCGGGCTGCTCGTCCGTAGTGACGGTTTCGCTACCCTTTCGCGTCTTGACCTCGACCGCGACGACCTCGCCGTCGAAGGCGCCGCTTTCGATCGCGGCATTGGCGCGCGAAAGCGATTCGATCGCATAATCGTCCTGGCGTTCGCGTGTGAACTGGTAATGTTGCGCAGCTTCCTCGGCGAAGCTGCCCATCAAGCGCCCCGGCTCATAGGCGTCTTCGAGACCGTCGAGGAACATCGAATCCTTGATCGCGTCATGGCCGATCCGCGCGCCGCCGCGATGTTTCTTCAGGAGATACGGCGCGTTGGTCATGCTCTCCATTCCGCCCGCGACGATGATGTCGGCGGTGCCGGCTTTCAGCGCATCATGCGCCATGATCGCCGCCTGCATGCCGCTGCCGCACATTTTGTTGAGCGTTGTCGCCTCGGTCGAGATCGGCAGTCCAGCGCCGATTCCGGCCTGGCGCGCGGGCGCCTGGCCCAGCCCTGCGGGAAGTACACAGCCCATGAAGATCTGCTCGATATCCTCGCCATCGACGCCCGCGCGTTCGAGCGCGGCGGCGACGGCGGTCGCGCCGAGCTGCGGCGCTTCGGCGGCAGAGAGCGCGCCCTGAAAGCCGCCCATCGGCGTACGGGCATAGGAAGATATGACGATAGGATCGGCGGACATGCGAAATTCCTCTGGTTGAACTGCTTGTCCCCGAATTAGGCGTTCGACGAGCGGCTTTCCAGAGGCCATCGATGCGCTTCCCTTGATCGGCCGTGGGCGCTAGCAAGCGGCCAACGAAGAGATCAGGGGAACCGCCATGAAATTCCGTTACGCCGCGAGCGTGGTTGCGCTTGCCATTGCCATGCCGGGTTGGGCTCAGAGCGACGCGCCGGCCGAGGAAACCGAAACCACCGAAGCCGCTTCGAGCGACGAATGGGATGTCGCCAATCCGCCATTGCCGCGCCGCAGCGTGACTATCGATGTCACCGAGGGCACATGGATGAATGTCGATGTCAGCCCCGACGGGCAGACCATCGCCTTCGACCTGCTCGGCGACATCTACACGATGCCGATCACCGGCGGCAGCGCGACTGCGATCGCTTCGGGCCTGCCCTGGGAGGTCCAGCCGCGCTTTTCGCCCGACGGAACGCGGATCGCCTTCACTTCGGATCGCGGCGGCGGGGACAATATCTGGATCATGGACCGCAACGGATCGAACCGGCGGCAGGTCACCAACGAAGAGTTTCGCCTACTCAACCAGCCCGACTGGTCGCCCGACGGCCGGTTCATCGTCGCGCGCAAGCATTTCACG
>JABDLY010000048.1 GCA_013001755.1 Sphingomonadaceae bacterium
CACAAAGATGGAGCGGTTGCCCGGTAAAGGCGGGCGATTTGGCGCGGAAGGCGAAGCGCTCGAGCATGCCGCCTTTTTCGTCCGCCGCCAATTGCATGAGCAGGCTCGCGATCAGCGGACCATGGACGACGAGTGCCGGATAGCCCTCCTCATCGCGCGCATAGGGCGCGTCATAATGGATGCGGTGCGCGTTGAAGGTCAGCGCCGAATAGCGAAACAGCTGCATTTCCGAAGGCGTGATGGTGCGCATTGCCGGCCAGCGGGAAAGGTCGGCGGTTCCGGTTGCGGGCAGCGGCAGTGGAACCGCAGCTGCCTCGCGATAGACGATCGTCTGGCGCTCGCGGATCGTCTCGATACTGTCGGCCAGCGTCACATGATCGACCTCGACGAAAACCAGTTGCCCCGACTTGCCGCCCTTTTCGGCGATCGACGCGATGGTCGAGACGCGCTCGATCGCCGCGCCTGCCTCAAGCGGCGCGAGGAACGCGATATCGCTTGCCGCGAACATCCGGCGCGGCAGCGGGATCGGCGGCATGAACCCGCCCTTCTTCGGATGCCCATCCGGCCCAAGTTCCTCCATCGGCGCATCGGGCAGGCACAGGCACCAATGCAGGCCGGGCGGCGCGGTTGCGTTGTGCTCCGGCGAACGCCGGAGTCCAGAAACGGCGGAACTAGGCTCCGGCCTTCGCCGGAGCACGGTGGCGCAGAAGCGATCGATCAGTCCCTGCGTCAGCACATCGCGCCGCCGCTCTTCGCACCCGATCCAGTCGTCCCATTCGGCCATCAATAGGACCGCGGCAGGCCGAGGATATGCTCGGAAATGTACGAAAGGATCAAGTTCGTCGAGATCGGCGCGACCTGGTAGAGCCGCGTCTCGCGATATTTGCGCTCGATATCGTATTCGGCGGCAAAGCCGAAGCCGCCATGCGTCTGGACGCAGGCTTCGCCCGCCGCCCAGCTTGCATCGGCCGCCAGCATCTTCGCCATATTGGCCTCGGCACCGGCATTCCCGCCGGCTTCGTATTTCGCCAGCCCGTCGCGCACCATCAGCTCGGCCGCGCGCATATCGGCATAGGCCTTGGCAAGCGGGAACTGGATGCCCTGATTCTGTCCGATCGGCCGCCCGAACACCTCGCGCTCGCGGGCATAGACGGTCGCCTTGTCGAGAAACCACTTGGCATCGCCGATACATTCCGCCGCGATCAGCAGCCGCTCGGCATTCATGCCCGACAGGATATAGCGAAAGCCCTTCCCTTCCTCGCCGATGAGGTTTGCCGCAGGCACGCGCATATCGTCGAAGAAAATCTCGGTCGTCGAATGGTTCATCATCGTATCGATCGGCTTGATCGTCAGGCCACCCTCGAGCGCCTCGCGCATATCGACGAGGAAGACCGAGAGGCCATCGGTACGCTTCTCGCACTCCTCACGCGGCGTCGTGCGCGCGAGGAGCAGCATAAGATCGGAATGTTCGGCGCGGCTCGTCCAGATTTTCTGGCCGCTGACGACATAATGACCACCGTCCTTTTTCGCTCGCGTCTTGAGCGACAGCGTATCGGTGCCGCTGCCCGGCTCGGTGACGCCGAACGCCTGGAGCCGCAATTCGCCGCTCGCGATCTTGGGCAGATACTCGGCCTTCTGCTCGTCCGAGCCATGCCGCAGCAACGTGCCCATGATGTACATCTGCGCATGGCAGGCGCCGCCATTGCAGCCCTGAAGCTGGATTTCCTCGAGGATCGCCGCGGCCGCCGAAATCGGCAGCCCCGAACCGCCATATTTTTCGGGGATCAGCACCGCGAGATACCCCGCCTTGGTCAGCGCATCGACGAATTCGCCGGGATAGTCGCGATGCTTGTCCTTGGCGCGCCAGTAGTCGCCTGGAAAATCGGCGCAGAGCTTCGCGACTTCCTCGCGGATATCGGAATAATCTTGGGTCATCGCCGCAGTCCTAAATGACCTTTGCGACATGCGATATCCCCCTCCCCCATCAAGGGGGAGGGCTTTGCAATACCCATCTGAGCTTTCATGCTGTGCCGACTATGCCATTATCGACGAGCTTGCCAATCTCGCCGCTCGACAGTCCCAGCGCATCGGACAACACTTCCTCGCTATCGGCACCCAGCCGGTGCGCCGGTTCCGGAGGCTGCCGTTCGAGCCCGCCGAAGCGCGCCGCCGCGCCGGGCTGCGGATAGCTAAAACCGCTGGGATTATCGATGGTGCTGAACACAGGGTTGTCACGCACCAGATCGGGATCGTCGGCCGCCTCGCGCATCATCTGATAGCCGCCCCAGCACACGCCGTTCGCTTCGAACGCCTCGATCAACGGGCCGCTTTCGCGCCGGGCAATGCTCGAAGCGACGAGCGGCATCAGCGCATCGCGATGTTCGAAGCGCAGCCCTTCGTCGCGATCGAAGGAAACGCCGCGTTCGGCTTCGATCCCCGCGACGTCGCCTGCAATGCCAAGCACTTCGACGAGGCCTGTCCACTGGCGCGGCGTGATCGCCATCACGATCAGCCGTTTGCCGTCCGCCGTCTCGAAGTCCCGCCCGAACGCGCCGTACACCTCATTGCCCAGCCGTTCGCGGTTCTCGCCGCTGTCGAGCACCTCGGCGAGCATCCCCATATTGGCGACGCTCGTTATCGCCATATCCTGTAGCGGAACGAGCACCTCCTGCCCTGCCCCTGTCGCCGCGCGGTGGCGCTCGGCGGCGAGCATCGCAAAGGCTGCATAGGAACCCGTCAGCAAATCCCAGGCGGCGAGGACATGGTTGACCGGCGCGTCGCCGAGCTCCTTCGGCCCGGTAATCTGCGGAATGCCGACCGCTGCGTTGACCGTATAGTCGAGCGCTGGCCCGCCATCGGCGCGGCCCATAATCCGCACCGTGATGATATCCTCGCGCAGCGCCTTGAGCGCGTCATGCGACAGGAAACCGCCGACCGGGAAATTGGTCAGGAACAGCCCGCCTCGTTCGCCCGGCGCCGCCGCCAGCCGCTGCGCCAGCTCGCGCCCCTCGGGCGAGCCAAGATCGAGCGCGACCGATTTCTTCCCCTTGTTGAGGCTTTCCCAGTAAAAGCTCGCGCCGGCCTCGTTCTTTGGCCAGCGCCCGAAATCGGGTCCGCCGCCAATCTGGTCGATCCGGATAACCTCCGCCCCCATCTGCGCCAGATAGAGCCCGGCGCTCGGGCTCGCGACGAAGGACGAGGCTTCGACAACGCGCAGGTTGGAGAGAAGCTTGTACATCCCGCCCTGCTACTGATGCGCGCGGCAATGCTCGACGATCAGCCCCGTCACTTGCGGCAGCAGGTTGCGCGGCAGATCGTGGCCCATTCCGGGAATTGTTTCATAGCGTGCGCCCTTGATATTGCGCGCGACATCCTCGCCGCCCGCCGCCGGGATCAGCGGATCGTCCGCGCCGTGGATGACGAGCGTCGGGGCTGTGATCTTTTCGTCGAAACGCCGCAAATCGCCGCTGTCGATAATCGCCGCCATCTGCCGTTTGGGGCCTTCGGGATAGAAGCTGCGCTCGACCGAGGTCCGGATCAGCGTCTCGACATCGGCCATGTGCTCGGGGCTGGTGTCGGCGGCAATCGCCTCGAAAAAGTCCATTGTCGCGGGCACCGCCTCCTCGGGCGTGTCGGGCCGGTTGCGCGCCGATTTCCAGAGCATCTTGCGGACCTCCTTGTCGGGACCGGGCAGCTTGGGATTGTTGGTCGAGGTCATCACCGGCACCAGCGAGAGCACGCGATCGGGATATTTCGCGCCGACGATCTGCGCGATCATCCCGCCCATCGAAGCGCCGACGATATGCGCTTTCTCGATCTCCAGCGCATCGAGCACGCCGATCGCATCGGCCGCCATATCCTCGAGCGTATAGGGCGCCATCTGCTTGTTCTTGCGGAAACGTTTGACGAGCAGCTGCCAGATCGGATGCGGCACCTTCACGCCGTCGAACTTGTGCGACAGCCCGACGTCGCGATTGTCGTAGCGGATCACGCGAAACCCTGCGCCGACGAGAGCCTCGACCAGCTCGTCGGGCCAGAAGACGAGCTGCGCGGTATAACCCATGATCAGCAGGATCGCGGGATCGTCCTTGTTCCCGTGATCCTCGATCTCGATGCCGATGTCGTTAGCGGTGACCTGCACGAATATGTCCTCCCGTTGGATGCCGCTTTCAGTAACGATTTTCTCGCCGGGAACAAACGCCTAGGCATGAATGCCCGAGACGGCCGATCTATCGGAACGCTGGTTCGAGAGATTGCGGTGCGCCCGTAGCAACACCATTCATTGGAGATCCGCTCAACGCCGCCGCTTCAACAACGGGCTATGGTTCCGGGAAATTGCCCTGGAGCCGGCTGGCGGACACGGAGGGATTCGAACCCTCGATACGGGTAATCCCCGTATGCCGGTTTAGCAAACCGGTGGTTTCAGCCACTCACCCACGTGTCCTGACCGGCCAAGAAAGCCTGTGCTGAGCAGGCCGAAGGACGCCTATAGCGGCGCGTGGTTAAGCGATCAACAATCTCTCGCAGCGATCGGCGTTGCGCCTCTCCAGCGCCGTAAATGGTGCGAAATCCACAGTTTCGACTCGCTTCGGCGCACAATCGACTCGACCCGTCGCGCGGCGAATTGCGCGCGCTTGCGTGCGCGAGTCTAATGTGGCGGATTCAGCTGGTGTGGGGGAAAGTCCATGGCGAACAAGCTTTTGATATCCATTGCCGCCGCGATCGGCGCGCTTTCGCTGGCCGCTGCGCCCGCCGCCGCGCAGATCGATAGCGTCGATCCCGATCTCGCGATGCAGACGCAAAGCGGCGCGCCGGTCAGCGACAGCGATTACAGCGGCAGCGGCACAACCACCGACAGCGGCGATTTCGACAGCGAACCCACCTATGAATCGGACTCGACCATCGCATCCGACCCGACCTATATTCCCCCCGATACGCCGGGCAATGAAAGCATGACCGGGGCGACGGGCGCGGACAGCGGCGCCGCGACCGCCGCGAGCGGCCCACCGGCGGTGCCGAGCGACCCGAGCAGCACCTATCAGCAGGACGATCTGATCGCGGCCGCGGGCGGTGTATTCGGCGACGGCGCCGAGGGAATCGCGCGGATGATCGAACGGATCCTGTCCGAACAGGGCGAACCCAATGGCTATATCGTGGGTCGCGAAGCCGGCGGCGCGTTCATCTTCGGGCTGCGTTACGGTTCGGGGACATTGTTCCACCGCGTCGAGGGCGAGCAGCCGGTTTACTGGACGGGGCCGTCGATCGGCTTCGATGTCGGCGCCAACGGCGCATCGACCTTCGTGCTCGTCTATAATCTCTACGACACCGAAGAGCTGTTCCGCCGCTTTCCGGCCGTGGAGGGCGACGCCTATTTCATCGGCGGGCTGACCGCGAGCTATCTGCGTTCGGGCGACAAGGTGCTGATCCCGATCCGCCTCGGCGCAGGCCTGCGGCTCGGCGCCAATATCGGCTATATGAATTTCTCGCGTAACCGGCGGTGGTTGCCCTTTTAGTCAGACTCAACCTATCGATTGAGCGCCGCACCTCGGCGAACTCGAAGTTCGACCGCAATTTCCGGCTGGCGCAGCGTCTCGCCTGCCCCTAACTCGCTCCCATGGCCGAACAGGAAAACACGCGGGCGGGCTATGCCTATGGCATTGGCGTTTACCTCCTCTGGGGCATCGTCCCGCTGTTCTTCAAACTGCTCGACCATGTCGGCGCGGTCGAGATCGTCGCGCATCGCATCGTCTGGTCGGTGGCCTTTCTGTTTCTGTTGCTGATCGCGCTCGGGCGGCTGCCGAAGCTGGCCGCCGCGGCGCGCAGTCCCAAGATGCTGCTGACGCTCAGCATCTCGGCGGCGCTGATCGCGATCAACTGGCTTATCTACATATGGGCGGTCACCAACGAGCATATCCTTGCCGCGAGCCTCGGCTATTTCCTCAATCCGTTCGTCAACATCGTGCTCGGCGTGACGATCCTCGGCGAGAAGCTCCGCAAGATGGCGGTGGTGGCGATCGCGATTGCCGCGGCTGGCGTCGCGTTGCTCGCCTTTTCCGCGCTCGACACATTGTGGATCAGCGTTTCGCTCGCGCTCTCGTTCGGGCTTTACAGCTATGTCCGCAAGGTCACCGATGTCGGCGCAATCGAGGGACTGGCGGTTGAAACGACGCTGCTCGCGCCGTTCTTCCTCGCCTATCTCCTGTGGCTCGGCGCGCAGGGCGGGCTTGCTTTCAGGGCGGTGGATATGACGACCGATGCGCTGCTGATCTCGGCGGCAATCGTGACCTCGATCCCGCTGATGCTGTTCGCCGCGGCGGCGCGCAGGCTGACGCTGACGACGCTCGGCTTCATCCAGTATATCGCGCCGACGATGGCGTTCCTGATCGGCGCTTTCGTCTACAACGAGCCGCTCGATACGCCCAAGCTGATCTGTTTTGCCTGTATCTGGATCGCGATCGCGCTGTTTACCGCCGACAATGTCCGCCAGGCGCGGTCGAGAAGGGTTGTGCCGGTATAGGCTTGGAGCTTGATCATGTCGGTTTGAGTGGCCGTCATTGCGAGCGAAGCGAAGTAATCCCGAGCCGCATGCGCCATCGCTCGCGGCTCTGGATTGCCGCGTCGCCTTCGGCTCCTCGCAATGACGGCATATGCAGGCTGATCGTCCTCTAGATCAAGCTCCAGCGTAACGTTTCCCCCGCATGGAACGGCACGATCTCGCCGCCCGCCGCATCGAGGCTTTCGGGAATATCGACGCTTTCGCGCCTGAGCGTCACAGTGCCTTCGTTGAGCGGCAGCCCGTAGAAGCGTGGGCCGTGTTCCGAGGCGAAGGCTTCGAAATGATCGAGCACGTCCTCCTCGTCGAACACCGCAGCATAGCTTTCGAGCGCATAGGGCGCGTTGAAAATGCCGGCACAGCCGCAGGCGGCCTCCTTGTCGCGCTTGGCATGCGGCGCGCTATCGGTACCGAGGAAGAATTTGGGCGAGCCTGAGACCGCGGCGGCGCGGACGGCCAGCCGGTGCTGCTCGCGCTTGGCGATCGGCAGGCAATAGGCATGCGGGCGGATACCGCGTTCGAAGATAGCGTTGCGGTTGATATGGCAATGATGCGGCGTGATCGTCGCGGCGACATTTTGGCCCGCGTTCTCGACGAAGCGCACGGCATCGGCGGTGGTGATATGTTCGAGGACGATCCTGAGCGCCGGGAAGTCGCGGACCAGCGGCTCGAGGATGCGCTCGATAAACACCGCTTCGCGATCGAAGATATCGATGTCGTGATCGGTGACCTCGCCATGGACGAGCAGCGGCATACCGATGCTCTGCATCGCTTCGAGCGCCGCGCGGATGTTCGCGATATCGGTGACGCCGCTGGCGGAGTTGGTCGTCGCGCCGGCGGGATAGAGCTTGGCGGCTGTGAAAACGCCGTCTTCATGGCCGCGCGCCAGTTCGTCGGGCGATATCGTGTCGGTGAGATAGGCGGTCATCAGCGGCGTGAAATCGGCGTCCCCGGGCAAGGCCGCCATGATCGCCTCGCGATAGGCGCGCGCGGCATCGGCGGTCGTCACCGGGGGCGTCAAATTAGGCATGACGATAGCGCGTGCGAATTGCCGCGCCGTATAGCCCGCCACCGCCTCGAGCATCGCGCCATCGCGGAGATGGACGTGCCAGTCGTCGGGGCGGCGGATGGTGATGCTGTCGGTCACGCGGCTTCCCTTTGCACGGGTGCATCCCTAATTGAAGCCCATGACCGCCTCAACGCCCGCAACCACGCTGCAAGACCGCGAAATTATCCGCCTTTCAGGCGAGGATGTCCGCGACTTCCTTCAAGGGCTTGTCACGCAGGATACCGCTGCCGTTCGCGACGGCGCGCCGCAATGGAGCGCGTTGCTGACCGCGCAGGGCAAGGTTTTGTTCGATTTCCTGCTCTGGGCCGATGGCGACGATATCCTCATCGATTGCGAAGCCGAGGCCGCAGACGATCTGGTCAAGCGGCTCAAACTCTATCGACTGCGCCGACCGATCGAGATCGAGCGCGACGAGACGCTTGCGGCGCATTGGTCGCCAGATGCGAGCGATCATCCCGCTGACCCCCGCCTTCCCGCGCTCGGCCATCGCTGGCTTGCGCCTCGCGGAGACGGCGATGCGTCGCCCGACTGGCGCGCCCATCGGCTTTCGCTGGGCGTCCCCGAAGGCATGGGCGAGCTCGGCAGCGACAAGACGCTATGGCTCGAATGCAATGCCGAGGAATTGAACGGCGTGTCCTACGAAAAGGGCTGTTATGTCGGCCAGGAAAACACCGCGCGGATGCACTATCGCAACAAGGTCAACCGGCGCCTCGTCGTCGTACCTCTCAGCGATGCCAACCCGAAACGCCAACGTATCGCCTATCCCGACCTCGGTCTGAGCGTCGAACATCGGCGGGTGGACGGTATGGCGGAGCTGGATTTGCCCGACTGGTTGGCAATCTAATGAGCCATCATTGCGAGGAGCGCCGCAACGGCCGGCAATTTTCGCTCGCCGGCGAACTCGGTACGGAGGTCGAAGGCGTGGTCGACGATGGCTGCGAAGCCTCCTGTGTCGACTGGTACGGCAACGCCCGCCCGATCTTCCTCGGCAACCGCATCTTCGCGCTGATGGGCTATGAGCTCGTCGAAGGCCGGATGCGCAGCGGCCGGATCAGCGAGATGGGGCGGCTGAACTATGGGCCGAGAGCGGTAGCCAATGCGCTGAATAGCCAACTATCTATCGAGCAAGCGTGGAATCGACATTTACCACCCGACTACGCTGCGAAAGCGATGCGAATATTTCTTGGGATGGTTGATGATTGGTCGCCATTTCATCTAGTTCCTCATCAAAGGTTTCCGGGCGACGATTTTGGATTGCAACATTCTTCAATCCTCCGCGCTTTAATTCGAAAATGGGGTTGAAATTCCCCCCAACTACATGGTGGGTTTTTTCCCAATATCTAAGCGCACTTTCGTGAAATGGTAACGAAAAACTCTCACAGATTGCTTTGACAGTCGCGACCGGAATAATTTGAAAATCTTGACATGACAAAAATAAACACTCGCCCATGAACTCAGCATGCATTAAGTTATCATAGTAACTTGTGTAAAAATCTAAAAACTTTTTCATTTTTTCTCGTATATCGGTCCGTTCTAGCTTTATCATGGCCTTATACCACGAATTTAGTTGATAAAGTGGGTCTTTGAAAAGAACGATCGCTGAAAATTTTCTACCGGGTTCCAGTCGGTCGTAAATCTTCAGATTCTTGTCCGAACTGATTAGATACTCGGCGTTGAGACGACGCCGGATTTGATCATAATATCCAAGGCCATTTTCGCAATTAGCACGAAAGTGAAGTCCAACCTGATCATTGAATTGCATTGGGGCGGCAAGTTCGGCACGAAATTTCGCGTTTAACAGCTCGCATTGAGCCCCGCAAATCTTGCAATCCGGTAATCGGCCGTCATTTTTTTTATCTATGAGCCAATGAGCTTCACTTATTGTTGCGCAATTTGGCAAAGATCCTAATGTATAGTTAAGTACAGTGCTGCCAGAAAATGACATGCCAAGTACAGCAATATGATTGTAATGTTTAATAATATATCTCTTATATCTAATAATGTTGTAACATTTATTATTGAATATTGATAAGCGATTATCATTTATAATTGAATTTTATATCAATAAAATATTATTCAATATTATAGGA
>JABDLY010000034.1 GCA_013001755.1 Sphingomonadaceae bacterium
TTCTCAATCGACGTTTAAGCCTCGTCGAAGGCGTTTCGGTTATCGTCACAATCGCCTCTCTCGACGGACTCGCCGAGGGTGCGATCATCGAAGGAAGATCGATTGCGCGGCTCGATCCGCCGTTGACGATAGACAATATGGAGGCGGTGGTGGTTGGCGAGGAAAATGGCCGCGCGGTGATCTGGATGGCGTCCGACGACAATTTCAATCCTCTGCAGCGGACATTGCTGCTTAAGTTCGAGCTGGTTGGGGCTATTTAGCTAGCCTGGGTAACAAACGCGGCGCGGCGTGTATCGGCACCGTGCAGTACCAATAACCGAATCAATGTTGACGATAGCGTCGCAGCGCCGGCGCCAAGCGGTGAAGCCGATCAGGCCGCAGCCTGCTGTTTGGCGGCGATTGCACGCTTCACTTTGCGCGCCGTGTCGCTGAGCTTGCCGTCGGCCGTCTTGAGCAGCCAGTTGTCGAGCCCGCCGACATGCTCGACCGAGCGCAGGCCCGAGGTCGAGACTCGGAATTTGAAGCTTCGCTCGAGCGTTTCGGACATCAATGTCACTCTCTGCAAATTGGGCAGAAAGGTCTTTTTCGTCCGGTTGTTGGCGTGGGATACGTTATTTCCCACCATCCGGCCTTTGCCGGTCAGCTCGCAAATACGCGACATGGTTATAATCCTGAAATTCGGGTTGTCCCGGAAAGCGGGGCAAGTAGCGATTCTGCGGCCTTGCGTCAAGTTGGACGGGCGCAACTCTCATGCCTAGGATGCGTTATAGCCAGACAACCCTTGGGAGAAAGTCATGCGTACCCTTTTGAGCCTCATCGCGGTCATCGCGGTCATCGTCCTTATCCTGGTGATGACGAACGTGATCGACATCAATTCGACCGATGACGGGATCGATATCGATACCAATGATGTCGAAATCAGCACTGAAACGCGCGAAATCGAAGTACCGGTGATCGAAACCACCGATGAAAGCGACGCCGAAGACGCGCGCGAAGACAGCGATCTTGTAACCGTCGAAGAGTAGGCGCGAAGGGCTTTCGGGCGCGCGGCGCACCGTATAGGCAGCGGCGATGGCCTTTCCGCTGCCCGAATTGATGGATCGCGCCCTCGCGCTGGCCGAGACGGGGGGTGAGGCGGGCGAGGTGCCCGTGGGCGCGGTCATCGCGCGACAGGGCGAGCTCATCGCCGAAGCCGCCAATGGCATGCGCGCCAGCGGCGATCCTACCGACCATGCCGAAATGCGGGCGATTCGCGCTGCTCTGGCCAAATTGGGCACAGGGCGCCTCGACGGTTGCGATCTCTGGGTCACGCTTGAGCCTTGCGCGATGTGCGCCGGAGCGATCGCCCATGCGCGGATCGATCGGCTCTATTATGCCGCCGCCGACCCGAAAGGCGGGGCGGTGGCGCATGGGCCGCGCTTTTTCAGCCAGCCGACATGCCACCACCGCCCCGAAATCTATGCCGGTATCGGCGAAGAGCGCGCGGGCGATCTGCTCCGCAGCTTCTTCGCCGCCCGCCGCGCCCGACCAATAGGTCGAGTCTGACAAGAATGCCTAACCGCCGACTGCGTTCACATCGTTCTGGGTGACCGGAACGATACGAATCTCGACGCGGCGGTTCTGCTGTTTGCCGGCTGCCGTCGCATTGCTCGCGATCGGCTGGCTTTCGCCGAAGCCCTGCGTCGCGATACGCTGACGTTGGACGCCGCGGCCCTGCAGATAGGTCGATACCGAGGCGGCGCGGCGTTCGGAGAGCGACTGGTTATACGCGTCCGAACCATCCGAATCGGTATGGCCGTATACATCGATATAGGTTTCCGGATAGGCGGTGAGCGTTTGGGAGATCTCGTCCAGTGTATTCTGGAAGATCGGGCGGATTGCCGATGAATCGACGTCGAATTCGGCGACCGAACCCGGCATCTGCAGATAGAGATTGTCGCCTTCGCGCACGACTCGTGTATCGGTGCCTTCGGTAGCGCGTTCGAGATCGCGCTGCTGGCGGTCCATATAGGTGCCGATCGCCGCGCCCGCGACCGCGCCAATGCCGGCGCCGATAATTTCTTCGGTCCGCGAATTGCGGCCGCCGATAAGGTCGCCGAGCAGATAGCCGCCGATCGCGCCGGCGACGCCGCCGATTGCGCCGGTTGTCGAAACACGCTGATTGCCGGTTTCCGGGTTGGTAACGCAGGCGCTCGTGCCGAGCAGCGCGATGGCTGCCGCGCCGGACATCATGAATTTGCTTGGATTGATCATATAATTACTCCCTCACGTTGTTTTGGTTATGCTGAATAAACACCCCGCCATGCTGCTTGTTCCCCCAGCCTGTTGAACAATTGCTGATCGGGATGTTGTCCCCGCGACAGATTCGGGGCAGATGGGGCTGTCCGCTCATGACACTCACCCCATTCCCCTGGTTCGACCTTTGCATCATCCTCTTGCTGGTGATGCTCAATGGCGTTTTCGCGATGTCCGAACTCGCCATCGTATCGGCGCGCCGCGCGCGGCTCCAGTCGATGGCCAAGGCCGGACGACCGGGCGCGCAGACCGCGCTCGACCTGACCGTCCATCCGGGGCGGTTTCTCTCGACCGTCCAGATCGGGATTACGTTGATCGGCATTCTCGCGGGCGCTTATTCGGGGGCAAGCCTCGGCGGCCCGGTCGGCGAACGGCTCGCGCTGATCGGTGTTGAGCCGGGGCTGGCGCAGACATTGGGTTTTGCGCTTGTCATCATCCTGACGACCTATGCCTCGCTGGTTATCGGCGAACTGGTGCCCAAGCAATTCGCGCTGCGCAATCCCGAGCGGATCGCGGTGGCGATGGCCGTCCCCATGCGCTGGCTTTCGATTGCTACAGCGCCGCTCGTCTGGTTGCTCGACGGCACCAGCGCGTTGATATTCCGCCTGCTCCGCATGACGCGCGAATCGCGGCAACGCGTGACCGCTGAAGAATTGCAGATGCTGGTTGCCGAAGCGACCAAATCGGGCGTCATCGAGGAAAGCGAACGGGCGATCATCTCCGGCGTCGTGCGGCTGGCCGATCGGCCGGTGCGCGAGGTGATGACGCCGCGCACCGAAGTAGACTGGATAGAGGCCTCGTCGAGCCCCAACGAAATACGCGAAACATTGCTGGCGACACCGCATACAAGGCTGCCGGTCGCCGAAGGCTCGGTAGACGAGATTATCGGCGTCGTGCAGGCGCGCGATATCGTCTCGGCACTGTTCGAGGGCCGCTCGCTCGATCTGCGCAGCCTGATGCGCGAAGCACCGATCATTCCCGATCAGGTCGATGCGATGGACGCGCTGGAGGCATTGCGCGAATCGGATGTGCCAATGGCGCTCGTCCATGACGAATATGGCCATTTCGAAGGGCTGATGACGCCGCTCGATTTGTTGATCGCAGTGGCGGGCGAGTTCGTCTCCGACCAGGATGTCGATACCGATCCCGCCTTTTTCGAGCGCGAGGACGGCAGTTGGCTGTTCTCCGGTTCGCTCGCGGCCGATAATATGGCCGACAAGCTCGATTTCGATCTGCCCGACAACCGCGAATATGCGACGGTCGCAGGCTTTTCGCTTTCGGTGCTCAAGCATTTACCGACCGTCGGCGAAATTTTCGAGGGGAATGGCTGGCGGTTCGAGGTCGTCGATATGGACGGGCGCAAGATCGACAAATTGCTCGCCAGTCCGATCGAGCGCGAAGGGGACTAGCCAAGCGCGGCCAACTGTGTTATTGCGATAACACAGTAAGGAGTTTTACGTCATGGGTGACTTGGTCAAAAACCTGATTCTTCTGGTTGTCGCACTGGTGCTTATCTATCTCGCGGTCAATTTCGTGGTCTCGATTGCGGGACTGCTGCTTTATGCAGGCGCTATCGGGCTGATCGGTTATGCCGGCTATCGACTGATCAAGGGTGGCAGTAGCGGCGACAACAAACGGCTGCGCTGAATTCGGCTCCCGGCCGGAATGTGTGTCCACTCAGCCTTGAGATGGTCGGTAAGAACCCGGTCATCTGGATGTTCCTGTTCCTCGCCGCGGGCGGGATACTCGCCTCGTTGTCGTTCCGCGTGGCCAGCCCCGTGCTTTCGACCGTGATGCTTGCCGCCGCCGCGATCTGCATGGTTCTGGGAATGTACAATTTCTATCTGCACGCGCGGACGCGCTGGCCATTTCGCAAAGACGGCTAGGCCGCCCTGTTCTGTAATTTTCGTTGACGGCGGCGTTCGACCGAAGACCCGATTCCCATCGCCTCGCGATATTTGGCGACCGTGCGGCGGGCGATATCGAAGCCCTGCTCCTTGAGCAGCGCGACGAGCTTGTCATCGGAGAGGATCTTCTCCTCCTTATCGATCAGCGAACGGATATGGCTTTTCACCGCTTCGGCTGATGCATCGCCGCCATCATCGGTGCCGACACCGCTCGAGAAGAAATATTTGAGCTCGAACACGCCGCGATCGCATGAGAGATATTTGTTCGATGTCGCGCGGCTGACAGTCGATTCATGCATCTCGATCGCTTTAGCAATCTCGCGCAAGGTCAACGGCTTGAGTTGAGATACGCCGTGGCGGAAAAAGCCTTCCTGGCGTTTCACCAGCTCGCTTGCGACTTTGGTAATCGTCTTCGCCCGCTGATCGAGCGCACGGACCAGCCAGCTCGCGCCTGACAGGCATTCATTGAGCCAGGCCTTGCTCGCTTCGTCGCTCCCACCTGCCGCATCGAGCTCGGCATGATAGGCGCGGTTGACGATCAGCCGCGGTAACGTGGCGTTGTTGAGTTCGACCGCCCAGCCGTTCTTGTGCGATGCGACAAAAATATCGGGCACCACCGCCTGGATCGTCTCGCCGCCATAGCGGCAGCCGGGCTTGGGATCGTAATCGCGCAGCTCGGCGATCATATCGGCCATATCTTCGTCATCGACGCGGCACATGCGCTTGAGCCGCCCGAGTTCGCCGCGTGCAAGCAGGTCGAGATTGTCGAGCAGCCGCGCCATCGCCGGATCGTAGCGGTCGGCCTCGCGCGCCTGAATGGCGAGGCATTCCGAAAGATCACGTGCGCCGACGCCGGTCGGATCGAAACTCTGGATACATTCGAGCACCTCTTCGATCTCGCCGGTCGCAACACCCAATTGCTGTGAGAGACGAAGGAGATCGGCGCGCAGATAGCCGGTTTCGTCAATGCGTTCGATGAGCTGCGCCGCAATCATGTGCTGTTTCCCGGAAAGCGCGCTCCCGGCTTGTGACAACAGGTGATCGTGGAGTGAAACGCCGGAACTGCCGAGCGCGTCGATATCGGGGCCGTCTTCGCCGCCACCGCCACCCGCGCCAGCCATCCCGAGGGCGCCATCGAGGCTGCCTTCAAGACCCGCGCGGTCGCTCGCCCCGTCATCGGTCAGCGCCTCGGGATCGATATCGAGCTGCGCCTCCTCGCCGGTCGCGCCCGAAGAGACGAGATTGTCTGCGGTTTCAGGCTGGGCGGAGTCGGCAAATCCGTCCTCGTCGGCCAGACCGCCGGGTTCGCGCTCTTCGTCGCGTTCGGCTTCGAGCAGCGGGTTCTTCTCGAGCTCCTCGGCGATGAAACCCTCGATTTCGAGGTTCGACAGCGCCAGCAGCTTGATCGCCTGCTGCAATTGCGGCGTCATTACCAGCTGTTGCGATTGTCTTAGATCGAGGCGCGGACCGAGGGCCATAGCGTGCTATCTAACGCTGGAATCCTTCGCCGAGGTAAAGCCGGCGGACATCGTCATTGGCGACGAGATCGTCGGGCGATCCGGCGAAGAGCACCTTGCCGTCATAAATAATGCACGCGCGATCGACGATGCCGAGCGTCTCGCGGACATTATGATCGGTGATCAGCACGCCGATATTGCGGTTCTTGAGATCGGCGACGAGATCGCGAATGTCCGAGATCGAGATCGGGTCAATGCCCGCGAACGGTTCGTCGAGCAGCATGATCGAAGGCGTGGCCGCGAGTGCGCGCGCGATTTCGCAGCGCCGTCTTTCGCCGCCCGACAGCGCCATGGCTGGCGAATCGCGCAGATGTTCGATCGAGAACTCCTCGAGCAGCTGTTCGAGCCGCAGCGCGCGGGCCGCGGCATCGGGTTCAGCCATTTCGAGGACCGCCGAGATGTTCTTTTCGACACTCAGCCCGCGAAAAATCGAGGTTTCCTGCGGCAGATAGCCGAGGCCTAGTATAGCGCGGCGATACATCGGCAGGCCCGTGATGTCCTCACCATCGAGCATAATCCGCCCGGCATCGGGCTTCACCAGTCCCATGACCGAATAGAAGCAGGTCGTTTTGCCCGCCCCATTCGGACCGAGCAACCCGATGACTTCGCCGCGCCCGACATGGAGCGAGACGTCCGACAGCACCTGTTTCTTGTCATAGGATTTGGCGATCGAAACGACCGAAAGTCCTTCGGGCTCGTCGCCGGTAACCGGCATAGCCTCGGCGGGCTCAATTACAGATGCGTCGTTCAAACCGTGTCAGTCCCGCTGCGGTACCGTGAAGCGGCCGGTAACGCGTCCGCTCGGCGTGCCTTGCGTTGTCAGGCCGTCGCCGCCCTGGCCGCGGCCGTCGATAACCGCGCGGCCGCTGTTGAGATCGATGACGAGGCGGCCTCCGCGAATGACGTTGCCGCCCTGGTTGAGCTCGACGCCGCCGATCAGCGTGATCATGCGGCGGTCAAGGTCGTAAACGCCGAACTGGCCGCGCGCCGTCTCGCTGGGGCTGCGGACGAAAACGCCGCCGCTCGCGTCGAGCCGATTGACCTGCGGACCGCCGGTGACGCTCCCCGAATAGGATACGGTGATCCGCCCGGCATCGAGGGCGAGATTGCCCTGGCGCACCTGGACGCTGCCCGTAAAGATCGCGCGATTGGAGCGGTCGAGCACTTCGATACGGTCTGCCGCTACATCGACCGGCGCATTGGTATTGAGACCCTGCAGCGCCGATTGGCTCGAGGCGGGCACGGCGGTCGTCAGGCCGAGCAAGAAGGCCATGGCAAAGGGGAACGCGCGTTGCATCGCCGCTATCTGCCCCCGCGTTGGTCGATACGCAAGCGCGCGCGTCCGTCGAGGATCACGCGGCGGCTCGGAATGTCGACCCGCATGGATTGCGCTGTGAAACGGCCAAGTGGGATTTGCCCCTCTACCGCGCCGCCGCTGCGCATTTCCTGCTCGCCGAGATCGACCTCGACATCGCTGGTGCGCAACCGATAGCCGTCGGGCGCACGGAATTCGAGCGGGCCGGAAACCGAAACCGTCTCATCGTCCATGTCATAGCTGCCGTTATTGGCGACGATATAGGACAGCCCGTCGGAGAGCTCGAGCTGCGCCGAAAGGTCTTCCAGCTCGACTATCGGAACGTCCGAGCTGCGTTGGATGGCGCCCGCCGCGTTGAGTTCGAAGCGGCGGCCCTGGCGGTCGGCGCCGCTATAGCGTGCGCGTTCGACGCGCAGCCGTTCAGCGGCGATTTCTACATTGTCCTTCGAAAGCAGGAAGTTGAGTTCATTGCTTTGTTGAAGCGGCGCCGTGGCGAGAAAGGCGGCGAGCACGCCGACAGCGGCCGGTAGCGCGATGTTGAGCACGCTAACGATCCGGTCATGCCGACCGCCGGGGGCGGCCCAGATGCGGCGCTGGCTGCGGCGTTCGCGCGCTGCCTCAGACATGCGCGAAAATGTCGACTTCGGGCCAGCCCGCGAGATCGAGCCGTGCGCGATGGGGCAGGAAATCGAAACAGGCCTGGGCGAGTTCGCTGCGGTTTTCGCGGGCCAGCCGCTCGTCGAGAACGTCTTTCAGCCGGTGGAGAAAGCGAACGTCGGACGCCGCATAGTCTTTCTGTGCATCGGAAAGCTCGGGCGCGCCCCAGTCGGAGCTTTGCTGCTGCTTGGAAATATCCTCGCCGAGCAATTCGCGGCACAGTTCCTTAAGGCCGTGGCGGTCGGTATAGGTACGAACCAGCCGCGACGCGATCTTCGTGCAATAGGCCGGTGCGGCGGTTACGCCGAGATAATGTTCGATCGCGGCAAGGTCGAAGCGCGCGAAATGGTATAATTTCACTCGGCTCTGGTCACCCAGTAACGCCTTGAGATTGGGCGCGGCATAATCGCTGCCCGCCGCAAAACGGACGAGGTGCTCGTCTTCTCCGCCATCGGAGAGCTGGACGACGCAGAGCCGGTCGCGCGGCGTATGGAGGCCCATCGTTTCGGTGTCGACAGCGATCGATCCTGCGGCGAGCGCGTCGGCGGGCAGGTCTTCTTCGTGGAAATACACAGTCATGTCTGCGGACATAGGCGCTTGCGCGTGAACGCTCAATGGCCGGTGGCGGCGCCGCTCGCTAAAGTCCTCGCGATTGGGGCGATTTTGCGCTATGGCGATTCGCGGCGTGAGCGGTTTACGCCCAAGGGTTTGCACGTTTTTCGCTCGGTGCAGCCCGGTTTGAGGAAAGATCCGGGCGGCCAGGAAGATTAAGACAATATGGGTTTCGATAAAGACCGGCGCGGGCGCCGGCGTGACAAGCGCGACAGTTTCGGTGACGAAAACTATCAGGGATATCAAGCGGCGGGCGGTTCCGAAGACCGCGGTGGCGGTGGCGGTTTTGAAGACCGCAATGCCGGCGGCGGTGGCGGAGGCTATCGCGGCGGCGGCGGGCGGATGCCCGACCAGGTCGTCGGCGAAGGCAAGGGTGTCGTCAAATTCTTTAACGCGCGCAAGGGTTTCGGCTTTATCGTTCGCGACGATGGTGGCGAGGATGTGTTCGTTCATATCAGCGCTGTCGAACGTGCCGGGCTTCAGGGCCTTGCCGACGGGCAGCCACTGAGTTTCACCTTGGTCGATCGCAACGGCAAAGTGTCGGCGAGCGACCTGGTGATCGACGGTGAGCCGCTCCCGGTCCCCGATCAGGGCAGTGGCGACAGCGGCGGCGGTGGCGGCCGCCAGCTGACCGGCGAGAAGGCGACCGGTACGGTCAAATTCTTCAACAGCATGAAGGGATTCGGTTTCATCCAGCGCGATGACGGCCAGCCCGATGCGTTCGTTCATATCACGGCGGTCGAGCGCGCCGGGATGCCGGCGCTCAACGAGGGCGACCGGCTCGAATTCGAGCTCGAGGTCGACCGGCGCGGCAAACATGCCGCAGTGAACCTCGTGCCCAAGCA
>JABDLY010000087.1 GCA_013001755.1 Sphingomonadaceae bacterium
TATTGAGGCAATTCAGAAAGATAGGAGCAACCGACAAACCCAGTGAGAACCAAAAACAGGGCGCTTATCGTCTTCAGCCTAGCAGTCATCGAACTTTTCATTCCGAGAAGATCAGCACCGGCGTTTCGATCATTGTCTTGAGCGCCTGGACATAGCGCGCCGCATCGTAGCCATCGACGACGCGGTGGTCGCAACTGATCGACAGGTTCATCAGTTTGGCGGCGACGACTTCGCCGTCAACTATGACGGGGCGTTCGACGATCTTGTTGGGGCCGATGATCGCGACTTCGGGGCGGTTGATGACCGGGGTGGTGGCGATGCCGCCCAAGGGCCCTAGCGAGGTGATCGTCAGCGTGCCGCCGGTCAGCTCGTCCTGCTTGGCCTTGCCGCTACGGGCGGCTTCGGAAAGTCGCGCGATGTCCATCGCGAGCTGCCAGACATTCTTCGCCTGCGCATCCTTGATGACGGGCACCATAAGGCCGGTATCGGTCTGCGTCGCCATGCCGAGATGGACGGCGCCATGGCGCGTGACGCGGCCGCCTTCGTCGTCATAGGTCGCGTTGATCATCGGGAATTCGGGCAATGTCTTGCAGATCGCGGCGATGATCAGCGGAAGCACGGTGAGCTTGGGTCGGTCGCCGCGCGTCGCGTTGAGATCGGCGCGGATATCCTCGAGCGCGGTGACATCGATTTCCTCGACATAGGTGAAATGCGGGATATTGCGCTTCGATGCCGCCATATTCTCGGCGATCTTCCGCCGAAGTCCGATGACCTTGATCTCTTCGTCGTCGCGCTTCTTGCCGGCGCCCGGCGTCAGATAGGTCGCGCCATAGGTGAGATACTGGTCGAGATCGCTGTGGCGGACGCGGTCGCCGGTTTGCGGTTTGACCTGAGCAAGATCGACGCCGAGATCGGCGGCGCGCTGGCGCACGGCGGGCGAGGCGAGAACGCGGGCGCTCGAGCGCGCGGGCGCAGCTTCGGGTTCGGGCTCTGTTTCCGGTTCGGGAGCGGCGTCAGGCTCGGTTTCCGGTTCGGACGCAGCTTCCTCGGCGGGTTCGTCTTCGCCGGCCTGTTGCTTCACCTTTTCGGCAATCGCGGCTTCTTCTTCCTCATCGGGCAGCTCGTCGGTCTCGATAACCGCGAGCACCGATCCGATGGCGAGCATATCGCCCTCTTCGCCGTTCAATTCGACGATCGTGCCCGACACCGGCGATTCCATTTCGACGGTCGCCTTGTCGGTCATCATATCGGCGATGCCCTGATCCTCCTCGACCTCGTCGCCGACCTTTACGTGCCAGGCGACAACTTCGGCTTCGGCAATGCCTTCGCCGATATCGGGAAGTTTGAAGCTGTATTTAGCCACTGACGTCCTCCATGACGCGTTCGAGGGCGAGGCGGGTGCGGACCGGCCCCGGGAAATAGGCCCATTCGAGGCTGTGCGGATAGGGCGTGTCGTATCCGGTCACGCGCTGCACCGGCGCCTCGAGATGGTAGAAACATCGCTCCTGGACGAGCGCGGAAAGCTCGGCACCGAAACCCGATGTGCGGGTGGCTTCGTGCATGATGACGCAGCGGCCTGTCTTCTTCACTGACGCCTCGATGGCTTCCATATCGAGCGGCAAGAGCGTGCGCAGGTCGATCACTTCGGCATCGATGCCGAGTTCCTCAACCGCGCGCATCGCGACATGGACCATCGTGCCATAGACAAGAAACGTCACGTCTTCGCCCTCGCGCAGCACATTCGCTTTGCCGAGCGGAATGACATAATGGCCGTCGGGCACCTGGCTAGCCGGATGTTTGGACCAGGGTTTGACGGGCTCGTCATAATGGCCGTCGAACGGGCCGTTATAGATGCGTTTGGGTTCGAAAAAGACGACCGGATCGGGATCCTCGATCGCCGCAATCAACAGCCCCTTGGCGTCATAGGGTGTCGAGGGAATGACCGTCTTCACGCCGCAGATATGGGTAAAGATGCTTTCGGGCGACTGGCTGTGCGTCTGGCCGCCGAAAATGCCGCCACCAAAGGGCGAACGCACGACCATCGGCGCGGTGAACTCGCCGGCCGAACGATAGCGGATGCGCGCGGCTTCGGATACCAGCTGGTCGAGGCCGGGATAGATATAATCGGCGAACTGGATTTCGGCGACGGGTTTCAAACCATACGCCGCCATGCCGACAGCAACCCCGATAATGCCGCATTCGTTGATCGGCGTATCGAAGGCGCGCCGTTTGCCGAACTTTTCCTGCAAGCCGGCCGTCGCGCGGAAGACGCCGCCATAATAGCCGACATCCTCGCCGAACACGATAACATTCTCGTCGCGCTCCATGCAGACTTCCATCGCATTGTTGATCGCCTGGATCATGTTGCGCTGGGTGGTGCCGTTATCTGTCATTGCGCGTCTTCGCTACATTGTTCGCCGCTTCGTTCTCGTCGAGCATATCCTGTTCCTGCTCGCGCAGATGCCAGGGCATTTCCTCGAAAACTTCCTCGAACATCGTTTCGAGCGGCTGGTGGAGGCCATGGCCGAGAATGCCGTTCTTCTCGGCCTGTTTCTGCGCGGTTTTGACCCGGCCCGCGCACTCCTCGTCCATCGCCGCATGGCGCTCCTCGTCCCACTCGCCGATCTGGATGAGATGGTTCTTCAGCCGTGCGATCGGATCGCCGAGCGGCCATTCGGAGGCTTCGTCGGCCGAACGGTATTGCGCGGGGTCGTCCGAGGTCGAATGGCCTTCGGCGCGATAGGTGAAATGCTCGATCAGCGTCGGGCCCTTGTTGGTTCGTGCGCGTTCGGCGGCCCATTGCGTTGCCGCGTAAACCGCCAGCGCATCATTGCCGTCGATCCGCAGTCCGGCGATGCCATAGCCGACGGCGCGCGCGGCGAAGGTCGTCTGATCGCCCCCGGCAAAGCCGCTGAACGAACTGATCGCCCATTGGTTGTTGACGACGTTGAGGATGACCGGCGCCTTGTAGACAGCGGCGAAGATGCAGGCCGAATGGAAATCGCCCTCGGCGCTTGAGCCCTCGCCGGTCCAGGTCGCCGCGATCCGTGTGTCGCCCTTGGCCGCACTCGCCATCGCCCAGCCAACGGCCTGCGGCACCTGCGTCGCGAGATTGCCCGAAATCGAGAAGAAGCTGCCTTGCTTTGTCGAATACATGATCGGCAGCTGGCGGCCCTTCAGCCGGTCCTTCTTGTTCGAATAGACCTGGTTCATCATGTCGACCAGCGACCAGTCGCGCGCGATCAAAATGCCCTGCTGGCGATAGGAGGGAAAGGTCATGTCGTCGCGGTCGAGCGCGAAGGTCGCGGCAATCGCCACCGCCTCCTCGCCGGTGCATTTCATGTAGAAGCTGGTCTTGCCTTGCCGCTGGGCGCGGAACATGCGTTCATCGTAAGCCCGCGTCAGCGCCATCGCGCGCAATATCTTGCGCAGCGTGCCGGCATCGAGCTTCGGGTCCCAGGGGCCGACCGCCTTGTGATCCTCATCGAGCACGCGAACGAGACCATAGGCATGATCGCGCATATCATCATGGCTGGCGGCGGTATCGGGCCGCGCTGTTGCGCCGGCGGGCGGAATATCGATATCCGAAAAATCGACCGGATCGCCGGGGCGATATTTGGGCTCGGGCACATAAAGCTCTAGCGGCGGCAAATTTCGGCCAGGATCATCGGCGGCCATGCGGTTCCTCTTCCTTCGCGCAAGCGGGAGCGGCGAATCGTTGTTCAATGTACTTGTAATATAATTGCGCAGCGCTGGCGATAGTTCCCGCGCAGCCGCGATTCATTGCGTTGCCGCCTCCAAACTGTAAGACCGAGGCATGAGAAAGCCCCTTGTCGCCGCATTCGCGCTCGCCCTCTTTGCAATCGTCCACCCGGGATCCACCGATTCCGCCGCAGCGCAATCGATGAGACTGGAACCGCTTGGCGCGGATGAGATCTATCAAGCGAGCGGGAACGAGCCTTTTTGGAGCGCAACCATTCAGGGCGAAGCGATCCGCTTCGAACATGCCGGGGCGATCGAGGTGTCGGGAAGCTATGCCGATCCGGTGCGCAGTGCGGGCACGACAGCCTATATCGGCCGCATCGAACAACGCAGCGGCGACATGGTCGAAAACTACCCGACCGGCCTGCCGCTGATCGTCCTCGTCGAAGATCGCCCGTGCGCGGACAGCATGGCGGGAACCCCCTATCCGAATACTGTTAGGATCGTCGTGGCCAATAATCTTTTTTCCGGCTGTGGGGGCAATGCGGCCGATGCGCTGGCCGGCGCCGAATGGACCGTCACCCGCCTTACCGACACGCCGGTATCGGGCGACCCGGCCATGACCATCGTCTTCAACCGCGATGGCAGCGCCGCCGGCAGTGGCGGGTGCAACCGGTTTGGCACGCGCTATGAAATGGATGACGGTTTCGGATTCGGACCCGTCATGTCGACGCGGCGCGGATGCCCGGGAGCCGTTGGCGAGAATGAACAACGTTTCTTCACGGCCATGCGCGACGTGATCGGCATCGATTTGAACGAAGACGGCTCGATCACCCTCTACTCCGAGCACGGGCCGGTCATCACGCTGGATCGCTAGAGCGGATAGTCCATCACGATATTGCAGCGCGTATAGGGCGAGTCATAGTCCCATTCGGCATCGCGAAAGCCCGTCTTGCGGTAAAGCGCGAGCGCGTTTTCGAGAATGTCGTTGGTTTCAAGCCAAAGCCTGGTCGCCGATTGTTCGCGCACCCATGCGACCGCCGCCTCGATCAGCAGGCGTCCGATACCCCGTCGCTGCGCATCGGGATCGACGGCCATCTTGGCGAGCTCATATGCGCCCTCGCCTCCCTTGATCAGCGCCACGCAGCCCATGGCGCGTCCGCCCGTCTCGGCAACAAGAATCTGCCCGCCCTTATCGATAATCGTCGCCTGGGGATGTTCGATCTGCTCGATATCCTTGGCTTCGAGCGCGAAATATTTCTCGATCCAGCGGCGATTGAGCGCGTCGAAGGCTGCCCCGTCGGAGCGCGCGAAGGGCCGAATTATGACCTCAGACATCGCCGAAATGCTTGAGCGCGGCGGGTGCGATCTGGTCGCCCCATTCCTGCACGAAATGGCCACCGCCGTCGATCGTCAGAGGGTCGGGGCAGCCGTTTATGGTCTCGCGCAACGCCGCCATTTGTGTCGGACCAAGCACGGGATCGGCATCGCCGATAGCCATAAAGCTATCGCCTTCGAAACCGCGCCAGAACGCGACCGCCTGTTTGCCCGTTTCGACGCCATCCATCTCGGGCGACACCGGCACCAGTTCGGGAAAGCGGCGCGCGCCCATTTTATAATCGGCGCTCGGGAAGGGTGCATCATAGGCAGCCTTTTCGGTCTCGGTCAGATGCGGCGTGCCGCGCGCGATCAGATCGCCGATCGGCAGGTCGGGCATACTCGCTGCGAACGCCTTCCAGCCGTCAAATCCCGCGCCGGGGCTTTCGCCGACACCGATAGCGGTGTTCATAACGATCAGCCGCGCCAGTCGGGGGCGAAAATCATCATCGACCGGCAGCGTCAGTCCGATCAGCCCGCCCCAATCCTGAACCACCAGCGTGATGTTCTTGAGATCCAATCGCCGCACCAGCGCGAGGATGTAATCGCGGTGAAAATCGAAAGTATAGGTATCGCCCTCAGTCGGCTTGTCCGAACGTCCGAAACCGAAGAAATCGGGCGCGACAACGCGCGCACCGCTGTCCAAGAAATACGGGATCATCTTGCGGTAGAGAAAACTCCAGCTCGGCTCGCCGTGAAGGCAGAGAAAGACGCGCTCGGCATCTTCCGGTCC
>JABDLY010000091.1 GCA_013001755.1 Sphingomonadaceae bacterium
CCCTAGCCCTGACAGCCGCAGCTTCGCAGGCGCTTTTCGCGCCGGCTTACGCACAGGCCGATGAACCGCAGCCCGGCGATCCCGATTTCGTTTTCGTCGAGAACGAGCTCGAGATACCCGATGACGGCTTCGAAACCGGCGCGGGCGAAGACGATGCTCAGATCGTCGTGACCGCTGCCGGGCTTCAGGACCCGCAGGGCGAAATCGCGCTCAATATCGTTACGCTCGATGCTGATGCGATTGCGCGCGATCCGGCGGGGCGGCTCGAATCTTTGCTCAGCAATATCGCAGGTTTCCAGCTGTTCCGAGCCTCCGATTCGCGCTCGGCCAACCCGACGAGCCAGGGCGCGACGCTGCGCGGATTGGGCGGCAACGCCTCGAGCCGCGCGCTGCTGATCATCGACGGGGTGCCGCAAAACGACCCGTTTGGCGGTTGGGTCAGCTGGCCCGCTTACGACACCGAGAATCTCGGGCGATTGCGGGTGACGCGCGGCGGCGGCAGCGGTGTCTTCGGCCCCGGCGCACTGGCCGGGACGATCGAGGTCGAGAGTCTTTCGACCGAAAATTTCCAGCCGGCGCGCGGCCATATCACCTATGGCTCGCGCGATTCCGCCGATAGCGGCATCGGCATCATGTTGCCGCCGTCCCAAAACGCGCTGATCGATTTCTCGGCGCATTATGCGCGCGGCGACGGGTTCATCCCGGTGATCGAATCGCAACGCGGCCCGGCAGATGAGCGCGCCGATTACGAACAATATGGCGGCGCCCTGCGCTATGCCGGGCTGGCACCGATCGGCGGAACCGAGATCCAGTTTTCGGGCCGCTATTTCTTCGATGAGCGCAGCCGCGGCTTCGTCTTCAGCGACAATCGGACGCGCGGCTTCGACGGCAGCGTCCGCCTGCTTGGCCGCGGCAACTGGCAATGGGAAGCTCTCGCCTATGTCCAGGATCGCAATTTCCGCTCAAGCTTTGCCAGCGTCGACGGCGCGCGGACAGTGGCGACGCAGGTGCTCGACCAGTATAGCGTGCCCTCGACGGGCTTTGGCGGCCGGTTCGAGCTGCGCCCGCCGCTTCCGGGCGATGCCGTCGAGCTTCGACTGGGAAGCGACTTTCGCCAGACCGAGGGGCGAACGCGCGAGCGTTTCTTCTTCGTCAATGCCATGCCGACGCGGCAGCGCGAGGCCGGCGGCCTGACCCGAACGATAGGCGGCTTTATCGACGCTACCGTGCGCGCTGCGCCAGCGCTGACACTGACCGGGAGCGCGCGGCTCGATCATTGGTCGATCGAAAACGGCTTTTTCGCGCAAGGTGATATCGGCGGTCCGCTCGTAGTAGAGGACCGGTTCGCGGATCGCGACGGTACGCAGTTTACCGGCCGCGCCGGGCTTTCCTGGCGGCCTGACAATCCTGTGACCTTTCGCGCCGCAGGCTATACCGGCTGGCGGTTGCCGACGCTCAACGAACTCTTCCGCCGCTTTCGCGTCGGCAGCGATGTGACCGCAGCCAACCCCGCGCTGCGGCCAGAAGAGCTATCGGGCGTCGAGGCGGGTTTCGACTATACGCCGGCCTCGATCCTCCAGTTCAGCGGTACGGTTTTCTACAACCGTCTCGACGAAGCAATCGCCAATGTTACTTTGGGGCAGGGGCCGGGTGTATTCCCGGGTGCGGGTTTCGTGCCGCCGGGGGGGCAATATCGCCAACGGCAAAATCTCGATGGTATCGACAGTGTCGGTGTCGAGCTCGACTTGCTCGCGCGGTTCGCCGAATGGAGCGTGCGTTTCTCCTATGCGTTCACCGATGCCCAAGTTGATGCGACCGGCGCTGGAGCGCCGCTCAATGGCCTGCGACCGGCGCAGGTGGCGCGTCACAATGGCGCGGTGACCCTGGCCTATGACCGCGAGTTTGCCGAGCAGTTTTCGATCACGGCGCGCTATATCGGCAGCCGTTTCGAGGACGACCTCAACCAGCGGCGTCTCGACGATGCGCTGACCGTCGGTGCGCGAGCGCTGATCCCGATCTTCGGCCCGGTCAAGCTTGAGCTGCGCGCCGAGAACATCTTCGACGCGCGGGTCGAGGCTGGCATATCTGGCGCAGGTCTGATCGAACGCGCAACGCCGCAAACCTTCTGGGCGGGGTTGCGTTTCTCCCTATTTTAAGGATTCCTGCGCAACGAGAGGAAAATATATGCATCCGAGTACCCATGCGCAAAGCCAGCCCGACAAGCCCGCCATCGTCATGGCGAATAGCGGCGAGATCGTCACCTTCGCCGAGCTCGACAAGCGCTCGAACAAGATCGCGCATCTCTTTCGCGCACACGGCCTAGGCCATGGCGATGTCATCGCGATCTGCATGGGCAATCGCGCGCGCTTCTTCGACATCGTCTGGGGCGCGCAGCGGGCGGGGCTTTATTATGTCGCTGTGTCGAGCCGGCTGACCGCGCCCGAGATCGGCTATATTCTCGAAGACAGCGGCGCGCAGATGCTGTTCGCCGACGATTTCCTGGGCGAAACGCTTGACCAGATCGCCGATTTCGCGATGCCGATGAAGCGATTTATCGCCGGCACGACGCATCCGGGCTACGACAATCTCGAAGACGCGATCGCTGGCCTTGCCGAGACGCCGGTCGAGGATCAGCGCGCAGGCATCGACATGCTATACAGTTCGGGAACGACGGGGCGACCCAAGGGCGTGCGCCTGCCGCTACCCGAGGAACCCGATCCCACGGCGCCCAATATGCTGATCATGCTGATCATGCAGGCTTTCGGGCTTTCGGGCGACGATATCTATCTCTCGCCGGCGCCGCTTTATCATGCCGCGCCGCTCAGATGGTGCATGAC
>JABDLY010000094.1 GCA_013001755.1 Sphingomonadaceae bacterium
GCCTAGCATCGGTCGGTGCCAATCTTCCGGACGGCTGAACGATGCGGAGTACATAATTGAAAATACTCTTTATATTCGGCACGCGGCCTGAGGCCATAAAGATGGCGCCGGCGGTCAAGGCGTTTCGCGGCGACGACCGGTTCGACACGACGGTCTGCGTCACCGGTCAGCATCGCTCAATGCTCGATCAGGTTTTGGACCTTTTCGGCATCGTTCCCGACATCGATCTCGACATCATGCGCGACGAGCAGACACTGACTGACGTTACCGTCGCAACGCTGACTGGCCTGAAGCAGGTGTTCGCAAGCGAACAACCCGACGCCGTGCTCGTCCATGGCGACACAACGACCGCGATGGCTGCCTCGCTCGCAGCTTTCTACGCACATATTCGGGTCGGCCATGTCGAAGCTGGCTTGCGCACCGGCGATCTTCAGGCGCCGTGGCCTGAGGAAATGAACCGCCGCTTCGTCGATCTTGTCGGCCATTGGATGTTCGCGCCGACCGAGATTTCCGCCGAGGCGCTGCGCCGCGAAGGCGTCGAGGACGAACGTATTTTCGTCACCGGCAATACGGTGATTGATGCGCTGCTCGATGTCGTCGAAGACATCGGAACCGATGCCGCCAAAAAGGCTGCGCCCGATGCCCGGTTCGACTTTCTCGATCCGGCCAAGCGCCTGATCGCCGTCACCGGCCATCGCCGCGAAAATTTCGATGGTGGGCTCGAGCGGATGTGCAGCGCTCTGGCGCGGCTCGCACAGCGCGGCGATGTCGAGATCGTCTATCCGGTCCATCTCAACGAAAATGTCCAGCGCGCGGCAAAATCGGTGCTGGCCGATGCACCCGGAGTTCATCTCATAGAGCCACAGGACTATCTGCCCTTCGTCTATCTGATGGACCGCTCGCACCTGATTATCACCGATTCAGGCGGCATCCAGGAAGAGGCGCCGTCGCTCGGCAAGCCCGTGCTCGTGACCCGCGATGTGACCGAACGGCCCGAGGCGGTCGATGCCGGCACCTGCCAGCTCGTCGGTACCGATCCGGAACGCATCGTTAGTGCCGCCGAAACCCTGCTCGACAACGAAACGGAATATCAACGGGTTAGTGCCATAAGCAATCCCTATGGCGACGGCCAGGCGGCCGCGCGCATTTTGGATGCTATGGCGAAATGTATATCGAACTGAAAAGAAACCGTTTTCGCTCGGTCTGCGTGGTCGGGCTCGGCTATATTGGTCTGCCCACCGCCGCAACGCTCGCAGCGTCCGGAATCATCGTTAAGGGCTATGACGTCAGCCGCGATATCGTCGAGGAGCTGAATGCGGGCCGCGCGCATTTCGCCGAGCCCGATCTCGATATGCTGGTGCGCGGCGCGGTCGATAGCGGCCGGCTCGAAGCATTTCACGAACCCCATCCCGCCGATGCCTTCATCATTACAGTCCCGACGCCGATCCAGGACGATAAGTCGCCTGACATGTCGTACGTCGAAGCCGCGACGCGCGCCATCGCGCCAGTGCTGACGGCCGGCGATCTCGTCATCCTCGAATCGACGAGCCCGCTCGGTACGACCGACAGGCTCTCCGATATCGTCCGCGAAGAACGGCCCGATCTTGTACTCGATGGCAAGCTCGCCATTTCGCTGGCCTATTGCCCCGAGCGCATCCTGCCGGGTCAGATGGTCCGCGAACTCGTCGAGAACGACCGCATCGTCGGCGGCGTGACGAGCTTCGCCGCCGAGAACGCGCGCGAGCTGTACATGACCTTCGTGCGCGGCGAGATTTTCGAAACCGACGCCAAGACCGCCGAAATGGTGAAGCTGATCGAAAACGCCTATCGCGACGTCAATATCGCCTTCGCCAATGAGGTCGCCAATATCAGTGAGAAGCACGGGCTCAGCCCTTGGGAAGCGATCCAGCTCGCCAACCGGCATCCGCGCGTGAACATCCTCAATCCCGGCCCCGGCGTCGGCGGCCATTGCATCGCCGTCGATCCGTGGTTCCTGATCTCACAGAACCGCGAAGAAACCGGGCTGATGGCGCAGGCGCGCGCGATCAATGACGGCCGGCCCGGCTCAGTGCTCGCCAAGGTGCGCGCGGCAGCCGAGGCGACCGGTTCGCAGAAGGTCGCCTGTCTCGGCCTCGCCTTCAAACCCAATGTCGACGATCTGCGTGAAAGCCCGGCGGTCGAGATCGCAGCATCGCTGGCCGATGCGGGTTTCGAGGTCCGCGCGGTCGAACCCTATGTGAATGCGCTGCCAGCGCAGCTTGAGGGCCGCGACAATCTGCAACTTGTATCGTTTGAAGAGGCGATCGAGCAATCCGAGATCGTCCTTCTGCTCGTCGGCCATGCGCCCTTTGCCGATACGGGCGGCCTCCTCGAAGGCAAGGCCGTAATCGACGCCGTCGGCCTTTGGGAAAAGCGCAACAAAGCCGCCTGACGGCTAATCAAGAAGAGCCGCACCAGGAAACATCCCGCCACCGCTGCGCAACACCTTGAGCAATAGAAGAGCGTGGTGCGCGACGCAGTCTGGAGCGAACGGGTCTCTGGTGGAGATTTTTTTGTTATCTGCGAAACAAGGACCGCGCATGGGGCAGCCGGCCGGTATCGTTGCCCCCGCAGCGCCCAATGCGGACATTTGCCGCGGCTGCATATTGGCCCTGCTTCGGCTTGCATTGGCGCCTGTTTGACGCTTAGGTTCGCATATCGGGACACGGAGGAGTGGCGGCGATACCGGAGCGGATGAGATCGCTTAGCCGACTCGGGCCCGAAATGGCGGGATTGCTCGTCCTGCTGCTTGTCGCTTTCGTCCAATTCGCCGATATCGCGCCGCTAGAGCGCGTGCGGATGCAGGTATTCGATTCCTACCAGCAGGCTGCGCCGCGCGAAGGGACTGGAGACACGCGCGTGGTCGTCGTCGATATCGACGAGGATTCCATCGCCGCGCTCGGACAGTGGCCTTGGCCGCGCACCGATCTGGCAGAACTCACCCGTCAACTTGGCGAAGCAGGGGCCGAAACGGTCGTGTTCGACATCGTCTTTTCCGAGCCCGACCGGACCTCGCCCACCGCGATAGCGGCCCGTTATGCCGACATGGATCGCGATGCCGCACTGGTTGAGGAATTTGCCGGCCTTCCCGGCCACGATACGCTGTTTGCCGAGAGCTTCGCCGAGGTGCCGGTCGTGACCGGCTTCTTCCTCGATCCCTCGGAAATCGGCCGCGATGTCGAACCCAAGGCCGGCTTTACGATCCACGGATCGCTGCCGACCGAACATGTCCGCGAATTTGCAGGAGCCCTGCTGCCCCTGCCCGAGCTGGAGGAAGCATCGGCGGGGATCGGTTCGGTAACCATCGACAGCGATGCCGATGGCATAGTCCGGCGCGCGAGCATGGTGTCGATCCAGCGCGGAGTCCTTGTACCGGCATTGTCGCTCGAAGCCGTTCGCGTTTCGCAGGATCTCGGCTCGCCCAACCTGCTGGCAAGCGACGGGACCGGCGAAACCCGGACAGCGCCCGGCGCGGCGGTATCGGTGAGGCTGGGCGAGACGGAGATTCCGGTCAACGATGCCGGCGAGATGTGGATCCATTTCCCGCCGCCGGATAGCATCGAAGTCGTGTCTGCGGGCGCGATCGTGACCGGAGAGATAAGTACCGAGGAACTGGCGCAGCGGGTATCCGGCAGGATCGTGTTCGTCGGCGGCAGCGCCCAAGGGCTGCAGGACCTTGTATCCACACCCGTTAGTCAAAACCAGATAGCCGGTGTCACCGTTCATGCGGCAGCCGCCGAACAGATCCTGGCCGGCCACTTCCTCGAACGGCCCGACTGGGCGCTGGGGCTGGAAACGATGCTGGCGCTGGCAATCGGCATCGCGCTGGTATTCTTACTGCCCCGGCTGGGAGCGCTGCAAGGCGCACTGGCGACATCGGTCCTGATCGCGACGATCATCGCCGGCAGCTGGTATGCCTTTACGCGCGAGCAATATCTGCTCGATCCAACCTATCCGGTCATCGCGATCGCCGCCATTTACGTGGTGCAGACGGCAGTGGTCTTCTTCCGAGAGGAGCGCCAGCGGCGCTACATCCACTCCGCCTTCGACAGGTATCTATCTCCCGAAATGGTGCGCCAGATCGCTTCCGATCCCGACACGCTGGAACTGGGCGGCGAAGAGCGCGACATGAGCGTGTTGATGTGCGACATTCGCGGTTTCTCTCGAATTTCGGAGCGCTATTCACCGCGCCAAGTCATCGACTTCCTGATCGATTTCCTCACGCCGATGAGCGAGATTTTGCTCGCCCACAAGGCGACGCTCGACAAATATATCGGCGATGCCATTCTGGCCTTCTGGAACGCGCCGCTCGACGATCCCGACCATCACCGCAATGCAGCGCGAGCGGCTCTCGAGATGATAAAGGTCACGGGAGAGCTGAATGCGACTATGCCCGAAAGCAAGGGTACCGCGTGGCCCGGCGACGTAAAGATCGGCATCGGCCTCAACTCGGGGCTATGCTGCGTCGGCAATATGGGATCGCGGCAGCGCCTGTCCTACACGCTGATCGGCGACACCGTAAATGTAGCGTCACGGCTGGAAGGATTGACCAAGCAATTTGGCGTGCCGATCATCGCGGGAAGCGCGCTGGCGGAGAAGCTGGACGGTTTTGCAATGCTCGAAATCGATCGTGTTCGCGTGGTCGGGCGCGATGCGCCGGAGACCATCTTCGCGCTGCTGGGCGACGAGGAACTGGCGGCGGAGGACGTATTCGGCCGGATCGCGTCGCACCACGCGGCGATGCTGGCGGCCTATAGAGCGCAGGAGTGGGAAAAGGCGCTCGCCAGTCTGGAGCATGGCCGGCCAAGCTACGAGACGCTGGGGATTTCGGGGCTCTACCGGCTCTACAACGAACGGCTGATCATGCTGCGCGAAAATCCGCCCGGTGCGCAATGGGACGGCGTGTTCCAGGCGACGAGCAAGTAGCGCCCGTCGCGACCATCGCTTAGTCGATGTGCGACGATGGGGGCCGGTCGACAATGTCCGGATTATTATTGTTGGGATTGGTGATCGTGCCGTTCAAATTGTCGTCATGATCATCGTCGAGACCCAGCAAGACGCCGACCGCAATCGCGCCGACTGCAATCGGTAGAAACCGCTCGAGAAAGCCGCCGCCACTGTTCGCCCGCGCGACTTCGGGAGCCAGTTCCTCCTGCATGTCGGCCAGCGCGGCGTTGGTAATCATGAAGGGCCCGATCGGCGGCGCGCCGGCGCGCGGAATATACGACGCTTCTCCCGGTTGATCGAGAATTACGGTCACCCCTGCGGCTTCGACCTCGACCACGCCGAGCGTCAGACCGCCAGCCGTGTTTGCACCCGGCCCGCGTAGCGCCACCAGCGTAGCCTCGTCATCGTCGCTGTCCACATTGCCTACCGCATCGATATCCTCGGCGATGTCTTCGGCCTCGTCACCGACCAGCAGGTCGAGCGCAGTGCCTCGAACGCCGATCCTGCCGGCCGGCGTTCGGATCTCTGTCTGGTTGCCGTCGTTCTGTCGGCCCGAAAAATAGCGCAGCGCGCCTCTGAACACGGTTGCAAAGGTGGAGCTGCCAGAGCCTGGATCGTACACATGGCGGTCGATCCGCACCTGCGAACGGGCGCCGATCCCGTAAGACGAGCGGTCGAGCAGCAGAATCTGCAATTGCGAGCGGCGCTCGGTCTCGATCAAGTCGCCCCAGGCAATGCGATCGCGGCGGCTAACCTCCCGCGGTCGGCGCAATGTTTCATTGTCGAGCGTGACTTCGCCGACGACGGCCGAGGCATTGCCCACTTCGGTCCGCTGCGCATGGGCCGGCGACGCCAGAGAGATTGTCGCCAGCATGGTTCCGGCGGCCAGCAACGCGGCAATCTGTTTTCGTCTGCGCATAGCTCAATCCTTTCCGCTGTCGGCCTCGGCCGGTTCGGCGGCACGTTGGCCATTTGAAGGCGCGGGCTGCGTTGGTGTCATCTCGGTGCTCGCATTGGGGCAGCGCTGACGCAATTCGGCAAGGACATCCTCGCCGAAATCGTCTTCGTCCATATCGTCGATCTCGACCATGCCGCCTTGCAGATCGTCGATCGCGCACAGGTAATAGGCGTGCAGAATGCGCGCGTTTGCCGAACGCGGATGGACAGCCATGACCCGCTCGAGCGTCGCCAGCGCTTCAAGGAGTTCTCCGCGCCCGGCCTGTTCGCGCGCCGCGGCGATACCGCTTTCTTCTTCTACGGAGATGTCCGACAGGCGATCCAGCTCCTCGAACGATTGCGCGTTGAGCGGCACGGCCAGCGACAGGATGGAAGCGCCCAGCATGCAAGGCCCATAGCGCTGCAAGATACGGAACGGTGTCATATACCCTCTCTCCACCACGCAATACTATGGCATGGATTGGCGCAAGATGACAGGTCTCGGTCGAGTTGCAGCATAGCGACTGATAAAGCATCGGTCTGCCAGCCGGATCCTCGCGAAAATCGTTGCGGTTTGTACTGAAACAGGGCTGGTTGCACGCCGCACCCTATGCCTATTTTGCGCCCATTGCGGGCATATGATAGGAGTGTCATCGTTCTTTTGTGCATTGGCCGTATCCGGCTGCTCGATAGACCAGCCTTCCCGGTGGCCGACGTTGAACGCAATCACATGCGGGTTGCTGTTGGAACAGGCGCGTCTTACCGCATTGTCATATAGCCCGGAGCGAACTATCCTTCCTAAGCCAATAATTTGATTCAAATGGCGGTAGGTTGCGTTCGCCATCGGGGGTGTTGCTTGATTCAGAGAGTTCGATGGTTGCACGCGGCCTTCGCGGCGTACCTGCTGTCTTGGACAGCCAGTGCACCCGCGCGGACGTCGATCGATCCCGAAGGTTCAGGAGTGATCGTTGCCGCGGCGAACTGGCTGCAGGGGACGTTGCTGGGAACGCTCGCGACAGTGGTTGCGGTTATCGCCGTCGCCGTCGTCGGCTTCATGATGCTGACCGGACGGGTCAACTGGCGTCACGGCGCGGTCGTCATATTGGGCTGCTTCATCCTGTTCGGGGCGGCGAGCATCGTCGCGGGGATACAGTCGGCCGCCACTTTGGGACGTTGATATGGCAATGGGACTTGAGCGAACGACCCTGTTTATCGGCCTGACACGGCCGCAAATGTTCGCTGGAGTCACCTACAGTTTCTTCGTCTTCAACGCGATCATCGCAGCCGAATTTTTCCTGATCTTTAAATCTTTATGGGCGCTGGCGCTGGCCATCGCCGTGCATCTTGTCGGTATGCTGCTGTGCCTGCGTGAGCCGCGTATCTTCGATCTATGGCTGACGCGCGTCAGCCGGTGCCCGCGCGTCCGAAACTATTCTCGGTGGCAATGCAACTCCTACAGCCCCTGACGCGCGACCGGCGCACAATCGATCGGGAGAAACCGGCTGGCGTGCATCTGCCCTATGCGCGGCATGTCGACGACTATACGATCGAAATGCGGGATGGCCTGCTTCTGCAGACAATCCGGCTCGACGGCATGTTGTTCGAGACGTCCGATACCGAAGAAATCAACTATCGCGCGACATTGCGCGACGCCGTTTTGCGGACAATCGGCACATCGAATTTCGCCGTCTATCACCATGTTGTGCGGCGCCGCGTCAATACCGTGCTCGATTCCGATTTCGACGATGATTTTTCGCGTGAGGTCGACCGCCGGTGGCGCGAACGGCTCGCCAATCGCCAGCTCTATGTCAACGACCTGTTTCTGACGCTCGTCCGCCGGCCGCTGCAGGGACGAATGGGATTCGCCGACAGGCTGCGCGCGCGTTTTACCAAATCCGCCGATGTCGGCCGCATCGCAGCGAGCCACGATCTGCGTCAGCTCTCAACTGCGCGAGAGGCTTTGATCGCTGCGCTCGGCAGTTATGCGCCGCGCGTGCTCGGCGTCTATGAAACGCCTGACGGTGTGCGTTCGGAGACACTCGAATTCCTGTCGGGCATTTTCAACGGCGCCATGCGGCCGATGGGTTTGCCACATGGTGATATCGGCCATTATCTTCCCGACCGACGGATCAGCTTCGGGCAAGACACGGTCGAACTCGCGCCGACGGGCGCCGCGCCGCGTTGCTTTGTCGGTATGGTGTCGATCAAGGATTACCCGACGCACACGATGCCGGGTATGTTCGACGAGCTTTATCGCCTGCCTTTCGAGATGACCGTCAGCCAGTCCTTCGCCTTTGTCGAACGACGCGCGGCATTGTCGCGCATGAACCTGACGATCCGCCGTATGAGGTCTGCCGAAGACGAGGCGATCAGCCTGCGTGATGAGCTTTTGGTGGCAAAGGACGACGTTGCTGCGGGCCGCGCGGCTTTTGGCGAGCACCACACGACGATCGCGCTGCGCGCCGACACCATTGCCGGCGTTGATGCGGCGATAGCCGAAATCACGGCGCTGCTCGCCGATCTCGGAATTGTTGCAGTACGCGAGGATATTGCGCTCGAACCGGCTTTCTGGGCCCAATTTCCCGGAAATTTCAAATATATCACGCGGCGCGGAATGGTTTCGACGCAGAACTTTGCTGGGCTTGCGAGCCTGCACAATTTTCCGGTCGGCCGCGCCAAAGGCAATCACTGGGGCGATGCTGTCACGCTTTTCGAGACGACGGCGGCCGGCCCGTATTTCTTCAATTTCCACCAGGCCGATCTTGGCAATTTCACGGTGATAGGGCCGTCGGGTTCGGGCAAGACGGTGGTGCTCAATTTCCTTCTCGCACAGGCGCGGCGCTTCGATCCGAGGATCATATTCTTCGACAAGGATCGCGGAGCGGAGCTGTTCATCCGCGCGATTGGCGGTAGCTATGACAGGCTGCGTCCGGGCGAGGCTACTGGCCTTAATCCGTTGTTGCTCGAAGACAATGGCGCCAACCGGCAGTTTTTAATCGACTGGATTTCGCAGCTCGCTGGCGGTGCCTCGACCGACGAACTCGACCATATTCGCG
>JABDLY010000146.1 GCA_013001755.1 Sphingomonadaceae bacterium
ACCTTCGAGGAAGAGGCGCGGTTTCGCGCCGAAGCCGCGGTCGCGCAGGCGGCAAGCGAGCTTGTCGAGACGACCGGGGTACAGCCCAAGATCATCGTCAAACGCGGCGATCCGGTGAAAGCCGTGCGCGAAGCGTTCGACGAAAGCGAAGATATTGCCGGGCTGATGCTCGGCGCGGCGGCCGGCGGATCGCCGGGGCCGCTGGTGACGCATTTCTGCGCTGCGGCCGGCGACCTGCCCTGCCCCGTGATCATCGTCCCGGGCGGACTCAGCTTCGAGGAGCTGGAGAAATTGGGGTGAGGCCCTTCTCCCATAGGGAGAAGGATAGGGAGCCTTATTGAGCGCAGCGAAATTAGGCGGAGTACTCACTGCATCGGATCAGCAAATTTCTGCCAAAGAAAAATACAACCCTTCGACAAGCTCAGGGTAATCACTATGGTTGCGAGCAGTTAGTGTTAAAAAGGGGTCGCACCTGATGAATATCAACCGCCATTTCCTCCTCGCCGCCGGCGCAATCGCCGCACTGGCCACACCGCTCGCCGCCCAAACCCCCGACCCCGCCGCCCCCGAACGGATGCGCGCGCTGGTCGAGCGGCTGGTGTCGTTCGGCACGCGCCATACACTGTCGAGTGCGGATCATCCAACGCGCGGGATCGGCGCAGCGCGGCGCTGGGGTGCGAGCGAGTTCGAGAGCTATTCTGCGGCCTGCGGCGGCTGTCTCGAAGTGACGACGATCTCGGACCGTTTCACCGGCGATCGCGCGCCCGATGGCGTCGTCGTCGAGAATGTCCTGGCGATCCAGCGCGGGCGCAATCCCGATCGCGTCGTCATCCTGCAGGGCCATATCGACAGCCGCGTGTCGGACCCGATGAACTTCACCGAGGATGCACCCGGCGCCAATGACGATGGATCGGGCACGGCGCTGGTGATCGAGGCGGCGCGCATATTGAGCCAGGAGGATCATGACGCGACGATCGTCTATGCTTTGCTCTCGGGCGAGGAACAGGGGCTATGGGGCGGCACATTGCTCGCACGCCATGCGACCGAGCAAGGCTGGGACGTCGCCGCGGTGCTCAACAACGATATCGTAGGTAACACGCTCGGCTCTTCGGGCGAGATCGTCGATGACCGCGTGCGGGTTTTCTCCGAAGGCATTCGCTCATCGGAAGATATTGAAGAGCAAATGGTCCGGCGCGGCAATGGCGGCGAGATCGACGGCCCGAGCCGCGCGCTCGCCCGGCTCGCCGCTCGTGTCGCCGAAGCCAATCCCGGGCTCGGCCTCGAAGTGTTCAAGGTCGGCAGGCCCGATCGGTTCCGCCGCGGCGGTGACCATATTCCGATGCTCGCGCAGGGCTTTCCCGCGGTCCGCTTCACCGTCGGTGCGGAGAATTACAACCACCAGCACCAGGATCTGCGCACCGAAGACGGCGTGTTCTACGGCGACACCGTCGACTATATGGACTTCCCCTATCTCGGCCGGGTCACCGCGCTCAATGTCGCGGTCGCGCGCGAGATCGCCAATGCCCCGGCCGCGCCAGGGACGGTAACGATCGCCGGCGCGGTTTCACCCGACAGCACAATCACATGGACGCCGGTCGACGGCGCAGCGCGCTACCGCGTCCATTGGCGGCGCAACGACCGGGTCGACTGGGAGCACAGCCATGACGTGATGGCCGGCGAGACCGAGCTGACGCTCGAGAATGTCGTTGTCGACGATCACTTCTTCGGTGTGTCGGCAATTGCCGCTGGCGGCGAAGAAAGCATGGTCACTTTTGGTGGCGGACCGGCGCGCAGGTAATTAGTTCCTCTCCCCTTGCGGGAGAGGAAAGCAAGGCTTGCAAAATCGCCGAGCGAAGCGCGCGATTTTCTCAGCCGGCTTGGAGAGGGCTCTGGCGGACGTGTGATCGTTCACGCTCACTGCGTTCGCTCTATACCCCTCTCCCTGTCGCCGCTTCGCGACGACGGTCTCTCTCCCGCAAGGGGAGAAAAAAAAGAGCGGCCAAGTCGCCCTGGCCGCTCCTTCCCCCCAATATCTAAGCTGCCGCCCTAGTGGCAGTTGCACCGGCCATTGCCATGACCGGCGGGAATGCGGCGCGCGCTGCGGCGGCTGCTCGCCCGGCGGCGCGGCGCGACATATTCGACTTCCTCTTCGATAAAGGTCGTCGTCGTCATCACCGCGGGCTGCGAATTGAGCACGATGGTCGTGTTGGCATTCTGGACGATGCCCGGCGCTTGATGCGATCCGCCGCCGACATGGATGCGCGTGCGCACCGGCGGGTGATGCGGGCGCGGTGCGGGCGCTGGACGATATTCGATATGCGGCTGCGGGGCAGGCTGATAGCCGCCGCGGCCGACATATGCCGGAACCGGGCCGCGATCGTGCGGCCGTTCACTGTGATGATCGCCATGGTCGTGCGCGGCGCGGCGGCCGTCATAATAGCGATCGTCGACATCGTCATAGCTCGTACCGTGATCGCGATGACGATCGCGTCCGCCTGCCGAGTGACCGATCGCACCGCCGGCAAGCGCGCCTATGGCGCCGCCGATCAGCGCACCCTCGGTACGGTCGCCGCGGCCGGCTATCGCGCCGCCCGCAATAGCGCCGACGGCACCGCCGACGATCGCGCCGCCGATCGTGCTGCCGGTGCGGCTGCCGCGACGATCTTCATTGTAATAATCGTCGTCATAATAGCCGCCGCCGCCATAGCTGCCGCCATAATAGCCGTCGCCCGCGCTCGCATAGCCGCCGTCATAGGGAACGCCATAGCGATAATCGGCGATATAGCCGCGATCGTCGACGAGATAGGCGTCGTCATAATAGCGCACCCAACGATGGCCGTGCGACGGATGGGCCAGGCCGTAATTCGAATAGCTGCGGACATAATATTGTGGCGCAAGGAAGTAACTCGGCAGGAAACCGCCAACGAAAAAGCGCGTACCGCGATCGAATCGCCGACCGCCACCATGCCGGACAACGCGATGCCCGCCGCCATGACGGATCGTAGTACGATGGCCGCCACCGTGACGCATAGCATTGCGGTGCCCGCCGCCATGGCGCGTCATGTTGCGATGACCTCCCCCGTGACGAACGACAGTGCGATTGCCGCCGCGCATACCGTGGCGGCCGCGCATCCGGTTGCCACCGCGCATACGGTGACCACCGCGCATCCGATTGCCACCGCGCATGCCGCCACTGCGTGCCGCGCGGTTCGCGCCTGTCGCAATGGCAATGCCCGCCGACGACGCTGCGCCTGATTCGGTCTGCGCGATCGCCGTTCCCGGCACCAACGCTACGGAAGCCATAAGGCCCAGATAAACCAGAGTTTTCATTGTTACTCGTCCTCCCAATCCTAACCCGATCGGCGCGCGCGAACCGGAAATTAGGACTTTGTTAACACTTTCAAGGAGCTAGCGCCACGCCGCGAGCAGGTCGGGAATGTCCCGATTTGAAGCAAAAGCGTTAACAGCCATGGTTAACGCCGCATAAGCCTCGGCCCCAGCAGCGCGACCAGTTTTTCGCAGCCCCGGGCGTCGATCTGGTCGAACCGCGCCTTTGACGGGCTGTCGATATCGAGCACGCCGAACAGCACGCCGTTAACCATGATCGGCACGACAAGCTCCGAGGCCGAGGCTCCATCGCACGGGATATGGCCGGGAAAGGCGTCGACATCGTCGACCAGTTGCGTCTCGCGCGTCGCTGCCGCCGCGCCGCACACCCCTTCGCCGGACGCGATCCGGATACATGCCACCTTGCCCTGAAACGGCCCGAGCACGAGCTCGCCGTCGATCAGCCGGTAAAATCCCGCCCAGTTGATATCGGGCAGGTATTCCCAAAGCAGCGCGGCCGCGTTCGCCATATTGGCCACCGGATCGGGTTCGCCCGCCGTCAACCCGTCGAGAGCCGAGAGAAGATCGGCATAAAGAACGGCCTTGTCGTCGGTATCTGCGATGGCGAATTCGTGCATCGTGGCTCCTATAAAGTGATCGTTCGGATGTAACAGGCCGTCATTGCGAGCGCAGCGGGCCGAAGGCGACCGAAGGTCAACCAATCCAGAGCCGCAGGCGATGCCGCCGTAGACTCTGGATTGCCGCATCGCTTCGCTCCTCGCAATGACGGAACAGTCAATCCAACTTCGGCTTGCCGCGCGCCTTTTTCACTGCACTGCGCGCCTTCTTGTTGTCCACGCGCCTCGCCTTCGCCGCGCGGCTCGGCCGCGTCTTGACGCGGTGCGGCGGACGATGGTGCGCTTTCTTGAGCAATGTTTCGAGCCGGGCATGGGCGTCGCGGCGATTGGCCTCCTGCGTCCGATGCGCACGTGCGGTCAGGATCAACATGCCTCCGGCCGTCATCCGGCTGCCCGCCAGGTCGCGCAGGCGGCGATAGACGGCCGGACTCAGCCCGAGCCGAGTCGCATCGACGCGCAGCTGTACGACGCTCGCCACCTTGTTGACATTCTGCCCGCCCGGCCCAGTGCCCGCGAGGTGGCGTTCCTCGATTGCATCGGGCGGATAGTCGGCCACGCCCGCGCCCTAGTTTATCTTGTCGATCAGTTCATCGTCGATACGATCACCGTGGAGCACCGCGATATCTCCCGTCGCCTCGAGCACGACATAACGCACCTTTCCAAGTTCGAGCGCATTGGCTTCGCGCAGCTTGGCAATCACGTCCGAACGCGCGGTTCGCGTATCGCGCAGCGCCTGTTCGTCGATCTTACCGTCCCGCATCAATATGCGCGGATTATTATCGAGGATATGCTGCACGGTTTTCGAGCGCTGGCGCGACCAGGCGACGATCATCTGAACAAGGAACAGCGCGAATATCGCGGCAAGCGTCTGAACGAAATCCGGCCAATTGGTGGCGACGCCGGCATTGGCGAGCAGCGAGCCGGTTGCCACGGTGGCGACGAAGTCGAACGCCGTCATCTTGGAAAACGATCGCAACCCGACGATCCGCGTCAGGAACACGATCCAGAACAACGCCAGCGGCGTCAGGATCGCCGCACGCGCCAATGCATCATAAATATCCGATTCAAAAAACATTTGAACGGTATAAGCGAAGGCGGACGTTAAACAAAGCGCGGGGCATCGAAGCAACGACAAACGCGCCGCGAACCACTATTCTGCGCCATTCACATCTTTTGCGGCCAGGGTTTCGTGTACCTTATGCGCCAGTTGTTCGAGCGTGAACGGCTTAGGCAGAAAACTGACACCGTCATCAAGCAAGCCGTTATGGACAACCGCATTGCGCGTATATCCGGTCGTGAAAAGCACGGCGATATTCGGATGGCTCTCGCTCACGATATCGGCGAGTTCGCGCCCGTTCATCGCAGGCATCACGACATCGGTGAAGAGAAGGTCGATAGACGGGCGATCTGCGATCATGCGCAGCGCTTCGTGCGCGCCAGCGGCCGCGATGACGCCATATCCCAGTTCGAGCAACGTATCGACGGTCATCTGCCGTACATTGTCGTCATCCTCGACGACAAGGATTGCAATCTCTTTCGACCCGAGCGGCAGATCACCGGCCAACCCAACGTCCTCCACGCTAACGGGAAGGTCGCCGAGATGCCGCGGAAGATAGATTTTTACCGCTGTGCCCGCACCGATCTCGGAGTATATTTTGATGTGGCCGCCCGATTGTTTTACGAATCCGTAGACTTGGCTCAACCCGAGCCCGGTACCCTTGCCGACCTCCTTTGTGGTGAAGAACGGATCGAAGACGCGATCGACGACTTCGCGCGGCATTCCGCAACCATTGTCGGTGATGCAGATCATGACATATTGCCCTGGCCGGACCTCTGGATGTTCCCGAACATAATATTCATCGAGTTCGGCATTGCCTGTCTCGATGGTGAGCTTGCCGCCATCGGGCATCGCGTCTCGCCCGTTCACGGCAAGATTGAGGATTGCGTTCTCAAGTCGGGCCGCATCGGCAAAGGCGTGCCAGAGCCCGTCGGCGAGCACCGTATCGACTTCGATATGCTCGCCGATCGAACGACCGATAATTTCGGACATATTGGCCACGAACCCATTCGCGTCGAATGCGCTCGGTTCAAGCGGCTGTTGTCGCGAAAAGGCAAGCAATCTCGCCGTCAGCGTCGCCGCACGCTCGGCGCCTGTTACGGCGTTGTCGATACACTCAACGACTTTGGGGTCCTCGGCACCGGTCATTCGCCGCTTGGCGATATCGAGCATTCCGATGACCACCGCGAGCATATTGTTGAAATCATGCGCGATGCCGCCGGTAAGCTGGCCGAGCGATTCCATTTTTTGCAGATGTCGAAGCTGCGTTTCGGCTTCCTCGCGTTCGGCCATCTCCTGCTTGAGCGCGGCGGTACGCTCCTCGACGAGCCGTTCCAGCGAGTTGTTGAGCGCCTCAAGTTCGCGCTTGTGCGCGGTATCGTCTTTGTGCGCGACCAGCATGCGGTGGAGTAGCCAAGCCGCCAGCCCGCTCGTTGCAATGAAAAGCGTCATCGCCACCCAGGCTCGCGGCCAATCGTAGGCAAAGGCGCCGACGGGATCGATCATATAGACATTGGCGAGCAGCGCGGAGGCGATGACCGCTGCGATCCCCGGCCCAAGCCCGCCCAAAAACGCGGCAATCACCACCGCTCCGAAAAAGGTCAGAAACGGAAATCCGCTCAGTGCCGGGCCGACCGCCATGCGAAGCCAGACCGCGCCGAAGCTGAGCAATATCGCCAATATATAGCCCGCCCAGCGCTGCGATCGGAACGGCTGGGTGAAAGTGATCAGGTTCATTGACGTCCACTATCACCAAATATCTGGTCGGAATAGCGAATCTCGCTATCGCGTCGCCGGGGCAGGACGCGCATTATGCACCGGAGTATCAATTTCTGGTGAACTTTTTGGCGGCTCTCTCGCGCTTCTTCGGCTTGGCCGGTTCACCTGGTGTTTCTGTATATTGAAGACGGTTAAATCATGGCATCGGCGGCCGAACGCAGCCAGCGTGTCTGCCGCGTCGATTCCAGATGGGCCTGGACATCGAATTTCTCAAGCGACGAGAAATCGAGCCCGGTCGCATCGCCGATCGCGGTGACCGTCGTTTGGATCTGCGCCAGCTCTTCGCGCGTATAGGCACTGAGGCTGGAAAAGACGCGCGCCTCGTATAGCGCCTTCACATATTGCACCTGGCCGACCATGAACGATGCGACGGCGAGCGTGTCCGGCGTCTTTTGCAGCATAATGACCTTCCAGAAGGTCAGCGGTATGCGCCAGGGCCCGCCCTCGCGATCGCGGCCATAGACCGGATCATTGTCGCCGAATATCGGGCCGGTCAGCACACTCATCTTGCGCTCGTCGGTCTGCGCCCGATCGAGCAGCGCATCTTCCAGATCGCCCCAATCGACATTGTTATATCTCTGATGCTGCGGCGCGGCGTTTGCATAGTGGAAGGTATCGGCTTCGGCGAGCCGCGCCTCTTCCTTAGTGTCGCCCCAGCAGGGATCGAAACGGCGCACGAGATGGCCGCGGCTGAAATAGACCGCTTCGTCGGCGAGCTTGCGCTCGTAGAAATTGCCAGCCGGCTGATATTCGCTGTCCATCCGCAGATCCTGGCGCCACGCGTCCGACCGGCTGCCGGGATGGATGAATTTATTGCCGTCTATGTTGACGGCAGTCATCAGCGCGAACTTCCGCTTCTCGTGAACATAGACCGAGAAGTGCCGGTAATCGAGGCGATCGCCCCCGCTATCGTTGAGGGGGGCAATGTCGCCGGCTTCGAGCAGCGGCTCGACAATCGGCGCAAGCGGCAGATTCTCGCTCAGAAAATCTGCATCATAGCCCAGGTCCGGGCTCTGCCAGCGGCTTTCCTTGAACGGCTTGCGATCTTTCTCATAGCGATCGTCGCGCGCTTCGAAACCGCTGCGTGAAGGCGCGATGCCAAGCCCCTGTTCGAGCCGTTCGAGCACCCGCGCCGCCAGCTGGTTCGAAAAACGATCGCGCTCGAGCCGATTGAAAATCGCGCTGATGCGCACGCCCTCATTGGCCAGCCAGACCGGAACGCTCGACGGGCCAAAGAAATTGGGTGCCGGAACCGCCTTGTGATGCAATGCCACGGCCTGCCATTGATCATTGAGTACCGGCGATCCCGACGATCCGGCATCGGTGTCGGTAACATAATGGATGAATCTGGTCAGATCGACATTGGGCACGTCATCCTGCGCAAGCTCGATAATCTTGTTCGCGCGGATGGCGATCTGCTTGGGTTGGCCGCCGGGATGCTGGATAATCGACACGCGTTCGCCGGGCAGCCCCTTGCCGCTCATCGGCAATAACGGGATGAAGCCGAAGCGTTCGGCGGCGACGCCGCTGTCCGAATGCGGCGCGATTGCGACGATCGTGAAGTCAAGCTCGGCATCGGTGAAGAATATCTGCTCGGGCTGGAGATTGAACTGGATGGGCCGGCCGAGAACCCCGTCGGCGTCATGCTCGAAGTTGAATTCGGCCTCTGCCTGGCTCGCTTCGGCTGAATTGCCCAGAACATGGTTGTTGGTGATCAGCAATCCGGGCCCGCAGAGAAACCCGGATC
>JABDLY010000161.1 GCA_013001755.1 Sphingomonadaceae bacterium
GGTCAAGGCCAAGCGGATCAGCGATATCCTGCTCGCCGAATACGGCGTCTACGTCCAGCCGATCAATTATCCCACAGTCCCGCGCGGCACCGAACGCCTGCGCTTCACCCCGGGTCCGACGCACAGCGAAACTATGATGCGCGAGCTGACCGAAGCCTTGCTCGAAATATGGAGCCGGGAAGAGCTGCGGCTGGCTGCATAGCTTTTCCTACATTTGAAGAGTTTTTCGAGGGCAGCCGGTTTGGTCACTGTCGCCGCAATATCTTGCAGTTTGAAATCGGACGGAGGCAGATTACATGACGGGCATGGCAAAGCCGGCATCCAAGGACTTCCGACACAAAGTGCCTGCCGATCTGCGATCCGCCCTCGATAGCGATACGTCCCTGCAAGAGAAATGGAACGGCCTGACTTCGCTGGGTCGCAATGAATGGATCTGCTGGATGACGTCGGCGAAAAAAGCGGAGACACGCGAAAAACGCCTCGCGCGGCTGCAGGAGGAAATTCTCGAGGGCAATCGCCGCCCCTGCTGCTGGCCGGGCTGTCCTCATCGCAGGGAGTCGGCGCAAAAATGGGTCGACGCCTAACATAGCGCCCGTCAGCAGCGGATGCCCGGTCTGCATTTGATTCGTTGCTGATCCCACAGTTTTGTGGAAAATCGCACTATGGGTGGTGGCACTCGTCGGGCGTAACGCCTAGATGAGCCATCATATCGCCGCAGGGAGGTCGCCATGACCCATCGCATCGCCATTGCATCGGATCACGCCGCCATCGAGCTTAAGACCGTGCTCGTCGAATGGCTCGCCAGCCAGGGCCATAATGTCGACGATCTTGGCCCGCATTCTTCCGATTCGGTCGATTATCCCGATTATGGCTACAAGCTGGCCGAACATATCGCCGAGGGCGAGGCGGTCTTTGGCGTCGCGCTGTGCGGTTCGGGTATTGGCATTTCGATGGCGGTCAACCGTCACCGGGCCTGCCGCTGTGCCCTCGTCTCGGACAATCTTTCGGCGCGGCTTTCACGCGAACATAATGACGCAAACGTCATTGCAATGGGCGCGCGGCTGATCGGTGTCGAAACCGCCAAGGACTGCCTCGCCGCTTTTCTCGAGACGCCTTTTGGCGGCGGTCGCCACCAGCACCGCGTCGATAAACTTACCCATCCGCAATCCGCCAAGGAACACGCATGAGCACCAATCCCGCCGATATCGGCTACAGCAAGCCCGACGGGTTCTTCTCCGACGATGTCAGCACGACCGATCCTGATGTCGCGAGCGCGCTCACGGCGGAACTCAGCCGCCAGCAGAAACAGATCGAGCTGATCGCGTCGGAAAATATCGTCTCGCGCGCTGTGCTCGAGGCGCAGGGATCGGTGCTGACCAACAAATATGCCGAAGGCTATCCGGGCCGCCGTTACTATCAGGGCTGCGCGCCGTCGGACTCGGTCGAAACGCTGGCCATCGAGCGCGCCAAAGAGCTGTTCGGTTGCGGTTTCGCCAACGTCCAGCCGCATTCGGGCGCGCAGGCCAATGGCGCGGTCATGCTCGCGCTGACGACGCCTGGCGATACGATCATGGGCATGAGCCTAGATGCCGGCGGCCATCTGACGCACGGCGCCAAGCCAGCCCAATCGGGCAAATGGTTCAATGCGATCCAGTACGGCGTTCGCGAAAACGATCATCTGATCGATTTCGACCAGGTCGAGGCGCTGGCGCGCGAACATAAGCCGAAGATGATCATCGCGGGCGGATCGGCCTATCCGCGGATCATCGATTTCGCACGGTTCAGGAAGATTTGCGACGAAGTCGACGCCTATCTCATGGTCGATATGGCGCATTTCGCCGGACTGGTTGCCGCTGGCCACCATCCCACGCCGTTCGGCCATGCGCATGTCGTTACGACGACCACGCACAAGACGTTGCGCGGCCCGCGCGGCGGCATGGTGCTGACCGATGACGAGGCCATCGCGAAGAAAATCAACTCGGCGGTTTTCCCCGGCCTTCAGGGCGGCCCGCTGATGCATGTCATCGCCGCCAAGGCCGTAGCGTTCGGCGAAGCGCTCCAGCCCGAGTTCAAAAGCTATGCCGCCGCGGTTATCGAAAATGCCAAGGCGCTTGCCAGCCGCCTCAAGGAACGCGGCGCCGATGTCGTGGCGGGCGGAACCGACACGCACCTCGCGCTGATCGACCTGCGGCCGCTCGGCGTGACCGGCCGCGACGCCGATGAAGCGCTCGAGCGCGCCGGGATCACCTGCAACAAGAACGGCGTTCCCTTCGATCCCCTGCCCCCGGCCAAGACGAGCGGCATTCGCGTCGGTTCGCCCGCCGGCACGACGCGCGGTTTCGGCCTCGCCGAATTTCGTGAGATTGGCGATATGGTCGCCGATGTTCTCGATGGCTTGCGCGACAAGGGCGAGGACGGCGATCCCGAGGTTGAAGCCGATGTCCTCAAACGCGTTGAAACGTTGTGCGATCGCTTCCCAATCTATCCGGGAATGTAGATGCGCTGTCCGTTCTGCGCGCATGATGGAAGCCAGGTAAAGGACAGCCGGCCGACCGAGGAAGGCGCGACCATCAGGCGGCGGCGGCAGTGCGAAAGTTGCGGCGCGCGCTTTACGACATTCGAGCGGATCCAGCTGCGCGAAGTAACGATCGTCAAGAGCCAGAACCGCCGCGAAGCGTTCGATCGCTCGAAGCTCGAAAATTCGATCGCGCTCGCCTGCCGCAAGCGCGGCATCGAACAGGAACAGATCGATCAGCTCGTTTCGGGCATCCAGCGACGGCTTGAAACCAGCGGCGATACCGACATCGCCTCAAAACGCATCGGTGAGATGGTGATGGAGGGGCTCCAACAACTCGACAGTGTCGCCTATATCCGCTTCGCCAGCGTCTACAAGGATTTCACCGAAGCCAGGGACTTTCAGGAATTCGCCGGTACGGTGAAGGACCTGTTCGACGAGTGAACGATATCGTTCCCCCGCCTCCCGCTATCGTGCTCGTCCGTCCGCAGCTTGGCGAGAATATCGGCAAGGCGGCACGTGCCATGCTCAATTTCGGGCTGACCGATATGCGGATCGTCGCGCCGCGCGATGGCTGGCCCAACGCATCGGCGATCCCGTCTGCCTCGGGTGCGGACAGCGTCCTCGAAACGGCGCAGCTGTTCGAGACGGTGTCGGACGCCGTCGCGGATTGCACGCAGGCTTTCGCCACAACCGTTCGCAAACGCGGCCTGCCGAAACCCGTGGTCACGCCCCAAGAAGCAGGCCGAGCGATGCACGAAACCCCGGGGCGATCGGCGATCCTCTTCGGCCCCGAACGTTCCGGCCTCGACGCCGAAGATGTCGCGCTGGCGCGCACCATTGTAACCGTTCCGGTGAACCCCGATTTCAGCTCGCTCAACCTCGCCCAGGCGGTCATCCTGATGGCCTATGAATGGTCGAAGGGTTCCAACCTCACCGTCCCGACCGAAACAGAAGCCGAGCCGCCGGCACCCCAGGCCGAGCTCGACGCACTGATCGGCCATCTCGAAAACGCGCTCGAGCCGACCGGCTATTTCTTCCCACCCGATCGCGTCCCATCGACCAGAAGAACGCTTCGTTCGATCCTGACCAAACCCGGCTGGACGTCGCTCGAAGTCCAGGCGTTACGCGGTATCGTATCGGCGCTGGCGAAAAAACGCTGATCGACGCGGCCAGCCGGCAAAAGCGCCGGATGGGCGCATTTGCTGTATTTGTGCTAAAACAGGGCGATCAAAACTCCGCCGCTAAGGCCGATCGTCGATTTCGCAGAATTTCACCATCTCATAGGCGATTGACCCCTCGACGAGCATTTCCCACATCGCAGCGACCAAGGGCACCGGAATACCGGCCTCTCCGGCAAGCTTTTTGACATTGTCGATCACCTGCGCCTTGCGCGCTTCGTCGCGCACCGCTGCGCGATCGGGCTTTATTCGCGCCGCCGCCTCCATATAGCCGAAACGGCGGTCGACCAGAGCAATCAGCGCGCGGTCGACAGCATCGACGCCTTCGCGAACCTCGCGCATATCGATGCATCGGTCCGGTTCGACACCCAGATCGTCGGTGTTCATGCTGGCGTTATCCTTCATCGTCTACATATATCCGGCGGCAATCCGCGATTTTTGGTGAAGCATGCTCTGGGCATTTACGGCTCGCGAGTGTATAGTCGCCCTAGATCGCCGTTCGCAATTTGTTAATGGCGTACGATCGGTGACCCAGAATTATAGTCTCGTAAGGAGTTGAATAAATGCGATTTGTTAAATCTGTACCGCTGGCTCTTGCTGCTGGCCTGCTCGTTTCAATGCCCGCTGCCGCGCCCGCACAACAAACCGCGTCTAGCGAAGTCGATGAAGACGCCGTCGACCCGCAAAACCGTATCATCTGCCGCCGCATTGCTCCGCCAACGGGATCGCGTATCGGACCGCGCCGGATCTGCAAAACCCAGCACGAATGGGACCTGATCGAACAGGAAACGCGCGATACGCTGGAAAATGCAGGGACGCGCAGCCGTTTCGGCAACGAGTAACGCGGCAACCAGGCGCGTTCACCATAGGGAGAGGAAATATGGGAATGAACAAGATCGCCGGCATCGCACTTGCCGGAACGATGATGGTCGCCGCGCCAGCCCTGGCATTTGATGATGTCCTCGAAGGAGCATCGGACGGTACGAATCCGTCAGCAGCGGCAACGTTGAGCTGTAGGCGCTATGCGGCACCGACCGGTTCAAGGATCGGAGGCGCACGCGTATGCCGTACGCAGACTCAATGGTCCGTGATCGATCGCGAAATCGAACAACAGCTCGAAAGCGCCGGACTTCGAAGCCGACTCGGCAACACACTCGGCAAATCGCCCCAATGTTCCAACCCGGCCTGTTAGTGGAGTAGATAACCGATACGATGAGGAGATGAAAATGCACCGTCGAGTTTCTTTCGCCGTGATTTCCGGTCTGACGCTTACCCTTGCTGCGCCGTCGATCGCAGCCACTCATCAGGAACAGACGCTGAATACTGGATCCGAGGAGCAGGCGGAAGACTGGGAGCCGAACTCGGGCACGCGCATCGTTTGCGAGCGCGTGGAGGAAGCCACGGGATCCCGGTTGCCACGAACGCGCAATATTTGCCTGACCCAGCGTCAATGGCAGGAGAGGCGCAGCGAAATTTACCAGACACTTGAAAATGCCGGTCTGAGAAATCGCGGCAATTTTTAGGACTCTGTTTCAGCCGCCCGCACATTGATCGAACTGCCGTGTAGTGCGGGCCGAGGCTGGCCCGATCGGATCAGCATAAGCGCGACGAACGCGTGAATTGAACCAGGAAACAGGAAGCCGATATGCACCATTTTTCTTTCGCCAAAGCAGCCATGGTTGCCGCAACGGCGGCAATGGCGACGGCATCCCCATCATTTGCAACGCAGACCGAAAACGAACCCCCGGCAAACGTGCTGCAAGTCGAGGTTCCCGACATCAGCCTTGGCGAGCGCATCATTTGCCGGCGCATGCCGCCCCCTGCGGGAAGTCGGATCGGCGCACGCAACATCTGCAAGACAGCAGCCGAATGGGCCCAGCTGGAAAGCGATCGCGACTATTTCACCGACAGGCTTTCAATCCGCGCACAAGCCAACAACAGCAAATAGCTCCGATTGGCATCTGCGCACCCTCCGCGCATCGGCCTGTTCAACGCCCAAGTTGCCCATGTCATATTAATGCTATCTTTTATCGCTTATTTGCACATGATACCCACCCCTTCTTTTTTGAGACATGGACGGGAATCCTGAGACATCGGAGTGCATAGACTCATCAGACCGCTGTTTTCTTTCAGAATTGCCGTCCGATCGGACGCGAATTAGTTTATCTTTCAAGGAGTTTGAATAATATGCGTTTTCTTAAATCTGTGTCGCTGTCGCTTACCGCCGGCTTGCTTGTTGCAATGCCGGGCGCCGCTCCCGCTCAGCAAGCCGCTGCGTCGGATGACGCCGCCGAGGAATCAGACGGTCGGCGTAACGAAGTCGTTTGCCGCCGCGTAGCTCCGCCAACGGGATCGCGCATCGGTCGGCGGCGCCTTTGTCAGACGCAGGATGTATGGGATTCGGCTGAGCGTGAAGCGCGCGAAGCGCTTGAGAGAGCGGGCGTCAATCGAACCAACGATTAGGCTTCGATTTGCGTTTGCAAGGTAGAGCCGATAGCCTCCACGTCTTCGTCACCAAGGCACCATGCCATCGGTCTCCGATGGCATGGCGTCGGCGCTGTTTCACGAACCCTAGTTCAATAATCGAAAGCTGCACTCAATGATGACGAAGACCCTGGCCTTTTCGACGTTGCTCATAGCCTCAATCTGCGCTGCCCCGGCTATCGGGCAACCGGCACAGGCGGCAGTCGCAGAGCAATCCGCAGAGGGCGCCGAAGATACATCTGCACGTAGGATTTGCCGCCGAACCGCACCGCCCTCGGGCACCCGCATCGGATCCCGTCGGATTTGCAAGACCCAGGCAGAATGGAACGCACTCCAGCGGCAAAATCGCGATGCCCTTGAGAGCGCACAGGGAGCTGGCACGTTCGGAAATAGCGGACGTAGCACGAGCACCTACGGCCCTGGCGGCTGACCTCGACATGAGTTGCCTGGTATCGTTGAGATAGCTTGACATTCGCGCCTCGCGCAGCCACATGCGCGCCTTCGCAATTGGCCCCGCACCCCGGTGAAGTGGTGGCCGCGTCATGCAGATTGGCATGGCGGTGCGTTCCGGGATTTGAAACAAGCAAATTGGAGACAGACAATGTCGAAGCGCAAGAGCGCCAAGTATAAACTCGACCGCCGGATGGGTGAAAACATCTGGGGCCGCCCGAAATCCCCGGTAAACCGCCGCGAATACGGCCCCGGCCAGCATGGCCAGCGCCGCAAGGGCAAGCTTTCCGACTTCGGTATCCAGCTGCGCGCCAAGCAGAAGCTCAAGGGCTATTATGGCGACATCACCGAAAAACAGTTCCGCCGGGCGTATAAAGAAGCCAGCGCGATGAAGGGCGATACCTCGCAGAACCTCATCGGCATTCTCGAGCAGCGCCTCGACATGATCGTCTATCGCGCTAAATTCGCACCGACGATCTTCGCTGCGCGCCAGCTCGTCAATCACGGCCACGTCCGCGTCAATGGCGGCAAGTGCAACATTCCTTCGCGCCGCATTGCGCTGGGCGACGAAATCACGCTTCGCCAGAAGGCACAGGACATGGCGCTTGTTCTCGAGGCGCAAAGCCTCACCGAGCGCGAAATTCCCGACTATGTCGTTCCCGACGGAACCTCTAAGGTCGTCTTCACGCGCATCCCGACGCTCGACGAAGTGCCCTACCCGGTCCGCATGGAACCGAACCTCGTCGTCGAATTCTATTCGCGCTAGGCGAAGTTCAATCGAATACAAAATGGGCGGCCCCGCGAGGCCGCCCATTTTCGTTTTCCCAGTTAACCGATAACCTCCAGCACCATGTTGGTCGGCGTTTCGGCGGCACGGCGGACAGTGCCGAAGCCTGCTTCGTTCAACACCTCCGTCAGCCTTTTCTGGCCGGCCTGCGCTCCGAGGCCGAGCCCGACATCCTGCGCCAGCGAATTCGGCGTACACACAGTCGTCGAGAAGGCGTAGAAAATCTGGCCGAGCGGATTCATGTTGTCCGCCATGGTATCGCCGGCCATCGGCTCGACAAGCATGAAAGTGCCGTCGTCCTTCAGCGTTTGGCGCACATGCCGCGCCGCACCCACCGGATCACCCATATCGTGCAGCGCATCGAAGATGCATGCGAAATCGAAACCTTCGCCGGCGAAGTCCTGCGCCGTCGCAACATGGAATTCGATATTGGTGACGCCGGCTTCCGCCGCTTTCGCGCGCGCCTCCTCGATCGACGGCGCGTGATAATCGATGCCGTGGATCGTCGAATTGGGATAGGCTTTAGCCATCAGCAGTGTCGATGAGCCAAGACCGCAACCGATATCGGCAACCTTGGCGCCAGCCTTGAGCTTCTCCTCGACGCCTTCGAGCGCAGGGATCCAATTGTCGAGCAGATTGGCCTGATAGCCGGGCCGGAAAAACCGGTCGGTGCCGCAGAACAGGCATTGCGAATGATCGCCCCATGGCCTGCCCTCGCCCGACATGAACGTCGCGACCGATTTTTCATTTTCTTCATATTGCGAGACGACCGCCTGGATGAAGCCCTGCATGCAGGCAGGCTGCCCCTCGCGCGCCATCACAAGCGCCTGTTCGGGCGTCAGCGAAAACCGATCTTCGGCCGCATCGTAAGTCACATAGCCGGCCGCCGCATTCGACCCGAGCCATTCATGCAGATATTTCGGATTGAGCCCCGTCTTGCCGGCCAGTTCGTCGACCGTGAGCGGGCCCGCTCCATCGAGCGCCGCGTAAACACCGGCCTGATCACCGATATAGGCCATGTAGAGACTGAGCGCGCTTGCCACATCGCCGACCAGCTTGCCGGCCAGCTCCTCGACTTTTGCTTCGTCAATTGTCTCGGTCATCGTGCCTCTCCCTGATGTCTTGAAAACGGAAGCCGCGTTTCGCTTGTCGTGCGAGCAGCGGATAACGCCCCCATTATCGTACATGAAAAACGCATTGGTGTCGCACATCACAGAAGTCTGGGGCGCGATGCGCAGTCATGCTACCGCCCGGCTATGAAACGAAACCTTGGAGCCCGGCTATTCTGGCTGGTTGTCGGCCTGCTGGCGCTGCTTTTCGGCATTGCCGGGATAATGCTGCCGCTATTGCCGACGACGCCGTTCCTGCTGCTCGCTGCGTTCGCCTTCGCCCGCTCGTCGTCGAGGCTGGCGCGCTGGCTCGATGAACATCCACACCTCGGACCGCCGATCCACAATTGGCGTCGTCACGGCGCGATCAGCCGCCGCGCGAAAATCACCGCAATGGCCGTCATCGTCGCCACGCCGCTTGTGAGCATCGCCATGGATGTACCCCAGCGGATATTGCTCGTGCAGCTGGCCGTGCTTACAGTCGTGTCAATATTCATTCTCTCCCGCCCCGACGGGCCGGACAAGGACTCAGAGGCGCTATGAGGATCGCATTGAAAATAGTGCTGGTGCTTGTGCTCGCTATCGCCAGCATCGCAGCGATCAATATCGCGCATAACAGCAGCTGGTATGCGCAGCGTTCGACAATCGAAGAGCCGAGCGCCGAATATGATGTCGTGATCCGGCGCGATTCCTATGGCGTGCCGCATATTCTGGGGGAGACCGACGCCGATGCCGCTTTCGGCTTTGCCTATGCGCATGCCGAAGACGATTTCTTCACACTGCAGGAATCGCTCGCCGCGTCGCGCGGGCGGGCGGGCGAATTGCTCGGCATCGACGGCGCGGCGCGCGATTATGCCTATCACCTGCTCAATGTCCGCGCCGATGTCGAAGCGGGCTATGAGAGCGAACTTTCGCCCGAGACGCGCGCTCTGATCGAAGCCTATGCCGACGGGATAAACCTCTATGCGGCGCGCCATCCCGAGGAGTTCCGGCTGCGCGGGCTGTTCCCCGTCACCGGCCGCGATGTCGCCGCCGGCGGCGCGTTCAACACGCCGTTTTTCTACGGCCTCGACCGGACGCTCGGCGCGCTGGCATCGAACGAAGCGCCGCCGCGCGACAGCGGACCCGATACCGAGCGCGGCTCGAACGGCATCGCAATTGCGCCATCGCGCACCGATGATGGCTCGACGCGGCTGATCGTCAATTCGCACCAGCCCTGGACCGGGCCCGTCGCCTGGTATGAGGCCCATGTGACGAGCCGCAACGGACTCGACATGATCGGCGGATTGTTCCCCGGCCTTCCGATTCCTGCGGTCGGCCATAACCGGCATCTCGGCTGGGCGGCGACCGTCAACCGGCCCGACCTGGTCGATGTCTACGAGTTGACGCTCGACGAAGACGGCGAGAATTACCGTTATGGCGACGAATGGCGGCCGCTCGAAAGCCGCCGCATCTGGCTCCATGTCGCGCGCGGCCCCTTCGTCATCCCGATTCCGCGCACTGTCTATCGTTCGGTCCATGGCCCGGTGATCGTCAACGACAATGGCGCGTTCGCGATCCGCTATGCCGGGATCGGCGAGATTCGCGCCATCGAGCAGTTTTACCGGATGGCCAGGGCGCAGAGCTTCGATGAATGGGTCGATGTCATGCGGATGCAGGCGATCCCCTCGTTCAACTTCATCTATGCCGACGAGACCGGCCGGATTGCGCGATTGTATAACGCCCGTTTCCCGGGCCGCGTCGCCGGTTATGACTGGCGGGGCATATTGCCGGGCGACGATCCGCGTGCGCTGTGGACCGGCAATGCACCGTTCGAGGATGTCCCGTTCCTCATCGATCCGCCGGCTGGCTATGTCTTCGATTCGAACAACACGCCGTGCATCGCGACCGCACCGACCAACAATCTCGATTGCGACAGCTTCTCGCCGCTGCTCGGCATCGAGACCTATACAACCAACCGGATGTACCGCGCCGCCGAATTGCTGTCCGCGCTCAACCGGATCGGACGCGAAGAATTGCTGACCGTGAAGTATGACACCGGTTATTCAAGACAGCACAGGATCGGTATTTTCCTCCAACAGGTGCTCGATCTCGATGTCCGCGACGATGCCGAACTCGCCGAGGCACAGGCGATGCTCGCGCGCTGGGACTGGAATCTCGACAATCGGGGGCCCGCCGACACCATCGCGGCACTGTTGATCCGGCCGATCGCTCGGCAGGCCTATCGCAATCTCGACCTGCCCGACCCGCGCGAAGAACTCGAAGCCGCCAACGCGTTTCTGCGCGAACATTATGGCCGGCTCGATCCGCCGCTCCATGATTTCTTGCGATTGCGCCGCGGCGATGTCGACCTGCCGCTCACCGGCGGCCCCGACGCGCTGCGCGCAATCTACTGGACCGAAACCGATGGCGGACAGGCCCTCGCCTCGATCGGCGACAGCTATATCATGGACATCTGGTGGGACGCCGGGGGCCGTGTCCATTCGGAGAGCGTCCATCAGTTCGGCGCGGCGGTCGAGCGTCCCGGCTCTCCGCATTACAACGACCAGTCCCGGCTGTTCGCGGCGATGCGGATGAAACCGACGCGCTTCCACGCGGAAGATCTCGCGCCCGATATCGTCTGCACTTATCGCCCCGGCGAAAGCTGCCAGCGTTAGGCGCCGGCCTTAGTCATCAGCTTCCGATGGCGCGCGCGGAGGCGGACCGGAGATGCCGAGCGTTTCGCTGAGAAAGCGATCGCTGCGCCACAGCATCTGCGCCCGGACCCTTGAATCGCGCAGGCTGTGCTCAAGGCCCTCATAGACGATCAGCTCGACCGGCTTACCGGCGCCGCGCAGCGCATCGCGCATGCTTTCGGCGTGGCGGATATCGACATTGGCGTCGTTGGTGCCGTGGAACATGATCACGGGTACCGTGATGCGCGCGGCGTTCTGTGCAGGCGACCCGGCGCGGACATGCGGTCCCTCGCCCAGATATTCTCGCATATTCGCGCTTGCCGTGGTGTTCTGCGTGAGTTCGAGCTCAAGCCCGATATCGGTGAACGGTGCAATCGCGACGATGGCTCCGAACAGCCCCGGATCGAGCACACCCGATTGCAGCGCCGCATAGCCGCCATAGGACCAGCCGACGATGGCAAGCTGCCCGGGATCGGCAATACCTTCCGAAACAAGCCAGCGGCCACCGGCATTGATGTCACCGATTGCGGTCTCCCAATTCTGGAAACCATTCGTGACAAACCAGTCGTCACCATAACCGGCCGAGCCGCGGAAATTGGGTTGCAGAACCGCATAACCGCGATGCGCGAAATATTGCGCGAGCCAATCGAAACCCCATTCGTCGCGCGAACCGGGCCCGCCATGCGGCATAACGACCGCCGGAATTCCGCGTGCATCGTCCCGCCCCGGCGGCAGCGTCAAATAGCCGGGGATCGCGGTTCCGTCCGCAGCCTGGTACCGGATCGATCTTACCGATGCGAGCGCGACATTCTCGAGCCGCGGACGCGCCACCATGATCTCGTTCAGCGTCCGCTCGGCCTTGTTGTAGACGAAATAGCGGCCTGGATCTGAATCGCTTCCCGCCCAGAGCAGCAGTACATTTTCATCGTCGCTGGCACCGGCAAAGCGGACGAGCGGCAAATCGGGAATCGCCTGCGATAGCGCCTGTGCCAATGCCGCATATTCCTCGTCGAAATACTGGGTAAAACGCTGATCTTCGGCGAAAGTGACGCCGATGATCCGGCCAGCGCGCCCGATCCGTACGACATTGTCGACATCTACAACATCATGAGCGAACACGAGTTCTTCGCTGCCGCTCCCGTCGAGCGCGATACGATAGAGCGCCTCGCGGCCATTGTGCCGCTGAAGCCCGTAGACGGCATTGCGCTCGGCATCGACTTCGAGCGGCTGGAAGCCGCCGCGCGTGATGAAATTATAGGCACCCAAATCGCGCCATTCGTCATCATCGCGCGTACGGTAATAAAAGGTGATAGTATCGTCTGCGCGGCCAGTCGCCCCGCGGCGGCGCAATGACCCCATAATGCGGACATTCCCACGCCGGTCGGAGCCATAAAGGCCGATCGTGTCGCGCGGTGCTTCGACCCGTTCGGAACGGGCCGTACGCGTATCGATGCGATCGACGCCAAGTCCCTCGCTATTGTCGACGATCCGTGTGTTCGTGCGGAAGGCCTCCGGAACGTAAACCCGACTCATCAACACCTCGCCATCTTCACCGGGCAACCAATCGATAATCCGCCCGTCATTATACCGCCCATAGGATGCATAGTCCGAACGGCGCTGGCCGAGCGAAACCGCCTCGGTTCCGTCGAGATTCATTGAGATCAGGCGTGTAACGGGAAAGAGATACTGGCCCTGGCGATCGACGCCATAGAGCCCGCAAACAATCCGCTCGACACCCGAATATTCACACCAGTTGAGGAAAAACGGATCGCCGCTCGACGTCGCTACCGTATTGCCCTCGCCCGTTTCGAGGTCGATCGAGTAGACGTTGGCCGCCTGGCCTGCACCGGGCGCGACATAGACGATCGACGCTCCATCGGGCGCCAATGCGATGTCAGCGATGCTTTCGCGTGCACCAAAGGCGCTCGCCGGATCTTCAAGCGTCGTTTCCTGCGCCTGCACGGCGGACGCCAGCAGGGCCGCTCCCAAAATCGAGAGAAATTTACGCATTACTTGCCCCTTACAGTTTCTCGGCGCCCCATTCTCGAAAACCAATGGCGCTGAAAAGGTGGCGAAAAATCGGAAATGGTGGTTTGTTGTTGCGGAACCGAATGAACGCCCACAAGTTGAATAATCGAGGGAGCGGTAAATTGACTGTGTCCGGG
>JABDLY010000228.1 GCA_013001755.1 Sphingomonadaceae bacterium
GTAATGAGTCGAGTGACGGCGATCGCATTGCCTCCATGCGTAAAATGGTCGCGGACCCTATGCACAAAAAGCGCTAAGAGACCATGACCATGCGCCTTTCCCGAACGATCCCGCTATTGCTGGTCGCTGCTCTCCTGATCGCCGGCGGGCTGATGCTGCGCGATTACATCCGCATGCATCCCGAGAATTTCCCATGGACCGAACTCGACCTCGACGGGCCCGTCGGCGCGTTTACCGGCCGCAAATTGGCGGATTTGACCGATGATCCCGCGCATTGCCGGGCGCTGCTCGAAAATGCCCGGATCGACTATAGCCGCGCCGTCGACATCGATGTTGAGGGAAGCGCATGCGGCTTTGCCGACGGCGTGCGATTCGGCGCGGCGCGCGCCATAGCCTATGCCCCGCAAAGCCCGCTGATCAGCTGCCCGGTCGCGGCCGCGCTCGCGGTCTGGGAACGCGAGAGCGTCCAGCCGGCGGCGCGCGAGATTTTCGCGCAGGATGTCGCCGGCATCGAACATTATGGAGGCTATTCGTGCCGCCGGATCAACGGCGCGGCAAGCGGCCGCTGATCCGAACATGCGACCGCCGACGCGCTCGATATCGCGGCGTTCATGCTCGCCGACGGTAGCCGCATCAGCGTCCTCGCGGATTGGAACAGGGAAAGCGAGGCGGCGCTATTCCTGCGCCGCGTGCGTGACGAGGCTTGCGATCTCTTCGCGACTGTGCTGTCGCCCGACTATAATGCCGCACATGAAGATCATTTCCATTTCGACCAGGCCGAGCGCGGCGCAAATGGATGGCGCGGCTGCCGCTAATCGCGACGCCGCGCCTAATATTCTGCCCTCAATGCAGCGATAAAACCGCGAAGAGCCTAGCTGTCGACCGAGCCTTCCTCGATCACTTCGAGCTCTCCGCCGCGGCCGATAAACATGTGATAGCCGGGATATTCGTCAAGCTGTTGGCGGCTATTGGCCAGCGCTTCATCGCGATTGTCGCCGAAACCGAAACCGAGAAGCTGCAACACGCGGCCGTTGAGCGCCTGCGCGGCGCGAACCACGACATAATGGCCCGTGCCTTCATATCCGCGGCAGCGGACACGCTGGTTCTCACGGTAGCTCGATCGGAAATTGCGCTCGGCTTCGTCCTGGAGCGCGCCGCGATCGACAGTGCTAAGCTCGGACCGGGCGATGGTGTACGCGCTGAAATCGGTCATCCCCTGGCGGTCTTCGGTCGACCCCATGCAGACCGCGACACCGCCGGCCATTGCCGGGGTTGCGAGAAGCGCGGCAACCGCCGCTGCGACACCATATTTGATCATGATCACCATCCTGCTCAAGAAACACCAGAGCAGGGACTATAGCGCATTTGCGGCTGAACGCCAAGTTTATGGAAGTGCGGCTGGCCGCATGCGCCGTCAATTGGGTAGAGCGTTTTCTTCCACCTTTTCAACCCAATCGGGATAGAAACTCGGTTCGCGGTTCGACCAGCCCGGCGCGGTTGCCGCGGCCTCGCTGATCGATTGCAGCAGGTCCTTGCGTTTTTCGGGATGGATATGCGGCAGCGACGCGGCGGCGCAGAACGATCCCGGCAGCCAGGGCCGGATCTGCGGGCCGAGCAGACGCTCATAGAGAAAGCGATAGGCCGAAAAGCTCGGCAGGCGCGACTGGCCGAGATCGAAGGCCGAGATGGTAACAAGCGGGCCGAAAAAGGGTTCGACCGCATCGAGGCCGCTATCGTCGGGAATCTGCGTGCGGATCAGGTCGAGCCGGCGGTATATGCGGCTCTGCGCCTTAATGCTGGCGGCTTCGACGACATCGCGCGACCAGCGGCGAATGGCGTCGGTGCGTTCAAGGCCGATATCGAGCGAGCGGCGGACGTAACGTTGGGTCGCGGAGGAAAATCCCGCGAATTCCTTAAGCTCGGCCAGCGCCATCGCGCCGTCTTGTGCCTTTTTCGCCATCTTGCCCGGCCCCCCGGCCATGCTGTTGATCGGTCCGGGAATTATGCACATCACCAGTTGATGAAGCGTTAACCATAGGGCCCGGCCCCGTTCATATGAATCAGGAGCCGGGCGGCGCTTCAACCGCCGTCCGGTTTTTCATGGGGATTGCCCGCAAATCGTTGCAAAAATGCAATAATCGCCGCGAGGGGCACGTTCAGCCCTGTTTTACGCCTTTTTCGCCATGTTCGGGCTGGTCATGGCCGGGCTGGGTATTGGCGGGCGGATCGGACGCCGGAAAGGATTCTTCAAGCCCCTCTTCAAGCTCCTCCTCTTCGCGCGATTCGTCCGGCTTTTCTCCCGAATTCGCGGGATCGGGCGGCGCAACCGCCATTTTCCGCATCGTCTTTTCGCCGACGATCTGGTCGTTTTCCTGTGTCATAATGCCTCCTCGCTCCTTCAACCGCCGATCGGCTTGTTCGGTTCCATTTTCGAAGCCGCGAAAACGAAGTGCGGCCCCTATCGACCAAGAAGGCGCGCAGTTCGACCTAGGGCGTTCGTCCCCCGCGACGAAGCGCAAATGATCGGCTAAAAGGCGGTATGAATTTTGCAACACCCGAATCGCGGGCGACAACATCGGTGAATTGGCGGCTGGGGCTGGTTTCGATAGCCGGGCTCTGGGCGTTCTATTTCGTCATCATCACCGGGCGCGCGGCGCTCGTCAGCCCGGGCGCGCATCTCGAGATGCTCGTTTACCGCACGATCGTTACCGGTTTTGCGATCGGCATCACCTTCCTGCTGTTCATCTTTCTCGAACGCTTCGCCGATCGCCCGCTGCGCTGGCGCATCCCGATCGCCTTCGCCGCGGCTGTGCCCGTGGCGGCCGCGATCGCCGGATTCAACTTGTATATCTTCGAGGTCGCCGATCCGATGAACGTCTTCGAGCGCGAGGAATGGCAGGAGGTTCTCCAACAATGGCAGGAATCTCGCGTGCGCGATCCCTGGGCATCGCTCAAGGAGTTCTTCGAGGCCTCGATGTCGCGCTATTTCGTCGTGATCGCCTGGACGCTGCTTTATATGGCGCTGGGTTACGCGCAGATCGTCCGCCGGGCCGAGCGCCGCGCGGCGATCTTCGCGCAGGAAGCGCAGACCGCGCAGCTCCGCGCACTGCGCTATCAGGTCAATCCGCACTTTCTGTTCAACACGTTGAACGTGCTTTCGACGCTGGTGATGCGCGATCGCCGCGAAGAGGCCGAGAAGATGATCCTCAACCTTTCGACCTTCTACCGCACGAGCCTGACGGCCGAACCCGCCGACGATGTCGCGCTCGCCGAAGAGATTCGCCTCCAGCGGCTTTATCTCGATATCGAGACGGTGCGCTTTCCCGAGCGGCTGATCATCGACATTTCGGTGCCGACTGTGCTCGCCTCGGCCTGTGTCCCGGCGATGATCCTCCAGCCGCTCGTCGAGAATGCGATCAAATATGGCGTGTCGCGCGTCCGCCGTCCGGTCACCGTGTCGATCCATGCCGAGGAGCAGGACGGCAAACTCGTCCTGCGCGTTGCCGATGATGGCGAGCCGATGCAGCAGGAAGATGCGCCGCACGGCACCGGCGTCGGCCTGACCAATGTCCGCGACCGGCTCGAGGCGCGCTACGGCGACGAGAGCAGCGTGATCTGGGGCCCGATTGACGGCGGCGGCTTCGAAGTCGTTCTGACCTTGCCGATCAACCGCGAAAGTTGTTGAGTCGAGGAAGCTTGTGGTCAGACCCATCCGAAAGGTTGAGTCCGACTGAAAACTAACCCATCGCCGTAAACGTAAAACCAACGGACCAGAACCGATGACCGAGAAACCGCTCCGTACCCTGCTTGTCGACGACGAGCCGCTCGCCATCGAACGGATGCAGATCCTTTGCGCCGAGATACCCGGCATCGACCTGATCGGGACCGCGCAGGATGGCGAGGCGGCGCTGCGGCTTGTCGAGGCGCTGCAGCCCGAGTTGTTGCTGCTCGATATCGCGATGCCCGGCATGGACGGAATGGAGGTCGCGCGCGCGCTCGAAAAAATGACGCTGTCGCCGGCGATCATCTTCGTTACCGCCTTCGACCAGTTCGCCGTCGAGGCCTTCGATGTCGCGGCAATCGATTACCTGCTCAAACCCGTCGCGCGCGACCGGCTGGAAAAGGCGCTCGAACGCGTCGCCACGCAGATCCACGATGCGCCGCCCAAAACCGGGGACAATTCGCCCTGGACCGACGAATTCTGGGTGCCGCATCGCTCCGAAGTCATCCGCATCGCCGCCGACGACATCGACCGGATCGAGGCCGAGCGAGATTATATGCGGCTCCATGTCGGCCAGCGCAGCTATCTGCTCCACCAGACGATCAGCCGGCTCGAGGAAAAACTCGATCCCGAAAAATTCATCCGCATCCACCGCTCGGCGATCCTCAACCGTGCACTGATCGCCAAGCTGCGCCATGACGGCCAGGGCGGCTGGTACGCCGAAATGGAAGACGGCACCGAAGCCCGGATCGGCCGGACGTATCTCAAGAAAGTGAAAGAGATCGCGGGAAGATAAAACCCTCTCCCAAGGGGAGAGGGATGCCGAGTTCTTGGCGAGCGCAGAGAGCCTAGAACGAGCTGGGTGAGGGGCCACGCCCTGTCGACAGGACACGACCCCTCATCCAACTTCGCCTAAGCTCGTTCCTCGCAAAGGCTTTATATCCTTCTCCCCTTGGGAGAAGGTTCCTCAATCCACAAAAACACCCCCGGACGAGAGGGACCGTCCGGGGGTGTTCGTTGAGCCTTGCAGGGGCACGCAAGGCCTGAGGGATGGGGTACGATCAGTGCGAGGCGGTGATCGTAACGTTACCGGCGCGCGCGGCGTCGGCGAGTTGATCCATGCCGTCCTCGACCGCGATGTCGCGGCAGGCGAACCAGCCCGGCGCTTCGGAGAGGTTGCGCAGATTGACATTGCCGCAGACCCGGCCGGCGGCGCGGCGGATCTGGCCCGCCACTGCGGTATAGCCTTCTTCGCTGGCGAGATTATAGCCCGCGACTTCGATCGTTTCGCTCGGCAAATCCTGCGCCATGGCAGGCGATGTTGCGAGGCTGGTCGCGCCGACGGAAACGCCGAGGGCGGCAAGTGCAAAAACAACTTTCTTCATAATAGGCTCCTGAACCTTGGCCGCCGGATATGCCGGCGAGCGTTAGAGGGGGCGGCATCGGCTCCGATGTTTCGAATGTCCGCTGCCGAGATTTGATATATGCGAGACGCGCCTGGCTGGCACGCGGCCTTCGACGGCGGGCGGCAGCTTTCCGTTCAATCGACAAACGGCAATTTCGTGTCGATCAAATCGACGACGACCGTCGTTTTTCGTCGCGCCGATGTTGCAATGTTGCGGAGAGGCGCAGTTTTAGGGCGCTGCCGCCGTCGTCACATGCCGGCTTGCTATGCGGCTAGCGAGTGTCGCGCGCGAACGCCGCCATGTCGCGCAAGGTCGGCGCGGAGTCGCGGCCCCATCGCGCGAGCGCGGTGATGATGTTGATATGGCCGACACCGTCATAAACGATATGGGTGACGGAAACGCCCGCCGCTTCGAGCTTCGCGGCCATGTCGACGCTCTTGCGCGGGTTGACCGTGTCGTCGGTCGATCCGTGGAGCAACAGCGCCGGCGGATCGCCCTCTCCGGCAAAGACGAGCGGCTGCGTCGCCTCGAGCGGATCCGCGTTCGAGAACGCGGCGATCGTCCGCGGGCTATCGAGCGGCAAGAAATCATACGGCCCCGAAACGCCGATCCATCCGGCGACGGCTGCGCGATCCTCGCCGAGCCAGTTTTCGTCGAGCGCGAGCAAGGCGGCGATCTGCGCGCCCGCGCTATGGCCTGCGAGAAAGAGGCGATCGGGATCGCCGCCATATTGCGCGACCGCCCTGCGCACCCCGCGCACCGCGGCGACGCCGTCCTCCTGAAACGCCGGCCATTCGACCTCGGGCGTCAGCCGATAGCCCGCCATCACCGCGACGACGCCCTGCGCGGCCAGCGCGCGTCCGGCCCAGGCATAGTGCTGGTGCGCACCGTCGCGCCAGCCGCCGCCATGGAAGAAGACGATCACCGGCAGATTGTCGCCCGCGCTCGCATCCACCGGCGCATAGATATCGAAACCCTGGCGCTCGCTCTCCCCCGTCGAAATCCGCGCGACGCGTTCGGAGCCCGAATCCTTCGGCACGATCGTATTGAAGATGGTCAGCGGCGACACGGTAAACCAGATAACGGCCCCGGCAAGGATAACAACGCCGAGCGCGGCAAGGATATAGCGAAGCATCGCGCCCGGTTAGGCAAAGCGGCGCGGCTTGTCGATATCGCTAGAGCGCGCGTCGAATGAACTGGATGCCGATAAGCGCGGCCCAAAGCCCGTGCACGGCATAGATCGCCATGGCGCCGGCCAGGTCCATCGAGGCAAGGCCGCCGCCAATTGCGATCATCGGCCCGACGCCCGCCAGCAATCCCGCCACCCCGAGAATCCGGTTCGCGGTGCCGCCGCGCAGGATCAGATCGGCCGACCAGCAGGCAAAGGCGGTGCCTGTCGCATAGACACCCATTCGCGCCAACGCCTGATTGGCTTCCCAGCAGAGCAGCGCGATATCGTGACCGAGCGCGTCATGGCCGGACGCCGCGAGTGCCGGGACGATCGCGCCGTTGATCGTCGCTGCGCCGATATGCGCGGCAAGGCTGATCGCATAGGCGACAAGGCCGGCAAGGATCAGCGGGCGGGCGATGCCGCGCCGCTGCGCGAATTTTGCAAAGCAGAAGAACAGCGCGCTGATCAAGACGATCATCGCGCCATGGACATAGTCGCCGATCCCGCCTGTCGCATGCGCGCCGGAGGGATGATGGCCCATCGCAAGAACCGACAGCAACGCCGCCGCGATCATAACGCCGCCCGCCAGACGTTCGCCTTCGATAGTTGTCTCGCCGGCGGCGCGCGCTTCGATCAACATCCATCTCCCCATGGTTGCATGCCCGGCCATAACGCCGGACAAGGCGGAGGGAAGAAACGCGGTCCGGAATCCGTCCGTTACCGGACAGCAGGGCCATATTGTCCGGGAAAGAGCCGATGACGGGACATCAGGACAGACGAGTGAGACGGACGCGCTCGGCGTTGATCGCCGCGTTCAACGAGCTCGTACTCCATTCGGGGCAGAAGGACATCCGCGTCGCCGATATCATAAGCCGCGCCGATATCGGCCGATCGACCTTTTACGATCACTATGGCAGCGCCGCAGACCTCCATATGGAAGCGCTGTCGGCACCCTTCGCCATTCTCGCCGATGCCGTAACGAGGCGCGGCGACCTCGATCGGCTCGAATTGCTGCTCGATCATTTCTGGGAAAACCGGGCGCGGGCGCGCGACACTTTTTCGGGGCCGCGCGGCGATCGGGTTACGCGGCTTCTCGCCGAAATGGTCGAGGAGCGGCTGGCCGATGGCGGAGAAGATTACGTCCTCCCGCTCCCGTTGCTCGCACTGCAGATCGCAGAACTGGCGCTGGCGCCGATCCGCGGCTGGGTCAGCGCTGCCGCACCGTGCACATCGGCCGATCTCGCGCGCGGTATAGGCGCCGCGGCGCGGGCGCTGCGCGAGGCGCTGAGCGAAGCTAGTCCAGCCGCTCGACGCTCACCGTCTGCTTGTTGAGCTGCGCGCTGCCGAAGATCGTCATGAAGGCGATGTCGGTGGCGTCGCGGCCGACGACGATCCGCGCCAGCCCCTCGACGGGCGCCAGCCGGGACGGATCGACGAGATGCCATTGATCGTCGAGCCAGACTTCGACGACGGCGTGGAAATCCTGCGGCTCGAGATCCCAGGCATAGGCCGAGACCATCCGCGCCGGTATCCCCGCCGCGCGCGAAAAGGCGATAAGCAGATGCGCATAATCGCGGCAAATGCCCTGGCGGCTGATAAAGGTATCGGTGGCGCCGGTCCGGCCGTCGCTCGCGCCCGGGACGTAATCGAGCTTGTCGTGGATCCATTCGGCGAAGGCGAGGATCTTGTCGCCGCCGGCATGATCGGCGAAATGCGTGCGGACGAACGGCTCGAACCTGTCCGACTGGCAATAGCGGCTCGGCCAGAGATAGGGCACGACGAGCTGCGGCAGCTGGTGATAGGCGACCGCCGAGCGACCGCCGAGTGAGGGCTGCTCGCGCGCGATCTCGGCCTCGCAGGCATAATCGGCGCGAAAATGACCCGCGCCTTGCGTCCATGTCCGTCGGCCATAGCCTTCTTCGGCGGGAAAGGGATGCAGCTCGGCGCCGGTCGACACCGTCATCTTGCCGCTCGCGACATGCTGGTCGGTCGCGTCGGGCGCGACCTCGAGCTGCAACAGCACATCGGCCTGACCCTGAATGTCGTAATCGAGCATGGCATTGATCGAGAGGCGCATAGGCGGGGTCGTCCGTTGGTCGCTGGGCGGTGAAAAAGGTAAAGGGCGCGACTCGCAAAGGCGCCGCGCCCTGTATCGCTATAGCATTCTACGCCCGGGCGGCGAGCGCAGGCGGCATTCGAAACCGCTATTTCTTCGGATGGCCCTCGGCGCTTTCCTTGCGCGCCTTTTCGAGCGCATCGCCTTCCTCGCCTTTCAGCGCATCGGCGGCTTCCCTGGCCTTGGCGTCGACCTTGTCACTATCCTTGGCGAATTCATGCTGGTCCTTCTGGAAATCCTTCGAAGCCTTGTAATTGCCTTCGCCCTTGTTCTCATCCTTCATGATGCTTCTCCTCAACGGTTTGCAGGTCCAGGAGGATAACGGTCGGCGCGCGATATGGTTGCGTGGCACGCCGGCGCAGGCTGGCTCTATCCTATGTAAGCAGTCGCAAATCGATAGTCGGGATAGATTGATCTCCGATCAGCTGCGCTTCCCAGCCTTCGCTGGAATGACGGTCTGGCTGTTAGCGCGCGGTCGCCGCCGAACGGGTCTTGGAAACTGACAGTCCGGGTCTATGTCAGGAGAGTGTTGGGGCGACTCTTGCCTCTGTGGAACAAATTTGGAACATCGCTACCCATGTCCCTCGCCAAGATTAAAAAGCATAGGTTTACCGTATGCTGACAAAGATAAGCGTCAAAGGCGCCCGCGAGCATAATCTCAAGGGCGTCGATATCGATCTGCCGCGCGACAAGCTGATCGTGATTACCGGACTGTCGGGGTCGGGCAAGTCGAGCCTCGCCTTCGATACGATCTATGCCGAAGGACAGCGGCGTTATGTCGAATCGCTGTCGGCCTATGCGCGGCAATTTCTCGAGATGATGCAAAAGCCCGATGTCGAGCATATCGAGGGACTCTCGCCGGCGATCTCGATCGAGCAGAAGACGACGTCGCGCAATCCACGCTCCACCGTCGCCACCGTCACCGAGATTTACGATTATATGCGGCTGCTATGGGCGCGGGCAGGGATTCCCTATTCGCCCGCGACGGGCGAGCCGATCGCCGCACAGACGGTCAGCCAGATGGTCGACCGGGTGATGTTGCTCGAGGAAGGTACGCGCTTCTATTTGCTCGCGCCGGTCGTGCGCGGCCGCAAGGGCGAATATCGCAAGGAGATCGCCGAATGGCAAAAGGCGGGCTTTACGCGCGTCCGCATCGACGGCGAGTTTTACGATATCGAGGACGCGCCCACGCTCGACAAGAAATTCAAGCATGACATCGAGGTCGTGGTTGACCGGCTGGTTGTCCGCAAAGGCATGGAGACGCGGCTGGCCGACAGTTTCGAAACCGCGATCCGGCTGGCCGACGGGCTGGCCTATGTGGACTTGGCGGACGGGACCGTGGAGGCAGCACTCGGGAAGCCCTCCCCCTCGATGGGGGAGGGTTTGGGTGGGGGTGACTCATCTGATAGCGATGACGCAGGCGGAGAGGTCACCCCACCCCAAACCCCTCCCCATCAAGAGGAGGGGCTTTCAGGCGGCAAACTCAAAGGCGCCGGCCTGCCCGACAACCGCATCGTCTTCTCCGAAAAATTCGCCTGCCCGGTCTCGGGTTTCACGATTGAGGAAATCGAGCCGCGGCTGTTTTCGTTCAACGCGCCGCAGGGCGCCTGCCCGGCCTGCGACGGGCTCGGCGAGAAGCTTGAGTTCGACGTCGATCTCGTCGTCCCCAATGGCGAGCTCAGCCTGAAGGATGGCGCGGTCGTGCCCTGGGCCAAGTCGAACCCGCCCAGCCCCTATTATATGCAGGTGCTCGCGAGCGTCGCGCGGCATTTCGAATTCGACCTGGCGACGCCGTGGAACGATCTCAGCGAGCATCATCGCGACGTGGTCCTCAATGGCACGCAGGGGCTTCCAATTACGCTCTCGTTCAAGGACGGCCGCAAATCCTACGACGTCAAAAAGCCGTTCGAGGGCGTGGTCGGAAACCTCCAGCGGCGCATGATGCAGACCGAAAGCGCGTGGATGCGCGAGGAACTCGGCAAGTTCCAGACAGCGGCGCCGTGCGAAGTGTGCGG
>JABDLY010000006.1 GCA_013001755.1 Sphingomonadaceae bacterium
CCAATGGCGCTGAAAAGGTGGCGAAAAATCGGAAATGGTGGTTTGTTGTTGCGGAACCGAATGAACGCCCACAAGTTGAATAATCGAGGGAGCGGTAAATTGACTGTGTCCGGGAGGGGAGAAGCCCAATGAAACGATCGATCGGAATCGTCGCCTGCCTGTTGATGGCGACGGCCTGCGCACCCATGGGTGAAGCGCCGCAGACGGCAAGCGCGGTGGCTGCCGCGACTCCGCCGCCCGAAATTTCGGAAGAGACGCTCCGCAGCCTGACCGAGACACTGTCGTCGGACGAATTCGAAGGCCGCGCACCGGGCACTCCGGGCGAGGAATTGACGGTCAATCTGCTCGCCGACCGCTTCGCCGCGGCTGGCCTGCAACCCGGCAACAATGGCAGCTGGTTTCAGGACGTGCCGCTTGTCGAAATCACCGCCAATCCCGAGACCGCCGCTTTCTCCTATTCGCACGACGGTACCACGACCTCGCTCGACTATGGCACCGACGCCGTCTTCTGGACAAAGCGCGTCGTGCCGCAGATCGATGTCGAGAGCGCCGAACTCGTTTTTGTCGGCTATGGCATCAACGCGCCCGAGCGGAACTGGAACGATTATGAAGGCGTCGACATGGAAGGCCGTATCGCGGTCATCCTCGTCAACGATCCCGACTATCAGACACCGACCAATGAAGGTCTCTTCGATGGCCGGGCGATGACCTATTACGGCCGCTGGACCTACAAGTATGAGGAAGCCGCGCGGCAGGGCGCGGCCGGTGCGATCATTATCCACGATACCGAGCCGGCCGCCTATGGCTGGACGGTCGTCGAAAGCTCGTGGACCGGTCCGCAGCTCGATATGGACGCTGCCGACAATCATATGGGCCGAATTCCGGTCGAAGGCTGGTTCTCGAACGAAGCGGCGCGGGCGCTGTTCACCGCCGCCGGACAGGATTACGAAGCACTGACGGCCGCCGCCCGCGAACCGGGCTTCCGCGCGGTGCCGATGGGCGTGACCGCGAGCGCGCATCTCGACAACAGCATCCGCCGCGAAGCCTCGCGCAACGTCGTCGCGCTGCTTCCCGGCAGCACGCGGGCGGATGAGTATGTCATCCACACCGCGCATTGGGATCATCTCGGTCGCTGCACGCCGGTCGATGGCGACGATATCTGCAACGGCGCGCTCGACAATGCGACGGGCACCGCCGGGCTCGTCGCGCTCGCAGAGGCCCATGCCGCTGCAGGGCCCACCGAACGTTCGCTGGTCTTTCTCGCGGTGACAGCCGAGGAGTCGGGCCTGCTCGGCTCGGCCTATTATGGCGAGAATCCGGTTTTCCCGCTCGCGCAGACCGTCGGCGGGATCAATATGGACGGCCTCAACATCATCGGCCCGTCGCGCAATGTCGTCGTCGTCGGTTATGGCAAATCCGAGCTCGAGAATTACCTTGGACGCGCAGCGGCGGCGCAGGGCCGCAACGTCGAGCCCGAACCCACGCCCGAAAAGGGCTTCTTCTTCCGTTCGGACCATTTCTCGCTCGCGCGTCCCGGCGTGCCGATGCTCTATGCCGAAAGCGGAGAGAACCTCGTCGATGGCGGGCGCCCTGCCGGGCGCGCGGCGGCCGAAGATTATACCGTCAACCGTTATCACGCTCCGGCCGACGAATATGACCCTAACTGGAATTGGGCGGGTGCGATCCAGGATCTCGAGCTTTATTTCGCGATCGGCCGCGAGCTTGCCGATTCGACCGACTGGCCCAACTGGAACCCCGATGCCGAATTCCGCGCTGCGCGAGATGCCTCGCGCGCCGCTGCACAATAACCCAACAGGAGAGAAATAGCATGTTCCGTCCCCTAGCCCTTATCCTCGCCGCGACGGCGCTGACGGCAACGCCGGCCGCCGCGCTTCAAAACGAAGAGCCGCAGCAAAATGACGGCACGCGCGATATCCTCAACCGGATCCTCGATCGCGTGCTTGGCCCCGAAGAGCAGGGCGATCCAAACGCACAGGCCGATGCGACGACGACAACCGATACCGGCACGACGGCACTGACGATCGATTCGGTGCTTGCCGCCGATTTTCGCGCCGAGGATCGCGCTCGCGACGTATATCGCCATCCGAGCGAAACGCTGCAATTCTTCCGCGTCCAGCCCGGAATGCGGGTCGCCGAATTCGCCCCCGGCGGCGGCTGGTACAGCCGCGTGCTCGCCCCCTATATCGGTGCGGCCGGCCGCTATTACGCGGTCAATTTCGATAGCGCAGGCCGCGAGCTCAACGCCGAACAGCGCCAACGCATCGAAAGCTGGCCGCGCACCTTTCCGACCCAGCTGCAGCAAAGCACCGGCGTTCCGGCCTCGGCTGTCGTCGCTTTCGAGAGCGACGAGATTCCAGCTGGCGTCGAGGGCACGGTCGATCGAATCCTGATCTTCCGCAACATCCATTCGATGCTCAATGCCAATGTCGCCGGCCGCGAATTGCGCAACCTGCGCACGTTGCTTGCCGATGACGGCCTTGTCGGCGTCGTCCAGCACCGCGCCCCGGCTTCCGAGACCTGGGAACGCGCCAATGGTTCGCGCGGCTATGTGCGACAAGCCGATGTCGTGAAACTCTTCGAGATCAATGGATTTGAGCTCGTCCAGAGTTCGGAGATCAACGCCAATCGCAGCGATCCCGCCAATTGGGAACGCGGCGTCTGGACGCTGCCGCCAACCTACGCACTCGGCGATGCCGACCGCGACCGCTACACCGCTATCGGCGAAAGCGACCGCATGACCCTGCTCTTCCGCAAGGCGCGTTAGCTTTTTGTCAGAATTGCGCTGACACGAAATCGCCGCACCGTCAGGTAGAGCCTGAAGAAATACCCAACTCGACTGCTCGCGCAAACACGGCCTCGAACATTTCCGGCGTCAGACGCCGCGTGTTCTGGTTGTAGCGCGAGCAGTGATAGCTATCGATGAGTAGCGGGCCGTCCGGAATGGCGTACTCGGCGCCATGGCCGAATATGTATCGCCCGGCGACTTCGCCATAGGCCCTCAGCGTCGAGCCATGGGCGACCGTCCCCAGCGCGACTATCGTCGTCAGCTTCGGCAGCGCATCGAGCGCCGCGCGCAGGAACGGGCGGCAATTGTTGACTTCGGTGCCGACCGGCTTGTTCTGCGGCGGCACGCAGCGCACGGCGTTGTGCACGATGGCGCCATTGAGCCGCAAACCATCGTCCGCCGTCCCGCCATATTCGCCGCGTGTAAATCCGAATTTGCCGAGAGTTTCATAGAGCAACCCGCCCGCCTGGTCGCCGGTAAAGGGCCGTCCGGTCCGGTTGGCGCCGGTCACGCCAGGCGCCAGCCCGACAATCGCGAGCCAGGCGCCGGGGTCGCCAAACGCGGGGACCGGCGCGTTGAACACTCCGGATTCCGCTTGCGCAGGTCGACACGATATCCGGCGAGCCGCGGACATAGCCGGCAATCTGAATCGGGTTCGATGCTGGCATCGGTCATCGCGCTGCGATAGGCGGGCGAACATGGCGAGGACAAGCTATGCCATCGGCCTGGGATCGAACCGCTATCGCGGCGGCGCGCCCCAGCGGGTTCTGGGCCGGGCCATCGACACGCTCGCCGCCGGTGATCTGGCCGTGCTCGCACAATCGCCGATCATCGCCACACCGCCGCTCGGCCCCGGCCGGCGCAACTATGCCAATGCCGCGCTTGTCGTCGAAACCCAGCTCCTGCCAGACGCGCTGCTGGCGCTCTGCAAGACGATCGAGGCGCAATTCGGCCGCCGCGCCGGGCAGCGTTGGGGAGACCGTACGCTCGATATCGATATCCTGCTCTGGTCCGGCGGCACATGGGCGAAGAACGGCCTGATCGTGCCGCATCCGGCTTTTCGCGAACGCCGCTTCGTCCTCGATGCACTGGCGACGATAAATGCCGATTGGCGCGACCCGGTAACCGGACTCTTCGTCCGCCACCTCCGCCACCGCCTGTACCGCCCGATCGCGGTTGACCCCGCCTTCGCGCGTCCCTAGGTGCGTGGCCGTGGTCGGGCCCTTAGCTCAGTTGGTAGAGCAACTGACTTTTAATCAGTAGGTCGCTGGTTCGAACCCAGCAGGGCTCACCACTTTAACAAATTCAGTAACTTAAGCGGCTAAAACTGGCATTGTAGCACAGCAATGTGGCACAGCGCTTTCGAGTTAAGTGGGCCTCCGTAGACAGAGAATTATGAGACGTCACGGATTTGATCTGAGTTCGAATCCTCTCTCCCCGACCGGCTTTTCTTATCCGCAAAATTCTAACGTTTTTTGAAGTGACGCTGTAGCAAATACTGTAGCAACTGCTGTTGCAAATCCGAGCGTCTAAAGTCTCTTGATCGCCGGCTTGAATGTCGGCTTTGCGCCCCAAAAGCGGTCATCATCTCCAGGTCAGTTAAAGGCGCAAAGCGGATTGTCAGCTATGCGCCTATGCTTCGCACTTTGGGCCGGTCAGGAGTGGCCGAGCCGCGTTGCTCTGAATGATTGCGTTTATGACGCGAATGAAGGCATAAAATCCATCCAGCCACGCTCTATTATCTGCGCAGCCCTGCAGATTTGCTTCAATCGTTTTACGACGTCGGTTGACTCATTTCCGTCGTTCAATCATGCCTATAATATTGGAATATGGTTGAATAATCTGCGGTGAGATTAATGCGGACTCGACATCTATCGATCTTTATCGCCGCCCTTGGTATATTATTCCTCTCACAGCCGCTTGCTGGTGCCAATCCTGACCAAAATCTACTCAGCTTGATCGCTAAGGGTGATCACGGGCCGGCGATAAGGAGGGCTATTGAGCTTGCCGACGAAGCAGCCGAACTCTCAAATGCTGGTGATCCATTTAGGGCCCTACCGCTGTACGAAGAAGCTCTGCGCTTGAACCGCGCATTGTACGGGGACCGTCATGGTCGGACGCTTGGTATACAACGCGATTATGCTAACACGCTGATACGGACGGGCCGTGCCTCCCAGGCGGAGCCGCTCCTTGCGGAATATCGGCGTTTGCGCCGAGAGGAGTTTGGGGAAAACGATTCAGACACAACAATTGTCAGCATGCTCGACCATGCCAATGTATTGGCTCAACTTGGACGGGCCACGGAGGCAGAAAGATTGTCCGCCAAGGCGGTGTCCATGCGGCGCGCGAGCCGCCCCGTTGGCCATTTCGATATTCTTCATAGTCTGAGCCGTCATGCTTCGGTACTTGAATTAACTGGCAGCGAGGAGGAATCAGAGCTGCTTCGCATGAAAACGCTGAGATTTTGGAGCGACGAATTAGGTACGTTTCATCGAGCGACGCTGGCTGAGCAGAGAAATTATGCGCTATTTCTCATTGGCGAAGGCCGGGAAATCGAGGCGGAGCCAATATTAGCAGAACTATTGCGCATTCGGCGTTTGCTCGACGGTGAGCGCGACCCAGCGACGCTGACTAGCCTGAACGACTATGCGCAGATCCTCGAAAGTCGCGGCAACGCATTAGAGGCTGAATTGTTGAATCGCGAACTTGTTCGCCTGAACCGGGATGTGAACGGCGAGCGCCACCCCGACACGATTTCTAGCCTCAATAACTATGCTTCGGTGTTGGAAAGACTCGGACGAAGGGATGAGGCATTGCCGCTTTTTGCCAAAGCTGTGCGCGTGTCGCGCGAAGTGCGGGGAGAGCAGCACCCCGATACACTTCGTTCCCTCAACAATTACGCATTTACGCTAGAACGGCTGAGCAGACTGACTGAAGCAGAGACCGTCTTTTCA
>JABDLY010000017.1 GCA_013001755.1 Sphingomonadaceae bacterium
CGTCAAAGGCATCTCGCTGTTCATCGTGCCGAAGTTCATGGTCAATGAAGACGGTTCGCTTGGCGAGCGCAACGGCGTTTCCTGCGGCTCGATCGAAGAGAAAATGGGCATCCACGGCAATTCGACCTGTGTTCTGAATTATGACGGCGCGACCGGTTTCATGGTCGGCGAGAAGAACAAGGGGCTCGCTGCGATGTTCATCATGATGAACGTGGCGCGGCTCGGTGTTGGCATGCAAGGGCTTGGCGTGGGTGAAGTCGCTTTCCAGAACGCGGTTGCCTATGCGCAGGATCGCCGGCAGGGCAGGGCGCTCACAGGTCCGGCAGACCCGGGCGAGAAAGCCGATACATTGTTCGTCCATCCCGACGTCCGCCGGATGCTGATGGAATCCAAGGCGCTGCTCGAGGGCAGCCGCGCGCTTTGCCTGTGGGGAGCGATGCAAACCGATCTCGTCCATAAGGCGCAGACCGAAGAAGAACGCGTCGCCGCCGATGATATGATCTCGCTGCTGACGCCGGTGATCAAGGGCTTCACCACCGATATCGGCTATCGCGTCGCGACCCAGTCGCAGCAGGTCTATGGCGGTCATGGCTATATTCGCGAATGGGGGATGGAACAGTTTGTCCGTGATGCGCGCATCGCGCAAATTTACGAAGGCACCAACGGCATCCAGGCGATGGACTTGGTCGGCCGCAAGCTCGCCAAGGATGGCGGCCGGGCTATTCAGGCTTTCCTTGCCATGGTGGCAGCGGAGGTGGCCGAAGTCCATGAAGACGAAGCTGTCAACAAGGTGGCAAGCGGTCTGGAGAAAGCCAATGGCGAATTGCGCGGTGCCACGATGTGGCTGATGCAGAACGCTTTCGCCAATCTCAACAATGCCGGTGCGGCGGCCTATAATTATATGGAGTTGCTGGGGATTACCTCGCTTGGTCTGATGTGGCTGCGGATGGCCAAGGCCAGCGCCGCTGCGATCGAGGCGGGGACGGAGGACGAGGCGTTCCACAAGGCGAAGCTCGTCACCGGGCGGTTCTTCGCCGAAAAAATCATGCCCGATGCGGCCGGCTTGCGCGCCAAGATCGAAGGCGGATCGGACAGCCTGATGGCGCTCGAACCGGAGATGTTCGCCGCCGCCTGACTCCCCGCGCCGAACCTCAGTCTGTATCGTCAATGTTCGCCGGAATGGCCCGAACGCCGACGAGCTCGAGATAGTTCATGCGGTCTTGCGGCGGCACGACCATCTGGAACTGCGAATAGCGGCCCGGCAGCAATTCGCAGCTTTCCGCATCGACCTGTGGACCGATCGGGCCGATCATCGCGACCATCTGCTGCGTCGTTCGATAGGTCGCGACGCGATCGATATCGGGCTTCCAGACCTGGAGGACGGCAAGATATTCGCGGATTTCCGCGACATTCTGGATATTGTCGAACGTGCCGAACCCGCCCGGCCGATCCGTCGGCTGTCCGGTGCCGAGCGCCATCTGGAAGACCGTTCCCTGCGGGAGCCAGGAAAGCACCGGCGTGAACCAGCTCGGCCAGGGCGACTGGCCGGTGACGAGTTCGCCATAGGCCGCTTCGGCTGCTGTATCGTCGGGATAGCGCCAACCATAGGATTCCATCCATTCGATACCCGGCGGCGAATTGATCGATGCGGCGTTGCACGTGTTTCCGGCGCTGTCCTCGGCGCTCGCGGACGCGGCCGTGATAGCCAGTGCAGCAGCGACAGTTGAGCCGAACAACGCTCTCTTTCGCAGATATTTACGAGCGAATAGCAATTCGATCATGATGATTTCTCCCTCCAGACCCGTTTATTCTAAGCGGGTTCGGATTGTTCGCCAAATTTTATGGCGAATAGCGTGATGCCGCACGGTGCGCGACGCGCTGGACGGTCGCGCGCGGGGCGCATAAAAACAAACCATGCCGACGCGGAATCAGATCATCCTCGGATTGTTCGGAATCCTGATCGTTGCCGTGATCGCCTGGCTGGCGACGCGCTCGATGGGGCTGGGCGAATATCAGGCTGGCGAAGAGGGTGCGCCGATCGCCGGCGACCTTGCCGATATGACGCCGGGCGAACGGCTCTGCGCGGCGCAGACGACGACCGATTCGATCAAGAGCCGGATATTCAACCGTGCGCGCGAGGCCGCCGATGGCGATACCGCGCTGCTTACGCGGCTTGAAACCGGAACCGTGGCTCGGATGGAGCGGCCGCGGCTCGTTCGTTTCGATGACGGGCTCGAAGAAGCGCGCTGCGAAGGCCAGTTCGTGCTCGAACTGCCGCGCGGCGCCGAACCGGCGTTCAGCAACAATCGGCGGCTGACGGTCAATCTCGTCTATTATGCCGAACCGTCGGCCTATGGCAGTACGGTGTCGCGGATGGACGGTGCCGACGGCCTGATCGGCAGGCTGGCGACCGCCGACCTTACGACAAGACCGCCCGAGGATGATTTCTCCCTTAAGCCCGAGCCAATGGACGGCGATGACGACGGGCCGACGCGCGACAAGGACGAGGATCCACCCGAAGAGCCCGATCTCGAAGACGAGCCGCCGCTACCGCCGCCCGATTCCGATAATCCGCCCGAAGATTTGCTACCGCCGGCTATGGACGGTCAGCAAACGCGCTGACCCGCGCGCTCATTTGCTCTTCAGCGGCCATTGAAAGACCAGCCGGCTTTGCCCCGCAGGGTCGCCCCTTGCGTCATAGCAATGTTCGGCGATCAGTCCCTCGCCGCTTTCGTCGATCATAACCACCGTGCTGCATCGTGTGCCGTAGACGGGATTACGGATGAAGATGGGGCTGTGCCTGGCGCGTTCCGGCTCCACCTGCGGGCTGTCATCGGAGCGGAGCGCGCCGAGCAACGCCTCGCTATCGCCCGAATCGGCTTCCAGCCAGCTATCGAGCATCGCCTTGATCCGCTCGGTCTTGGGCCAGGCCTCGTCGAGTGCGCCGTTTGAAACGCCGCAAATGCCGGATCCGAGGCGCCGCGACCCGGATTCGGGATGATTGGTCGTAAAGCGCGGCGCATTCGTGTCTGCAGCAATCAGGTTGAAGCGATTATAGGCAGCAAGGTCATCGTGCGAACCATCCTCTCCGTTAAGCGCATCGGTAACGAGGGTGCCACGCGATGCAGCGGCCGGCCGGGGACCTTCGGGGTTGGCGACATTGGTGATGACGGCGAAGCGGCCGCGATCGGAAACGCCGAGCCATGTGCCTCCCGCCACGAGATCGCGACCCGCCAATATTTCCGGCTGATCGTCCCAACGCGCGAGCGGTGCCGATGGGCGGGCATGGAGTTCGTCGCGGTTGCCGATCATCACCAGCCGCCAGCGCGGATGCGCCTTCCAGGCAAAAGCCAATACGCACATGAGACGGCGGGCCGGCTCGCTTATTCCTCGGGAAGGAAATCGGGGACCGACAGATAGCGCTCGCCGGTATCATAGTTGAAGCCGAGTACGCGCTTGCCCTCGCCGGTTTCGGCGAGCTTTTGCCTGATCGCCTGGAGCGTCGCGCCCGAGCTGATGCCGACGAGCATGCCTTCTTCGCGCGCGGCGCGTTTGGCCATCGTTTTGGCATCGGCCGGATCGACCTGAATCGCGCCGTCGATCGCCTGAGTGTGGAGGTTTTCGGGAACGAAACCCGCGCCGATGCCCTGGATGGGATGCGGGCCGGGCTGGCCGCCAGAGATAACCGGCGAGAGCGTCGGTTCCACGGCAAAGGCCTGCATATCGGGCCAATGCTGCTTGAGCACCTCGGCGCAGCCGGTCAGGTGGCCGCCGGTGCCGACGCCGGTAATCAGGATGTCGATCGGCGTATCGGCGAAATCGGCAAGGATTTCTTCGGCCGTCGTCTCGACATGGACCTTCACATTGGCGGGATTATCGAATTGTTGCGGCATCCAGGCATTGTCGTCGCCATCGACGAGTTCCGCCGCGCGTTCGATCGCCCCCTTCATGCCGCCTTCCTTGGGAGTCAGATCGAATTTCGCGCCATAGGCGAGCATCAGCCGCCGCCGTTCGATCGACATCGATTCGGGCATTACGAGGATCAGCTCATAGCCTTTGACGGCCGCGACCATGGCTAGGCCGATGCCGGTATTGCCCGATGTCGGTTCGATGATCTTGCCGCCGGGTTTGAGCGCGCCCGATTGCTCGGCATCCTCGATCATCGACAGCGCGATCCGGTCCTTGATCGATCCGCCCGGATTGGCGCGTTCCGATTTTATCCAGACTTCGCTGCCGTTTGGGGCATCGCCGAACAATCGCTGGATCCGGATATGCGGTGTGTTGCCAATCGTATCGAGGATGGTTTGGGCTTTCATGTCAGCTTCTCCTGCAAAGTCTGTTCGGCTTCGTCATCCGCCAGCTCGGGCGGCGGGTCGAATGTCCTGGTGTTGCGTAAGACGGGGAACCATTGCGACCACAATAGCACTGTCGCAATCGCTCCGATACCGCCTGAAACGACCGCCGCTACGGGGCCTATGATCCAGGCGAGCGAGCCCGAAAAGAAATCGCCGAACTCGTTCGAGGCCGAGATCGTCAGCAGCGATACCGAAGAGACGCGGCCGCGCTTGTCGTCGGGTGTGTGGAGCTGGATCAGCGACTGGCGGATATAGACCGAGACCATATCGGCCGCGCCGACGACGAACAGCGCTGCGAGCGATAGCGGCATAGAGGTCGAAAAGCCGAAGACGATCGTCGCCAGCCCGAAAGCGGCGACCGCCCACAGCATGATCGGTCCGACATTGGTCCTGAGCGGCCGGAAAGAGAAGACCAGCGCCATCAATGCCGCGCCGACCGCCGGCGCGGCGGCGAGCTGGCTCAAGCCCGTCGCGCCGACGTGCAAGATATCGCGCGCATAGACCGGGAAGAGCGCGGTCGCGCCGGCGAGGAACACGGCGAAGAGATCGAGCGTGATCGCGCCGAGCACCATCTTGTTGTCCTTGACGTAACGCAGCCCGTCGATGACCTGCGCGACCGGGTGCTGCGCGCCGGTGATCGCGGTGCGCGGTACATCTCCGATCAGTGTCAGCGCTATCAGCGATACCATGAATAGCCCGAACACCGCCGCATAGGGCAGCCAAGGCGCGATGACGTAGAGATAGCCGCCGATCGCCGGTCCGACGATCATACCTGTCTGCCAGGCGATCGAACTCAGCGCGATGGCATTGGGCAACACCGCTTTGGGTACGAGATTGGGCGCGAGCGCCGATAGCGCGGGTCCGGCAAAGCCGCGCGCCACGCCGAGCAGCATCGCGATCCCGAACAGGATCGGCAGCGACATTGCTCCCTGCCAAGTCGCCACACCGAGCAGCGCCGCGCAGACCGCCTGCAACGCCACCGTCAGCCGCGCCACCGTCTTGCGGTTGAGCCGATCGGCGGCGAGCCCGGCAAAGGGCGTCAGCACGAACAGCGGCAGGAATTGCAGCAGGCCGATGATCGCCAGCTGGCCTGCCGAGGCGCCGACGCTCATCCCGCTGTCGCGCGCGACATTATACGCCTGCCAGCCGATAATCAGCAGCATCGCATATTGGCCGAGCGTCATCGCAAGGCGCGATATCCAATAGGCGCGGAAATTATGGATGCGGAAGGGATGCGGGGCGGCTGCCATGGCCGCCGCTCTAGGCTTTTAGCTCACCCAGCGGCAAGTGATCTGCGGTTTCAGACGATCAAGACTGGCTTTGCGTCTCTTCGGCGGGCGCCGTCATTGCGATGAAGCCGTTCTCGTCGATCGCAGAACCCCATTCGATGCGGACGCGCGTGCCGAGCTGCGCTTCCGCGAACAGCAGTTCGGCAAACTCGACCGGCACGCCGATACAGCCGCGCGAGCCATAGCCATATTCGACCTGG
>JABDLY010000032.1 GCA_013001755.1 Sphingomonadaceae bacterium
GCCTTCCAGCTGCTCTGCCGCACCGAAGGCATCATCCCCGCGCTAGAGCCGAGCCACGCCATCTCCGCGGTCGTCGCCCGGGCTAGGGCAATGGATCACGACCAGATCATCCTCGCCAATCTCTGCGGACGCGGCGACAAGGACATATTCACCGTTGCCGAGGCACTGGGAACCGACATTTGAGTAGGCGGCTCGAACAGGTTTTCGGGCAGTGCCGTGACAATGATTGCTCCGCGCTCGTCGCTTTCATCACTGCCGGCGATCCCACGCCCAACGACACGGGCGCGATCCTTGACTCTCTTGTAGAGGGCGGGGCCGATATCATCGAACTCGGGATGCCGTTTACCGATCCGATGGCGGACGGGCCTTCGATCCAGGAGGCGAATCTCCGTTCGCTGGGCGCCGGAACGACCACCGCGGATATATTCGCCATCGCCAAGGCTTTCCACGAACGCCACCCGGATACTCCGCTAGTCCTGATGGGCTACGCCAACCCAATGGTACATCGCGGGGCGGAATGGTTTGCGGAGCAATGCGCCGATGCGGGAGTCGATGGCGTCATCTGCGTCGATATTCCGTGCGAGGAAGACGCAGCGCTCGGCCCCGCGCTACGCGATGCCGATATCGATGTCATCCGCTTCGCAACGCCGACGACCGACGAGAAACGCCTGCCAGCCGTGCTCGATGGCGCATCGGGCTTTCTCTATTATGTCTCGGTCGCCGGGATCACCGGGAAACAACAAGCAGCGCAAGCCAGCATCGAGGGCGCCGTCGCGCGGCTCAAGGCACAAACCGACCTTCCGGTCGCCGTCGGTTTCGGCGTCCGCACGCCCGAGCAGGCCGCCGCCATCGCCCGCGTCGCCGATGGCGTTGTCGTCGGCTCGGCGATCGTCGAGATCGTCGGCGAACATGGCGCCGATGCCGCCGCACCGGTTCGCGACTATATCGCATCGCTTTCAGCCGCTATAGCGAACGCGCGAAAGGAAACAGCATGAACTGGTTCAACAATGTCCGGAACCGGATTCCCTTCATCTCGAAGCGGACGACCGAGGACGCGCTCTGGCACAAATGCCGCGATTGCGAGCAGATGGTTTTTACGCGCGAATATGAGGAAAATCTGCACGTCTGCCCCGAATGCGGCTTTCATGGCCGGATCGGGCCGACCAAACGCTTCCTCCACCTTTTCGATCAGGGCAGCGGGGAAATGCTCGCACCGCCCAAGGTGAAAGAGGATCCGCTCAAATTCCGCGACCAGAAACGCTATACCGATCGCCTCAAGGCCGCGCGAACGGCGACCGGCGAATCCGACGCGCTCGTCAATGCCAAGGGCAGGATCGAAGGCCATGATGCCGTTGTCGGTGTGCAGGATTTCGCCTTCATGGGCGGCTCGATGGGGCTCGCGGTCGGCGAGGCTTTCGTCCGCGGCGCGCGTGCGGCGATCGAGGCGCATTGTCCCTATATCGTCTTCACGGCAAGCGGCGGGGCGCGAATGCAGGAAGGCGCGCTCTCGCTCATGCAGATGCCCAAGATGACAGTTGCCGTCGAACAGCTTCGCGAAGCCGGTCTGCCGTATATCGTCGTGCTTACCGATCCGACATCGGGCGGCGTAATGGCGAGCTATGCTATGCTCGGCGACGTACAGATCGCCGAACCCAAGGCGCTGCTCGCCTTTACCGGGCGCCGTGTGATCGAGAATACAATCCGCGAAAAGCTACCCGACGATTTTCAGAGCGCCGAATATTTGCTCGAACATGGCGCGCTCGACATGATCGTCGCACGGCATGACCTGCGCGATACGCTTGCCAGGCTAATCGATTTCCTTTTGCCGGCGAAGGAAGCGGCGTGAGAGTTGCGTCAGTCCAGCGAAAGCTGGAATCTCCGGCAGCAAATGCACCGCCCAATTGTAGGAGATCCCAGCTTTCGCTGGGATGACGGTATTCGGCCGTGCCTGATCACGCCCGCTCCTCCGATCCCGCCGTCCAGCACCAGCTCGACCGGCTGACCGATCTCTCGCCTGGCCGCGACATTTTGGGGCTTGAGCGGATCAATCAGCTGCTCGAGCGGCTCGGCCATCCCGAGCGCAATATTCCCCCGGCCTTCCATGTTGCCGGAACCAACGGCAAGGGCTCGGTCTGCGCGTTCCTGCGCGCCGCCGTCGAAGCCGCCGGGCTCAGCGCGCATGTTTATATCAGCCCTCACCTTGTCCGCTTCAACGAACGGATCAGGGTTGCAGGCTCGCTGATCGATGACGCCGAGCTCGCGCCTTTGCTCGAAGAAGTTCTCGACACGGCGGGCGATATCGGCGCGAGTTTCTTCGAAGTCACAACGGCGGTGGCCTTCCTTGCCTTTTCGCGAACTGATGCCGATGCGACGATTCTCGAAGTCGGGCTTGGCGGAAGGCTCGACGCGACCAATGTGATCGAACGCCCGCTGGTCTGCGGGATCGCCAGCCTCGGCATCGATCACCAATCGTTTCTCGGCGACGACGGCGTGGTCATCGCCAGCGAAAAGGCGGGGATCGCCAAACGCGGCGTTCCGCTGGTGACGCAAAAATATCGCGACCCGCTGATGGCGCGGATCGAACGCGAAGCCGAGGAACGCGGCGCTGCGTGGATCGCGCGCGGGACCGATTGGGACGGCGCCGCCTATCGCGGCACGCTCCATTATCGCGATCACGAAACCAAATTGCGCCTCCCCCTGCCCCACCTTCCGGGCGCACATCAGGCAGATAATGCGCTGCTCGCCGTCGCGATGCTACGGCATCAACAGCGCCTCGACATTCCCGAAGCCGCGCTGAAAGCGGCGATCGGCTGGGCCGATTGGCCGGCGCGGCTGCAGAAACTCGAACCAGGGCCGCTGCGCGAACTCCTGCCGGAGGGCGCAACGCTGTTGCTCGATGGCGGCCATAACCCGCTGGCGGCCGAAGCGATCGCCAAGCACCTGGCCGGTACCGAAGACCTGCACCTCGTCATCGGCCTGCTCTCGAACAAGGATGCCGAAGGTTTCTTGCGTCCGCTGCTCGCATTGGCGCAATCGGCCGTTTTCATTCCAGTTGCGCGCCATTAATCCCATTTGCCCGCCGAATTGGCGCAAATAGCCAAGGCAGCCGGAGTAAAATCCGCAACCGCCAGCGACGCCACCGAAGCGCTTAGCCTTCTGACTCATGATCACATTGGCCGAAACGCGAAGCCAACCGTCCTTATCGGCGGATCGCTCTATCTCGCCGGCGACGCGTTGCGCGAGAATGGGCAACCCCCTGAGTGATCTTCGTTGCGATTTCGCTGCAGCAAGATCCGGGAGACGCTGCCAAACGGTCGCTCAGGCCTTGTTTTCGGAATCTGCGCTATCTTCGCGCCCTGCCGAACCGAGCGAGCGATCGACAAGTCCCGAGCGCATCATCCACCAAAACAGGATAACGCCCGGGAACGCCGCTGCAGTCGTCAGCAGGTAGAAATTGACATAGCCCATCGCCTCGATCAGCGACCCGGCCGTTGTCCCGGTCAGGAAGCGCCCGAGGATACTCGCCGCCGCCGAGAGCAGTGCGAAATGGGTGGCGGTGAACTTGAGATTGCAGAGCGCAGAGAGGTAAGCGACGACAGCTACGCCCCCGATGCCGCTCGCGAAATTCTCGAAGCCGATGGCGAGCGCCATGCCGATATTGCTGTGACCGACATAGGCGAGCGCGGCAAAGCTGAAGTTCGAAACCGCCATCAGGATCAGGCTGATCAGCACCGATGTCTTCATCCCGAGCCGGGCATAGAGAAAACCGCCGACGAAAATACCGGCCATTAAGGCCCAGAAACCTATGCCGACATCGTAGATCGCGATCTCGTCATTGGTGTAGCCAAGGTCCTCAAACAACAGCCGAAAAGTCAGGTTGGCGAGCGTATCGCCAATCTTGTGCAGCAGCACGAAGACGAGCACGATCACCGCGCCTTCGCGGGTAAAAAATTCGACCAGAGGTCCAACGATCGTCGATTCGGTGCGGCCTGCAGTCCGTGTCGGCGTTACGCAGAGCCAGCCGACGATCGCCACGCCGAGTGCCAGCAGCGGATAGAGAATAAACGCCGCCCCGCCCAGCCACTCGGCAACAACCGGCCAATCGGCGAACAATATCGCCAATAAAGCAACGAGCGGCGGCAACAGCAGCCAGTTGACATGACCCGACCAGCCAATGTCGCGGGCGCGCCGCGCGGTTAGGTCGAAAAACGGGAAGACATAGCCGACGATGACCATCAGGCTCAGAATTTCGACGCCGAGCCAGCGATCGAGCGCGACGCCCGCTGCATAGGCGAGCGGGAAGCTCAAAATGAAAATTGCATAGGTCTTCGCTGTCATGAATTCAGGCCAGCTACGCTCGATCTTGCGCGTCGGCTCTCCCATGATCAGACCTGTAATCACGGCGGGCAGCGCAAGAACGGCGCAGGCCATATAGGCCGCCCCCCATCCAGCCCGCGCAGCGACGACGAGCGCCAGCGCGCCGGCGACGGCCGCGCCGATCCGCCAGCCATATTGGCTCATTCCCGAGCCGACGCCGAGTTCATGCGGTTCGAGCAATTCGATCCGGTAACCGTCGATAACGATATCGAAGGTCGCACCCATCATGCCGACCAAAATCGCCGCCAGCGCCACCATCGGCAGTGCGC
>JABDLY010000037.1 GCA_013001755.1 Sphingomonadaceae bacterium
CAACGTGCCAATCCCGGTGCCTGTCGCCTATCATACCTTCGGCGGCTGGAAGCGCAGCGCCTTCGGCGACACCAACCAGCACGGCATGGAGGGCGTGAAGTTCTGGACCAAGGTCAAGACGATCACCCAACGCTGGCCCGACGGCACGGCCGACGGCGGCAATGAGAATGCGTTCGTGATCCCGACGATGGGGTAGATGGGATGTCGCGCGCGCGGTTCTCTGCTGGCTTCTTTGTCACTTTTGTTGCCTTAGGCGCCGCCGCTGCATCGGCTGCTGATCTGGAGGGGCCTGCGCGCTTTTGCGGTTATTCTCCGATAATCGACCTTCTCCCGGGAGAGCAAGTTGTGACCACCGGAGGGGGTATTCACGGTGGCACTTTTCGGTGGAGCGGTGAATTCGGCGAGTTGGACGTGTCAGGTATCGGCTGGGCTAGCCGACCTCCGGGCGAGGCGGCTCGGGTGCGCACGTCACATAACCACGTCCGATTTCGTCAACGCCAGCAAGACGGGCGCTATGTAGTCGCGATCTGGAACGGTGAACACGGCGCCGCCTATTTTCGATCGGTCTCACCGCTTGGCGATGAGCAGCTTGCTGCGATCGATCGCGTCGATCTGTATAACGAGGGTGAAGAGCCCGAAGGGTGCGATCTCAGAACGATCTTCGCATGGGGTTACGATTGAGCGGTAATCAGCGCACCGAATCTGCTTCGCCTTATGAAGCACAATACGGCTTCTCCCGCGCCATTCGCACGGGCAACCGGATCCTCGTCTCGGGCACCGGCCCGATCGAGTCCGACGGCTCCACCACCCCCGGCGATGCGGCGGCGCAGGCGCGGCGGTGTTTTGCGATTATTGCGGCGGCGGTCGGAGAGTTGGGCGGCGAAATGGGCGATATCGTGCGTACGCGGATGTTTATCACCGACGCTGCCGATGGCGATGCGATCGGCGCGGTTCATGGCGAGATTTTCGCCGATATCCGCCCCGCCGCGACGATGGTCGTCGTCGCCGCCTTGCTGCGTCCCGAATGGCGCGTGGAAATCGAGGCCGAGGCGGAATTGGAACGATAAAAGGCCGTCATGCTGTACTTGTTTCAGCATCCATTTCTCGGTTAGGCGCAGGATCATCGATTTTGAGCTACCCGGACGGGCTTGCCCGAATGGCTGTCGAGCCGCGAGATGGTGGGTGGATACTGAAACAAGTTCAGCATGACGATATCGAACAAATCCGGCTATAGGATCCGCATGACCCAATTCGACCTGACCGACGAGCAACGCCAGATCCAGGAGATGGCGCAGAAATTCACCGCCGACGAAATCACGCCGCACGCCGCCGAATGGGACGAGAAGCATATCTTCCCGCGCGATGTCGTCTCGAAGGCAGCCGAGCTCGGCTTCGGTTCGATCTATGTGTCCGAGGAATCGGGCGGGATCGGGCTCGGGCGGCTCGAGGCGGCGCTGATCATGGAGGCGATGGCCTATGGCTGCCCGTCGACCAGCGCGTTTATCTCTATCCACAATATGGCGAGCTGGATGATCGATCGCTTCGGTTCGGACGAAGTGAAGGCGAAATATCTGCCGCAGCTTGTGACTTGCGAGCGCGTCGCGAGTTACTGCCTGACCGAGCCGGGATCGGGCTCAGACGCCGCCGCGCTCAAAACCAAGGCGGTCAAGGACGGCGACCATTATGTCGTCAGCGGCTCCAAGGCGTTTATCTCGGGCGGCGGCGAAAATGGCGTCTATGTCACCATGGTCCGCACCGGCGAAGAGGGACCGAAGGGAATCAGTTGCCTCGTCATCGAAAAGGATATGGAGGGCGTGTCGTTCGGCGCCTTCGAGAAGAAGCTCGGCTGGCATTCGCAGCCGACAGCGCAGGTCAATTTCGATAATGTCCGCGTGCCGGTCGAGAACCGCGTCGGCGACGAAGGCGAGGGCTTTCGCATCGCGATGATGGGGCTCGACGGCGGGCGTTTGAATATCGGCGCCTGTTCGCTCGGCGGCGCGCAGCGCTGTCTCGACGAAGCGGTCAGTTACACCAAGGAACGCCAGCAATTCGGCAAGGCGATCGCCGATTTCCAGAACACCCAATTCATGCTCGCCGATATGGAAACCGATCTGCAAGCTTCGCGCATGCTGCTTTACACGGCGGCTACGAAAGTCACCGCAAATGCCCCGGATAAAACGCGTTTTGCCGCGATGGCGAAGCGGCTCGCCACCGACAATGGCTCGGCGATCGTCGACAAGGCGCTGCAGCTCCATGGCGGCTATGGCTATCTGCAGGATTATCCGATCGAGCGTTTCTGGCGCGATCTGCGGGTTCATTCGATATTGGAAGGCACCAACCAGATCATGCGGATGATCGTCGCGCGGGATATGCTGCGGCAGTAGGCGATGCCGCCATCCTGAACTTGTTTCAGGATCCATTTCACGGTTAGGCACCTGATTATTCGATGGTAATACCAATGGATGTTGAAACAAGTTCAGCATGACGGAGCAATGGAGAAGCAATGACCTACCAAACCATCCTCACCGAACAGCGGGATGCCGTCACGCTGATCACGCTCAACCGGCCCGATTCGTTGAACGCGCTCAACAGCGAGGTACTCGGCGAGTTGATCGATGCCTTCGCCGCGTTTGAATCGGACGGCAGCCAGCGCTGTGCGATCCTGACGGGATCGGGCGACAAGGCCTTTGCCGCCGGCGCCGACATCAAGGAGATGTACGACAAGACAGCGGCCGATTTCTATCTTGAGGATTTTTTCGCCAGATGGACGAGCGATATTGTCAAACCGACGCGCAAACCATGGATCGCGGCGGTCAACGGTTTCGCGCTCGGTGGCGGGTGCGAACTCGCGATGATGGCGGACTTTATCATCGCGTCGGACAAGGCGAAATTCGGCCAGCCCGAGATCAATCTCGGCGTTGCGCCCGGCATGGGCGGTTCGCAGCGGCTGACCCGCGCTATCGGCAAGGCCAAGGCGATGGAAATGTGCCTGACCGGGCGGATGATGGATGCCGAAGAGGCCGAACGCTCGGGCCTCGTCGCGCGCGTCGTGCCGCATGACGATCTGGTCGACGAGGCGGTCAAGACGGCTTCGAAGATCGCGGCGCAGGCGCCGATGGCCGCGATGGTGAACAAGGAAATGGTCAACGCTGCGTTCGAGACGAACCTTGAGCAGGGGATTCTCCACGAACGCCGCCTCTTCCAGATTCTGACAGCGACCGAGGACAAGGCCGAGGGGATGGCCGCCTTCATCGACAAGCGCGAGCCCAAGTGGAAGGGGAAGTGATAACCCCGTCATGCTGAACTTGATTCAGCATCCATTTGCTGCTCCGTTTCAGCGTAAAGTGAGACGGTTGCGCTCATAGATCCTGAATCAAGTTCAGGATGACGAATTAGAAATGGGGATAGTCCAATGACCACCATAGCATTCATAGGCCTCGGCAATATGGGCGGCGGGATGGCGGCCAATCTGGCCAAGGCCGGGCATGACGTCGCCGCCTTCGATATTTCTGAGGAAGCGCTGGAAACCGCCAAATCCAATGGCTGCCGTATTGCGGAATCGGGCGCGGACGCCGTGAAGGGCGCCGAGGCCGTGGTCACCATGCTGCCCGCCGGCAAGCATGTTCGCGCCGTCTATACCGACGATGTCTTCGATCATGCCGAGCCCGGCACGCTGCTGCTCGATTGTTCGACGATCGATGTCGGTACGGCGCGCGATGTGGCACAGCAGGCGACGGCCAAGGGCTTCGCGATCGTCGACGCGCCGGTTTCGGGCGGGATAGCGGCGGCGGCGGGCGGCACGCTGACCTTCATGGTCGGCGGCACCGAGCAAGCGTTCGAGCGCGCCGCACCGATCCTCGAGGATATGGGCAAGGCCGTAATCCATGCCGGCGAAGCGGGGGCCGGGCAGGCGGCGAAGATCTGCAACAACATGCTGCTCGGTGCGACGATGATCGCGACCTGCGAGACCTTCAACCTGGCCCAGTCGCTCGGCCTCGATCCGCAGACCTTCTTCGATATTTCCTCGCAAGCCTCGGGCCAGAGCTGGTCGATGACGAGCTATTGCCCGGTGCCCGGCGTCGGACCCGAAAGCCCGGCGGATAACGGCTATGAAGGCGGATTCGCCGCGCCGCTGATGCTCAAGGACCTCAAGCTCGCCATGGAAGCCGCCGACGAAGCCGGCATGCGCACCCCGATGGGCGCCAAAGCGCGCGCGCTTTACGAGCAATATGTCAAAAATGGCGGCGAGCGGAAGGATTTTTCGGGCATTATCAAGTTCCTCGAATCCAGTTCGACGGATTGACACATTGCTTCTCCTTCCTTTCAAGGGAGGGGATTGAGGGGTGGGTGCGAGAAGCCTTGGCTTCGAGCCTTTCGACGGCAGCGATCGGACCCACCCCGGCCCCTCCCGCAAGCGGGAGGGGGGAATAGGGGATAAGCATGCAGGACATTCT
>JABDLY010000038.1 GCA_013001755.1 Sphingomonadaceae bacterium
TGCATCACCTCTTCGATATCTTCGGCGTCATCGGCTTCGGCTTCTTCGGGATTGTTGAGCTCGCGCCCTTCGCCGGGGACCAGGCAGATTTCCGCATGGACCGGCAGATGATCCGAGCCGACACCCGCGCCGATCGACAGGTGGAGCAGGGCGAGCTCCTCCGTGAAAAACACATGGTCGAGCGGCCATCGGAATGCCGGCCATGAGGCCGGGAAGGTCGCATAGAAACCGCGGCCGATACGCGGATCGACATAGCGGCCCGTGCGGCGGAAAAGCTGCGCGGTTTCCGACCAGCCGACGTCGTTGAAATCGCCGATCGACAGGGCCGGCATCTCGGTGTCGCGCGTCATCATCGCGGCGATCGCGATCTCGGCATCGCGCTCCTGTGTGTCCTGCCCCGGATGCGGCGGACGCGGATGGAGCGCGGCAAGGCGGAAGGATTGCCCGGCGGGGGTGTGCAATGTGGCGTGCACCGAGGGCGTTTCGGCTTCGGCGAGATTGAGGATCCGGCCGTCGGTGGCGCGCAGCCGCGTTGCGAAAACCATGCCATATTTGTTGGACAATGGCGCTTCGAAGCGGTGGCGGTAATCGACCAGCACCGGTTCCATCGCATCGAGCCACGCCTGGTCGATTTCCATCAGGAGAAGCAGATCGGGCCGCTCGGCTTCGATCAGGTCGATGGTGCGCCGATAATCGCGATTGTCCTGCAGCACATTGAGGCTCAGCGCCGTGAAGCAATGTGCGCTACGCTCTTCGTCCGATACCTCGACCACGCCGGCTTCGGCGCTCGCCAGCCACGTATAGGGATAGATATGGCCAGCCTGATAGAGCAGCGCCGCAAGCAGCACCGCCCCGGCGCTCCAGCGCCAGCGAAATTTGAGCAGCACCAGCATGATCAGCGCGACGCCGCCCACGGTCAGGATAATCAGCCGCGGAAAATCCCAGACCCTAATCCACCAATAGTTGGAGGGGATGGCGCCGGCGAGCGTTACGATGAGGACGCACAGCCCGATAATCGCGGCGATCCAGCCGGCAATCGCCATCCATCGGTTTTGGTTTTGTCTCATATGGCCTCGCATTTCGCTGTCATGGTGTGTCGCCGGGCTGGTGGAGTTCGTCCTCGCGATAATTGTCGATCGCGACCTGCGCGGCTTCGAGATCGGCGTTGTCGGCGTCGTCCGTATTGTTGAGCGTCTCGCCGAGTTCGGCATTGACGACCAGTTCGCTGAATACTGGCAAATGATCCGAACCGATCTTTCGCTCGACGCGAAGTTCGACCAGTGCGAATTCCTTCGTGAAAAAGATATGATCGAGCGGCTACCGAAAGGCGGGCCAATAGGACGGGAAGGTGCCGAAAAATCCGCGGCCGATGCGCGGATCGACATAACCGCCGACACGCCGCGCGAGGCGCGATGTATGCGACCAGCCGACATCGTTGAAATCGCCGACGACGATGGCCGGCAGATTGGCTTCCCGGATAAGCTTGGCCGCCGCGACGAGCTCGGCATCGCGCGCATCGGTATCGTCGCCGGGCAGTGGCGGACGCGGATGGATCGCGCCAAGCCGGAAACGCTGTCCGCCGCGCGTTCGCATGATCAGGTGGATAGACGGCGTTCCCGGATCGGCGAGGTTGAGGACATGCGCGGTTTCGATCGGCAGGTTGCTCGCGAAGATCTTTCCATATTCGTTATGGATCGGCAGTTCGATACTGTGTGTGAAACGCTCGATTACGGGCTTCATGTTGACCGCCCAGCGATGATCGGTTTCCATGAGCAGCACGATATCGGGTTGAAGCTCTTCGATCAGCGCGCTCACCCGGTCATAGGCGCGGTTCTGCTGGAGCACGTTGACGCTCAATATCGTAAAGCCGTGCCGATCGAGTTCGTCGCCGGTGACCGACGCCCTCTGCGCTTCGATGCGCGCCAGCGGCGTATAGGGAAAGATGTTCCAGAGCTGGAAGGCGATCGCCGCCGCCAGCAGCGGGACTATCGCCAGATTGCCCGGCGGCAGGAACCAGACGTTCAGCACGAGCAGTACGAAACAGATAACGACGATGCTGAAGCGCGGAAAATCCCACACCCTGATCCACCATCGCCGTGACGGAATGGCGCTCAGCCCCGAAACGAGAATGGCAATCCCGGAGGCGGTGACGAGTATCCAGGACAAGATCGACGGCACATCCACGACATCGTCTATCGTCCAAGCAGGGCGATAATAGAAGGGCCTAATCCGCGTCTCCGCTTTCAGTATCCCACAAAAAAACTTCTTCGAGCGGTTTGCCGAAAATGTGCGCGATGCGGAAGGCGGCTTCGAGCGAGGGCGAATATTTGCCCTGCTCGATCGCCGCGATCGTCTGCCGCGTAACGCCTATCTTCTCGCCGAGCTCGGCCTGCGTCATTTCTCCCGCAAGGAAACGCAGCGTGCGGATATCGTTGGTGAAGGGAAGTTTTGCCATCGGCCTAGGCCAGTCCGCGGCGATAGGCGGCAATCTCTATGATGTAGCGCACCGATTCCGCCAGCACGAAGACGAAGAGGACCCCGTTCACGGCGATGAAGGTGTTCCAGTAATAGAGACTGGCGCCTAGCACGATGACCAGGCCGAAGCTGAGTAATTCATAGGCCCGCGCGCTGGCTCGGTTTCGGATGGCGGCTTCGCGTTCGTCCATCGCGCTGTTCGCTTCATCCGGCTTCATGATCGCGGCGACGGTATGGCCGACAATATGGATGAAGATCAGCCCGATAATGACGGGGATCAGCATCGCAAGCAGATAGGGCGTATCGGGAACACCCGACCGGACAGCGCCGAGGACGGCAAGGAAATACCAACCCCAGACCAGCAGGTTTGCAACGAGGGCAATCCAGCGGCTTTTTTCGTGAAATGACATCATCGTTCTCCGTTAAGTGATTCGCACATAATGTTAGATATATTTAACATTAAGTCAAGTGTGGCCAACAATGGTCCTGTAAAGCCGCTGTTTTCCTTTCGAACGGCGCGCCGAAGCGCTAAGCGCCACCGCATGTCCACGACCTTCACGCTCGACACCAAGACCGACCGCGCGCATCCCACTCCCAAGCCGATGAAGCGGCTGACGGTGCCAGCGATCCGCAACCGGAAGACCGACGGCAAGAGCGGCGAGCCGCTGGTGATGCTGACCGCCTATACGATCCGG
>JABDLY010000057.1 GCA_013001755.1 Sphingomonadaceae bacterium
TGTCTACACCATCCCGCCCCACCGGGCTTTCGCAGATGCGCTCGCGGCGGGGCTGCTCGCCCAGCATAAAGGTCCGCTCGGCCTCGCCCGGGGAATCGTTCTCGTCCCGACCAATCGCGCCGCGCGCGCAATCCAGGACGCCTTTGTCCGCCGCGCCGAGCCCGGCCTGCTGCTGCCGCGTCTCGTCGCGATCGGCGATCCCGAGATCGACGAAACGCTTGGCAGCGCGCTCGACCCGATCGGCGAGAACGCACCTGTACCGCCTGCCATCGAGCCGCTCGAACGGACGATGCGGCTCGCCACGCTTGTCCAGCAACTCCGCTCGCAGCAGGGCGATCCCATCGATGCCGCCGAGGCGGTCCGCCTCGCGCGCGATCTCGGCGCGGCGCTCGACCAATTGCTGATCGAGCAAATCGATCCGCAACGGCTGCACGACGATTTCCTCGATCTCTCGGAGCATTGGCAGCTCTCGCTCGACCAACTCGATATCGTTCTCAAACGCTGGCCCGAAGAACTCGCGAAAGTCAGCCGGATCGACATGGCCGAACGCCGCAATCGGCTGTTGGGCCGCGTTGCGCAGCGCTGGACGGAAAACCCGCCCAAAGGCTTCGTCACCGCCGCCGGCATATCGACCACCGCCCCTGCCGTTGCTGCGGTGTTGCGCACCGTAGCGCGGATGGAGCGCGGCGCGGTCGTTCTTCCCGCGCTCGATATCGATATGCCCGAAGAGGAATGGCAGGCGCTCGGCCCGCACCATCCCGATCCCGAAACCGGCTTCCGCAAGCGCTCGATTGAAACGCATCCGCAATTCGCGCTCAAATTGTTGCTCGAACGGATGGGTGTGGCGCGCGGCGAGGTCGAGCGCTGGCGCTGGGGCGGGGGGCGCGATTCTCCCGCCGTCCGCACGCGCGCGATTTCAAACGCGATGGCCCCGGCAAATTTCACCGGAAAGTGGAATGAACTGCCGCCACGCGAACGGCGGCTCAGTGGCGTGCGCGGTCTCGAACTCGCAACGCCGGCCGAAGAGGCGCAGGTTATCGCTCTCGCGCTGCGCGAGGCGATAGAGGAACCGCGCAAGACCGCCGCGCTCATCACGCCCGATCGTCAGCTCGCGCGCCGCGTCGCGGCACATCTCAAGCGCTGGGGCATCGCCGCCGACGATTCCGCCGGCCGTCCGCTCAGCGAACTGCCATCGGGAACGTTGCTGATCGCGCTTGCCGAGGCTGCTGCCGAACGTTTCGCGCCCGTTGAACTGGTTGCGCTGCTCAAACACCCACTGGTGCGTTTTGGCGAGCAGCGTAGTGATTGGTTGCGTGATGTCCGTGCCTTCGATCTGGCGATGCGCGGGCCGAGGCCGCGCCCCGGCCTAGACGCGATCGCGCCGCATCTTGCCGAACAGCTCCGGCAGACGCGCGCGCAAGGACGGGCCCATGCGGCGGACGAAGTCGCCAAGGTCATGACCTGGTGGAAAGGGACGGCAAAACTGCTCGCGCCGCTCAAAACGGCAACACGCGCCGGTGCGGCGTTCTCCGATCTTGTCGCGGCAATCCGCGGGGCGGCGACAGCTTTATCGGGCGATGCCGTCTGGTCGGGTCCCAATGGCCGCCCGGCCGCCGAATTCGTCGCGGATTTGGAGGTGCGCGCCGCACAAGGCCCCGCCGATATGCGCATCGGCGATATGCCCAAATTGCTTACCCATCTCATGGCGGCGATAGCGATCCGCCCGCCGCAAGGCGGCCATCCGAGGATATCTATCCTCGGCCTGCTTGAAGCGCGATTGCAACAGACCGATCTGATCGTGCTCGGCGGGCTCAATGAGGGCACCTGGCCCGGCCTGCCCAATCCCGATCCATGGCTCGCGCCACGCATTCGGGCCACGCTCGGACTGCCGGGTCTCGAGCGGCGAATCGGCCTATCCGCGCACGATTTCGCCAGCGGATTGGGCGGTCGGCAGGTGCTGGTGACACGCGCGCGCCGCGATACTAGCGCGCCTGCTGTCGCGAGCCGTTTCTGGCTTCGCCTGGAAGCGATGACCGGTGGGCTGACGCGCTGGCCGCAGCTCAAAAACTGGGCAACGACCATCGACAAACCCGACGGCAAGCCGCAATTCGCCAAACGCCCCGAGCCCGCGCCGCCGATCGAAGATCGACCGAATAGGATTTCGGTCACGCGCGTCGATGCGCTCAAGGCCGATCCCTATTCCTATTATGCGCAATCGATTTTGGGCCTGTCGCGGCTCGATCCGGTCGATGCCGAACCGAGTCCCGCATGGCGAGGTACGGCGGTGCATACGGTGCTCGAAGAGTGGTTCGAACAGGATGGCGGCGATCCTGAGACATTGGTGGCGCGCGCCGAAGCCTTGCTGGCGAGCAGCGATGCCCATCCGCTGATGCGTGCGCTGTGGCAGCCGCGCCTGCTGCCCGCGATTGAATGGATCGCCGAATATTCGCGGAAACTCCGGGCGAGCGGGCGCAGGCAATTGCTCGCCGAACTACGCGGCGAAGCGATGATCGCCGGTATCACGCTGAACGGTACGGCGGACCGGATCGACGCAACGACAGACGGTGCGCTCGCCATCGTCGACTATAAAACCGGCCATCCGCCGAGCGTCGGACGGGTCGATGCGGGCTTTGCGATGCAACTCGGCCTGCTGGGCCTGCTTGCCGAAAAAGGCGCATTTGGCGACATTGCCGGAAGCGTCTCATCGTTTGAATATTGGTCGCTCGGCAAGAAAGGTGATGAATTCGGCTATGCAAGCCAGCCGTTCAAACGCGCCAAGGATGCGGCTATCACCGCGGAAAATTTCGTCGGAGAATCAGAGAGAATGTTCGGCGAAGTCGCCGCGCGCTGGCTGACCGGCGGCGAGCCCTTCACCGCAAAACTCCACCCCGAATTCATCGACTATGGCGATTACGACCAGCTGATGCGCCGCGACGAATGGTGGGGTCGGGACTGATGGCCAAGCGTCTCACGCCGCTCCACACGCTGACTGTCGAGCAACAGGATGCCTCGGCACCCGCCGAACTGGCATGGGTGTCGGCCTCTGCCGGGACTGGGAAAACACAGGTGCTGACGGCGCGGGTCATGCGCTTGCTGCTCCACGGCATTAAGCCCGAGTCGATATTGTGTCTGACGTTCACCAAGGCGGGTGCGGCCGAGATGGCGCAGCGGATCCATGAGCGGCTTGCCCATTGGGTGCGGCTCAAAGACCCCAAGCTGGCAACCGAGTTGAGAGCATTGGGCGAACCCTTTGGTGCTGATGCGCTCGCCGAAGCGCGTAAGCTCTTCGCCTCGGTGCTCGATGCCCGGGGTGGCGGGTTGCGGATCCAGACAATCCACGCCTTTGCACAAAGCGTGCTCGCGGCTTTCCCGATCGAAGCCGGAATGACCCCGGGTTTTCGCGCGCTTGACGAGCGCGAAGAAGCGCAACTCGCGCAGAAGGCGCTCTCCGATATGCTCGTCGAGGCCGATGGTGCCTGCGATGCGGCATTGATCGGCGATATCCAGATACTCAGCCGCCGGCTTGGCGAATATGATGCGCAGGGCTTTCTGCAACGATGCGGCAGGGCAGGCGAAGCAATGGCAGGTCTTGGCCCGCCCGAGCTGATCGAAGACCGGTTGCGCGAAGCCTTTGGCGTTCCGCTTGGCGATATCGACACGCAAATGGCTAAGTGGGTGTCCGACGATCTGTTCGAGATTGAGGCGCTAAAGCGTGTTGCAGCGGCCAATGCGGCTTGGGGCACGAAGACCGGGCTGGCCAATGCCGATTGCATCGCCGCGTGGTTGGGCGCGAGCAGCGCCAATGCGAGGATCGAAACACTGCAAGAACTCCGCGAAGTCTGCGCGACCAAGGCCGGCGATCTGCGCAAATTCTCACCCAAATTGCTCGACGCCGAACCGCACTATGCCGAGCTTGCTGAGGGACTCGATGAGGCTGTGGGCCACCTGATCGGCGTGCGCGTCAAGGCGGAATTCGCCGCCTTCGCCGCTGCGGCGCTGCGTGCCGGACAGCGTTTCGCCGCCGCCTATGAAG
>JABDLY010000062.1 GCA_013001755.1 Sphingomonadaceae bacterium
GAGCAGATAGAGCGTGCCCGCACCAAAGACGATGAAATAGACGATGACGAAAGCGGTCAGCGAGGCCGAGATGGCGGGCACGTCGATCGGCGCCACGGCATCGGCGGTGCGCATGACGTTATAAATCACCCAGGGCTGCCGGCCGACTTCGGTCGTGATCCAGCCGGCGATCACCGCGACAAAGCCCGCAGGCCCCATCGCCAGCGCGAAACGGTGCAGCCAGCGCCAGTCGTAAAGCTTTCCGCGCCAGCGCGCCAACAGGCTCCAGAGGCCGAGCGCAAGCATCAGCATGCCTAGCCCGACCATCACACGAAACGTCCAGAAGACGATGGCGACCGGCGGTTGATCCTCATCTGCGACAGTATCGAGGCCCGCCATCGGCGCGTTTGGATCATGTTCGAGGAGCAGCGAGCCGAGCCTGGGAACCTCAATCGCATAATCCATCCGCTGTTCGGCCTCATTGGGTATGCCGAACAGGATCAGCGGCGCGCCGTCGGCATGGCTTTCATAATGGCCCTCCATCGCCATGACCTTCACCGGTTGATGCTCGTAACTGTTGAGACCGTGCTGGTCGCCGACGAATATCTGGATCGGTGCGACGAGCGCCGCCATCCACATCGCCATCGAGAACATCTTCTTCACGCCCGGCAGGTTGCGGCCCCTGAGCAGATGCCAGGCGCCAACACCGCCGACGACGAGCGCCGTCGTCAGATAGGCAGCGATTACCGTATGGACGAGACGATAGGGAAAGCTCGGCGTGAAGATGACATCAAGCCAGCTGCGCGCAATGACATATTGCCCGACGTCATTGGTCGTGAAACCCTGCGGCGTCTGCATCCAGCTGTTGACCGAAAGAATCCAGAAGGCCGAGATAAAGGTGCCGATCGCCACCATCAGCGTCGCCACGAAATGCAGTTTCCTGCCGACCTTGTCGATGCCGAACAGCATCACGCCGAGGAAACCGGCTTCGAGGAAAAAGGCGGTCAGCACCTCGTAAGCCATCAATGGTCCGACGATCGGCCCCGCGCGGTCGGAGAATACCGACCAGTTGGTGCCGAACTGATACGACATGACGATGCCCGACACGACGCCCATCGCGAAGGCGATCGCAAATATCTTGAGCCAGTAGCGGAAGAGCCGGAAATAGATGTCGTTGCCGGTCTTCAGCCACAGCCCTTCGAGCACGGCGAGATAGCTTGCCAGCCCGATCGAAAACGCCGGGAAGATGAAATGGAAGCTGATCGTGAACGCGAACTGGATTCGCGCGAGCAGCAGGGCGAGTTCGGCATCGGCCATGACGCTATCACTAGTGCGTCGTCAGGAAATTTCGATCCGCTGCAGCTGCTTAGGCGGACACAAAGGTTGCAATTATTGCATGTTGAAGGGGACCGGCCCTAGAGCCATCCGAGCCTGCGGAACAAATAAAGTTCGACGCCCAGCAACGCGACCATAATCCCGCAGGTAATCCAGAAAGCGTCGGCGCTATCGACCCCCGGCATCCCGCCGACATTGATCCCGAGCAGTCCGGTCATGAAACTCAGCGGCAGGAAGATGCCGGCGATGATCGACAGCACATACATATTCCTGTTCATCGTTTCCGACAGCCGGTTGGCGATATCGTCCTTGAGCACGACGGCGCGTTCGCGCGCGGCGTCGATCTCCTCGATATGGCGCTGCGAGCGGTCGGTCAGCTCGCGCAGCATGAGAACCTGCTGCTGACCCAGCCAGTCGGGCGGATCGGCCATCAGCTGGTTGAGCGCCTCGCGCTGCGGCGCGAGATGGCGGCGCACGCCGACGATTTCCTGCCGCAAATCGCCGAGCCGGCGGCGCAATTCGACCGAATCGCCATCGTCCATTTCGCTTTCGATCGCGTCGAGCTGGTCGTCATAATCGAGCACGACCGCGCCGATTTTCGCGGTCAGCTGTTCGGCGAGACGCAGGCAGAGCTCGGGAATCGTCCCCGGCCCATCGCGCTCGACGGTCAGGAACTCGAACACCTCGCGCACCGATTTGAGCTTCTCCTCGCGCACCGTGATCAGCCGGTGGCCGTCGCTCCACATGCGCAGCGAAACCATATCCTCGGTATCGCTTCCGGGGTTGAGATTGATCCCGCGCAGAACCGCAACATAGCCCTTGGCGCCGCGAAACACGCGCGGCCGCGATTCCGGCGAGAGCATGACGCCGGCAGTCGGCTCGGTCAGCCCGCCACCCGCCGAAATCCATTCGCGAACGCGCGGCGAGGCTCCGTTGACATGGAGCCAGAGCGGCGGCCCTTCGGGCGTCCACTTCTCGACATAATCCCAATCGACTGTTTCGGCGCTGCCTTTGCCATCGAGCGTACAGGCGAAGATCAGGCCGTCTTCTTCATCGGCCGGGTTGGGTGGCGGGATTTGTCCCTCGTTCATCGTCTCGGTCTAGCGGGTTAACCGAAGATCGACCAGCCGGTGCGTTCGACGAGCTCTTCGAGCGCCAGCGCGCCGACGGTGGACGTTCCGGCGTCGTTCAACCCCGGCGACCAGACGGCTATCGCTCCCTCGTTCGGAGCGATCGTCAGAACGCCGCCGCCGACGCCGCTCTTTCCGGGAAGCCCGATGCGATAGGCGAAATCGCCCGAATTGTCGTAATGGCCGCAGGTCATCATCACCGCGAGGATACGGCGGCATCTCTGGGCGGAAACTATCCGTTCGCCGGTCACCGGGTCCTTGCCGTCAAAGGCGAGGAACAGCCCGGCGCGTGCCAGTTGGGCGCAGGATAACGCCAGTGCGCATTGCCGGAAATAGGCCGAGAGCACGACCTCGACCTCGTTTTCGAGATTGCCGAAGCTCGCCATGAAATGCGCGAGGCTGCGGTTGCGCGCGCCGGTTTCGCTTTCCGACATCGCAACCTCGTAATCGATATCGATGCTGTCATCCTCGGCATGATCGCGCAGCACGCGGAGCAGATTGTCGATCGCCGCATCGGCATCGCCATTGTCGATCAGATGATCGGTGACGACGATCGCGCCGGGGTTGACGAGCGGATTGCGTGGAATGCCCTTCTCCCGCTCGAGCTGGACGATCGAATTGAACGGCGTGCCCGAAGGTTCGCGCCAGACGCGCTTCCAGAGATCGTCGCCGGCCTTTTGCAGCGCCAGCGAGAAGGTGAAGACCTTCGAGATGCTCTGGATCGAGAAAGATTCGTCGGCGTCGCCGGCTTTCGGACAAGCGCCGTCGGGGGTTGCGATGGCGATGCCGAATTTCTTCGGATCGACCTTGGCGAGCGCCGGGATATAGTCGGCGACCTTGCCCTTGCCGCGATGCGGTTCGATATCTGCGGCGGTTTCGGCGACGATCTGATCAAGGTCCATGGAAGCGCTCTAGCCATGCCGTCATTCCAGCGAAAGCTGGAATCTCTCGCCGCCCGCCCCGGACCCTGTTGGAGGGGATTCCAGCTTTCGCTGGAATGAGCACTATTCTTTGACCTTTCGCTAACTGTATTATATATGTAATACAGCACTTGAAAGTAACGCATTTCGGCTGCATCTAGGGACGAAACACAGAAAGAGGACTGGCCATGGCGACGACACCGGAAAACCCGACGGCGACTGCAACCAAGATGGAGACGAGCCTGTCGCTCGACGCGCCCGATCCGGTGCCAGTCGTGACGGCCGAAAAGGCCATGGGTCTCGTGCCCGTCGACCCCGAAAAACAGGCAAAGCTCGACGCCAAGGTCGAAAACTTTATCGCCGAACTCATCGCCGAAGACGCCAACAGCCCCGCATTCGGCGCCAAGGTCGACCAGATCACGAGCATGGGCCGCAAGGAAATCGTCGCCGCTGCCGGCCAGTCGAACCGCTTCCTCGATCGCCCGGTGCGGTCGATGGACGAAAATTCGGAAATCGGCAGCGATCTCGCCGAATTGCGCCGCACGGTCGAGGATCTCGATCCCGGCACGCGCGGCAATCTGACCGGCCCCCGCCGGCTGTTCGGCATCATCCCCTGGGGCAACAAGCTCAGAAATTATTTCGACAGCTACAAAAGCGCGCAGAGCCATATCGCGGAAATCCTCAAACGCCTCGCCTCGGGCAAGGATGAGCTGATCAAGGACAATGCGGCGATCGCCGTCGAACGGCAGAATCTCTGGGATGCGATGGGCAAGCTCGAACAGATGATCCATGTCGCCAAGGCGCTCGACGCCAAGCTCGAAGACAAGGCGCTCGAGCTGGAGACAAGCGATCCCGAAAAATCGAAGGCGATCAAGGAAACCGCGCTCTTCTACATCCGCCAGCGGACGCAGGACCTGCTGACCCAGATGGCGGTCTCGGTGCAGGGATATCTCGCGCTCGATCTCGTCAAGAAAAACAATGTCGAGCTGATCAAGGGCGTCGACCGCGCTTCGACGACTACGGTCGGCGCGCTACGCACGGCGGTCACCGTCGCGCAGGCTATGACCAACCAGAGGCTCGTCCTCGGCCAGATCACCGCGCTCAACGAGACGACCGCGAACATGATCGATTCGACCGGCGAGATGCTCAAGACGCAGACCGGCCAGATCCACAAACAGGCCGCCGAATCGACGATTCCCCTGGAAACGCTTCAGCGCGCCTTCCAGAATATCTACGATACGATGGACGAGATCGACCGCTTCAAGCTCGAAGCCCTGGGTTCAATGAAGCAGACGGTGACGACGCTCGAATCGGAGGTCGAGCGGTCGAAAGGCTATATCGCCCGGGCCGAAGGCGCCGAGCAGAGCCAGGCGCAGCCGCTGCTCGAAGCGATCGAAGGCTAGCGGCCGATGGAATCGTCCGACCGCATCATGCAACAGGCCGATGCGCTGCTGCAGCGCGTATCCCCGGCAGCGCGCGATCTTGCCCGGCGCCAACGGCAGCGGCGGCAGCAGCGCATGGTGCGGCGGCTGCGTACTGCAGCAATATGGGCCGTGGCCCTGATCGGCGGCTGGGCCGTGCTCGGCGCGATTTTGAGCACGTTCAACATCGGCTGGCTGCTGTTGAGCCTGATCATCGCCGCGGTGATCGGCTTCATCATTCTCGTGTCGGGCAGCGAAGGCGAGACAAGCGCGGAAAAGCTGATGGAAAGCGAGCTTCCCACGCTGCCCGACAAGACCGAGAACTGGCTCGCGCAACAGCAGCGCTCGCTCCCCGCGCCGGCGAACCAGAAACTCAACGCAATCGCGAACCGGCTCGATGAACTCCGGCCCCAGTTGCAAAACCTCGATCCGCGCGAACCGGCGGCGATCGAGGTGCGGCGGCTTGTCGGCGTCGAACTGCCCGAGCTTGTCGAAGGTTATAAGCGCGTGCCCAACCATCTGCGTAAGGATGACGGCCGCGGCCGCAGCCCGCAGAAACAGCTATTGGATGGCCTCGACGTCGTCGAAGGCGAGATCAGCCGGATGACGCAGCAACTGGCATCGGGCGAGCTCGACGCACTGGCGACGCAGGGCAAGTTCCTCGAACTCAAATATCGCGGCGATGAAGAGCTGAACGAGTAGGCGGCGCGGAACGCCTGACGTCTACCACCGTCATTCCAGCGAAAGCTGGAATCTCTTGCAGCCAGCTCGGCGCCTGACCGATGGAGATCCCAGCGTTTGCTGGGATGACGTGCCTGGATTAACCTGCCTCGCTCGCCCGCTGCGCCGTTACGAAATAATCGAGTTTGGTGTCGGTGCCGATCTCGAATCCGCGCGCGGGAGAGAAACTCAGCCCTGAAATTTCGGTCACCTTCAGCCCTGCGCCTTCGAGCAACGCCACCAGCTCGTCAGGCGTCAGGAATTTCTGCCACTCGTGCGTGCCTTTCGGGATGAAGCCCGCGCCTTCGCCGATGGTGATCATCGCCAGCCGCGACAGCGCCGTGCGGTTGGGCGTCGACAGGATCAGCAGGCCGCCATCCGCCAGCACGCCGGCGAGGCCCTGCGCAAAAACCTCCGGCTCGGCGACATGCTCGATCACCTCGAGACAGGTTACAAGATCGTACGAACGATCCGCCGCCTCGATCCCGCCCTCGCGATAATCGATCTCCAACCCCGATTGCGCGGCATGCGCCCTCGCCGCCGCGACATTTTCCCCGGCTGCATCTATCCCGGTCACGCTCGCGCCCAGCCGCGCCAGCGGTTCGGCAAGAAGCCCCGCGCCGCAGCCGATATCGAGCGCCGTTTTGCCTGTCAGCGGCCGCCGATCGGTCTCATCGAAACTCCAATGCGCGTTGACCGCATCGCGAATATAGCCGAGCCGCGCCGGGTTCATCCGGTGGAGCATCGCCGACGAGCCCTTCGGGTCCCACCAGTCGGCGGCAAGCTTGCCGAAATGCTCGGCTTCGGCCGGGTCGATGCTTGATGATGCTGCGCTTGCGTTCATATCGCCCCCTGCCTAACAACCCGGCTCTCTCGCGAACAGGGGAAAAGCGCGCAGACCATGGCCCGCATCGTGATGAAATTCGGCGGCACGTCGATGGCCGGGATCGAGCGGATCCGGGCCGTCGCCGAACGCATAAAGCGCGAGCATGAGGCGGGCAACGAAGTCGCCGTCATCGTTTCGGCGATGGCCGGTGAGACCGACCGGCTCGTCCAATTCTGCCGCGAAGCGAGTTCGCTCTACGATCCGCGCGAATATGACGTGGTCGTCTCGAGCGGCGAACAGGTCAGCTCGGGCCTGCTCGCGATCATGCTGCAATCGATGGATGTCCCGGCACGCAGCTGGATGGGCTGGCAATTGCCGATCCAGACCTCCGACGCGCATAGCTCCGCCCGGATTTCGGGCATCGACAAGGACATATTGGGCGAAGCGATTGCCGGCGGCCAGGTCGCGGTGATCCCCGGATTTCAGGGCGTCAGCGGCGACGGGCGAGTGGCGACATTGGGCCGGGGCGGTTCTGACACATCGGCGGTCGCGGTGGCCGCCGCGATGAAGGCCGATCGCTGCGACATCTACACCGATGTCGACGGCGTCTACACGACTGACCCGCGCATCGTCCCGCGCGCGCGCAAGCTCGCCAAGGTGACCTACGAGGAGATGCTCGAACTGGCGAGCGTCGGCGCGAAAGTATTGCAGACCCGCTCGGTCGGGCTGGCAATGAAACATGGCGTTCCGCTCAAGGTGCTGTCCTCGTTCGAGGAAGGCGCGGGTACGTTGATTGTCGATGAAAGTGCATTTGAGGAAGGCGAAATGGAAGAACAGCTGATTACCGGCATCGCGCACGACAAGAATGAGGCAAAGGTGACGCTGACCGCGGTCGCCGACAAGCCCGGCTCGGTCGCCAATATCTTCACCCCGCTCGCCGACGCGGACATCAATGTCGATATGATCGTGCAGAATTTCGCGCGCGACACCGGCAATACCGATGTCACCTTCACCGTTCCCAAAGACGATTTGGCGCGCGCGCTCGACGTGCTCGAAGGCGCCAAGGAAGCGATCGGCTATCGCGAGATCGCCAGCGACACCAATATCACCAAGATCTCGGTCGTCGGCGTCGGGATGCGCAGCCATGCGGGCGTCGCCTCGACAATGTTCCAGACGCTGGCCGACAGGGGGATCAATATCCTCGCAATCACGACCAGCGAGATCAAGGTCAGCGTGCTGATCGAGGAAGACTATACCGAGCTGGCGGTGCGCGTGCTGCACACGGCCTATGGGTTGGACGCGGAGGATGCGGCGTGAGGGATAGGACTACTACCGTCATGCTGAACTCGATTCAGCATCCATTGGCCTCTCCGTTGCCGCCAAACCGGACACCGATATGCTCATGGACCCTGAATCAAGTTCAGGGTGACGAAAGTGTGGAAGGGAATCCATGACCACCGAAAACGATATCAAGCGCATGATGCGGCGGGGCTGCGAGTTTCTCGGCACCGAATATGCGATCCTCGGCGGGGCGATGAGCTGGATTTCGGAGCGCAATCTCGTCTCGGCGATCTCGAATGCCGGCGGGTTCGGCGTTATCGCCTGCGGGGCGATGGAGCCGCATATGCTCGACGAGGAAATCGCCGAAACCAAGAAGCGCACCGACAAGCCGTTCGGCGTCAACTTGATCACCATGCACCCGCAGCTCGATGAACTGATCGAAGTCTGCGCGAATCATGAAATCAGCCATATGGTGCTCGCGGGCGGACTGCCGCCAGGCTGGGCCATCCCCAAGATCAAGGAATTCGGTGCCAAACTGATTTGCTTCGCCCCCGCCCTCGCGCTCGCCAAGAAACTTCACCGCAGCGAAGTCGACGCGCTCGTCATCGAGGGGATGGAAGCCGGCGGCCATATCGGGCCGGTCTCGACGTCTGTGCTCGCGCAGGAAATCCTGCCCGAATTGCGCGACGAGCTGCCGATCTTCATCGCCGGCGGCATCGGCCGCGGCCATGCGATCGCCGCCTGGCTCGAAGTCGGCGCGGTCGGCGTCCAGCTCGGCACGCGCTTCGTCTGCGCAACCGAATGCATCGCGCATGAAAATTTCAAAAAGGCGTTCATGCGGGCACCCGCCCGCGACGCGATCGTCAGCACCCAGATCGACGACCGCCTCCCCGTCATCCCCGTCCGCGCGCTCAAGAACAAGGGCACGCAGGAGTTCGCCGCCAAGCAGATCGAGGTCGCGAAACTCTTGGACGCGGGCGAGATCGAAATGGGCGAGGCGCAGCTCCAGATAGAACATTTCTGGGCCGGCGCGCTGCGCCGCGCGGTGATCGACGGCGACGTCGAGAATGGTTCGCTGATGGCCGGGCAGAGCGTCGGCATGGTCAAGTCCGAGGAACCCGTCGCCGATATCATCGCCGCGCTGATGAACGAAGCGGTCAAGGCGCTGGAGAAGAACCGGGGTTAGGAATGCGGTGCCTATCGGCTAAGGAAGGTGGCAATGCCCGAACTCATCAGGAAATTCGCACTCTGCACCCTGCTCATCGTCATTGCGGTTGGCGCCGTGGCGCTGGCTGCGGCGTGGGTTGATTCCGGACGCCACGAACGGCGCCTTGTCAGCAGTGACGGGCCTGAACTGGAACGAGAGTTATACGGCCTGACCGGTGCGCTCGAAGTCGGGCTTCTCGATATTGCGAATGCAATCCGCCGTCTCGATGACGAAGGACTGATGCAAGCCATGGCGCTGCATGAGGATAATTTCCGGCCCGCGCTTCGCGATTGGCGGGCACGCCGGCTTTATTTCCGCAACCGCGCGGCGCAGCTTTTCGGCGAAGATGTCGCGAATGCGATCATGGACGGCGACAACGCGCTTTACGACCTCAACGATTGCAATATCCTGATCGATCAGCGCGTCGGCTATGAGGCCGGTCGCTGCGCGGATGACCGGGTACGCGAATTGACATTGGCGCGGCGGCTCATCCGGAGCGGCGATATAGGCGAGACGCCTGAAAATCTGCTGGTTCCGCACGGCTATGATGGCAATCTCGATGTCGCGAACCATCTCGTGCTCCGATATTTCCAATGCGCCGAGCAGCATGGCCAGGAGTATGAAGCCGAGAACGATGATCGCTGCGGCGATCTCAATTATCTTCGCACGATCCTGATCGCGCGGATCGACCTGTTGCAGTTGAAGCGCATTCGGATTGCCGATTTGATTTTGGAAAACACCCGCTGATCGTGGAATTTTTGGGATACTGCGCTAAGCCCGGTCGAAGGCAAAAAGGGACGGCATTACCGGAGAAAGAAATGACGCAAGGAAACGCTTTGCTGCTCTGCCTGATGGCGACGATTCCGGCTGCATGCGGCTCGATCGAAATCGGCAATCTCGGCGGTTGTTATGAAATCGACGACGCGCCGGCGTTCCGGATCGATGGCGGCTATGGCATCCACGCCGATGGCCAGCGAATTTCGCGCATCCGGGCGTCCGAGACGTCGCAAGGCGATCTCTACACAGCGACGCCCGCCCTGATCGCGGTTGCCGGCAACGAAGGCTATTCGGTTCGCGCCGATCGCGGCACCCCCGAAGGCCTGGGCTTTATCGACAAGACGCTGTTTGGCAGCATCTATCTCGAGCTCCCGACCGACGCCGAAGAAGGCGGCGAAGCGCCGATGACCGTACGGGCGTACCGCACCGATGGGCGGGATTGCTGAGGCAGCCCTAGAAGGGGTTCAGCGTAGATCCCTGTTGCTGCAGCAGCGCGTGCGCAGTCATCGCAGATAGTGCCATTTCGACGCCGGGTACGAGATCGCCGACGCCGATCTCGTGATAGGCGGCGGACTGGCCGCAGAGGATGATCCGGACATCGTTGGCGAGCAGCGTTTCGATCGCCGCGACATTGGCGTTTTCGGCGCCGTCCTGCCGCGCGGCGTAAAAATCGCTGTTGGTTAGATCGAGCGATGCGCCGCCATGGACGACGACAGCCACGCGGATATTCTCCGCCGGGACGCCCGCCGCAACATGCATGTTGATAAAGCGCGCGGCGCTATCGAACGTTCGATTGATCTCGCCCGCATCGGCGCGCGTCGATGTGTCGAAGGCGACGGCGAAGCTTGCGTTCGGCGGGATAGCCATCGTCATTTCGACGGGCGCTACCGCGCCGAACTCGGTGATTGCCGGGCCAGAGTGGAAGGCGCTCGGCTGTGCGATTAGCGGCGTCGCGGCGAGGGTTGCGGCAAGAAAAAAGGCGGCGGTTTTCAGCATGGCGCGGTCCTGTGTGATTTGGCCGAGCGGTAGCAGACAATTCCTCCCCGGCGAAGCGCAGTAGAAGACGCGCGGTTTGTCGCGGCAGACGAGGTGCGCCCCAGCCGGATGAAGCAAGTCTTTTCCGTGCTGGATGTTTCCGCATTGGCGCGGCTGGTATCGCCCTGCTAGCGTAGCGCCATGAGTTTCGCCGACGCCACTGCTTCCGCCCGCGAGATATTGACCGGGCTCCACGATGTCATGGCCTCGCGCAACCATGCCCAGGCCAAGCTCAACCGCGTTGTCGAGATTATCGGCGAGGCGCTCGATAGCGAGGTCTGCTCGATCTATCTGCTGCGCGAGGGTGCGCTCGAGCTGTTCGCGACGCGCGGGCTCAAGCAGGACGCGGTTCATGTTACCAAGCTGGCGCTTGGCGAAGGGCTCGTCGGCGTGATCGCCGAGAGCGGGCGTATCCTCAATCTCGACGAAGCGACGAGCCATCCCGATTTCGCCTACAAACCCGAAACCGGCGAGGAAACCTATCACAGCTTTGCCGGCATCCCGATCGTCCATCACGAACGCACCGTCGGTGTGCTCGCCGTCCAGCACGCCGACCCCCGGCCCTATGGGGATGTCGAGATCGAGGCGCTGCAGACCGTCACCATGGTGCTCGCCGAACTGATCGCCAGCGCCGAGTTGATCGACGAAAGCTCCGCAGACCCGTCGGCGCGGCGCGAAACCGGTGCGATCCGGCTCGAGGGGCAACAGCTCGTGATGGGCATGGGCGAAGGCGTCGCCGTCTTCCATCAACCGCGCGTGAATATCGAGCACACCGTCGCAGACGATACCGAGGCCGAGCGCCAGCGCGTCTATGCCGCCTTCCGCAAGATGCGCGAACAGATTGACGACATGACCAACCAGGCCGATTTCGGCGCTGCCGGCGAGCATCATGACGTCCTCGAAACCTATAAGATGTTCGCTTATGACGAGGGCTGGAGCCGCCGGATCAATGCGGCGATCGACAGCGGGCTGACGGCCGAAGCGGCGATCGAGCGCGTCCAGCAACGCACCCGCGCGCGGATGCACGAAATCGACGATCCGCTGCTTGCCGAACGGATGCATGATCTTGAGGATCTCGCCAACCGTCTGATCCGCATCGTTTCGGGCCAGCTTGGCACCGCGGCGCAGCTCGGGCTGCGCAACGATTCGATCCTGATCGCACGCAGCCTCGGCCCGGCCGAACTGCTCGAATATGACAAGCGCCGCCTCAAAGGCGTCGTTCTCGAAGAAGGCTCGCTGACCGCGCATGTCACCATCGTCGCGCGTGCGATGGGTGTGCCGGTGCTCGGTCGCGTCGCCAATGTCCGGCGGCTGATCAACGAGGGCGATGAATTGCTGCTCGATGTCGAGGAAGGCGCGCTCGATGTCCGCCCCTCGCCGACAATGGTCGAAGCGTTCGAGGCCAAGCTCGCGCGTAGCCAGGAAAAGCGTCAGCAGCTCGCCGAACTGCGCGATGCCGAACCGGTTACCCAATGCGGCACGCGGATCGGGGTGATGGTCAATGCCGGTCTGCGTGAGGATCTCGAGGCGCTTGAGATGGTCGGTGCCGACGGCGTCGGGCTGTTCCGTACCGAATTCCAGTTCCTGATCTCGGCGACCCTGCCGCGCCGCGAACGCCAGCAACGCATCTATAAGGAAGTGATCGACGCGGCCGGCCACAAGCCCGTCGTCTTCCGCACGCTCGATATCGGCGGCGACAAAACCGTGCCCTATCTGCGCGATGTCGCCGGCGACGAGGAAAATCCGGCGATGGGCTGGCGCGCGCTGCGGCTCTCGCTCGATCGCGAGGGCCTGATGAAGGTGCAGGCGCGCGCGCTGATCGAAGCGGCGGCGGGCAAGACGCTCAACGTCATGTTTCCGATGGTCTCCGAACCCTGGGAGTTTGACGAGGCGCGCGCATTGTTCGAAGCGCAGCGCGTCTGGCTCGAGGATCGTCACCACGACCTCCCTTATGACATCCGCTATGGCTGCATGCTCGAAGTGCCGGCGCTTGCCGAAGCGCTGGACCTGTTGCTGCCCAAGCTCGATTTCCTGTCGATCGGCACCAACGATCTGACCCAGTTCCTGTTCGCCGCCGATCGCTCCGATCCGCGGATTGCCGATCGCTACGACTGGCTCAGCCCGGCCATATTGCGCTTCCTGCGCCGGATCGTGCATCGTGCGGATGCGGCAGATGTACCTGTCACGGTATGCGGCGAGATGGGAG
>JABDLY010000080.1 GCA_013001755.1 Sphingomonadaceae bacterium
TAACGGTGATGCGCCTTGATACCGAGGAACCGGCGGCGGCATCGTTCGGCGTGGCGGTCGTCTTTCCCGACGGCAATGGCGATCTCGGGCCGGTCGGGCTAGCCTGTTGGCTCAATTGGGGATTCGGCTTTGTCGATGTCGCGGCGACGCAATCCGCTTACGACCCCGCACAGGGCCTGACGCTAACGATACCGACAGGCCGCTATGACCCCGAGACCGGCGGGACGCGTCCCGGCGCGCCGATACGCTGGCTGATCAATCTCGCGCAGGGCAGCATCACCGATCTCGACGCCCACGACGGGCACGATCACTAAGCGCGCTCAGCGCACCCAAGCCCCCGACGCATTCGAACGATAGCCCAGAATCTCGTACGTCCGGTCGATCAGGCTCTGCCCGCGTTCGTTGAGCATGATGCCGGCGCCCATCTGGTTCATCGTATAGCTGAAGGCGAGGCCGCATTCGGGGTCGGCGAAGCCGATCGAGCCGCCGGCGCCGACATGGCCGAAGGCGCGATCGCCGATGATCGCGCTGGTCTGGTCGCCGCCCTCATAGGCGCGGTTGTCCATCGATTTCATAAAGCCCGAGGCAAAGCGCGTGCGGCAGAGCAAGGTCGCGTCGATGCCGGTGGCGACCGAACAGCGCTCCATCGCCGCCAGCCGGTCCGGCGAAACCAGCGTCACGCCCTTATGCGACCCGCCATTGGCGAGCGGCGTATACATCGCCACCTGTCCGCGCGCGTTGGCAATCCCGCCACCGCCGCCAATCTCGGCGCGATGGCCGTCGGCATCGTTCGGGCCCCAACCGCCGGTGTTGAGAAAGCTCAGCGCCTGGAGCGATTGCGGATCGCCGAGCAGCTTTTGCGTAAACGGCGCCATCGGCTTGGAAAAATCGGGCACGAAGGGGATGATCGGCGCGATCGGCCGATCGAAACCCTCGGGGATGCCGATCCAGAAATCGGCGCCGAGCGGCTCGGCGACCTCTTCGCGGAAAAACTGGCCAAGCCGCTTGCCCGAAACGCGCCGCACCAGCTCTCCGACCGTCCAGCCGAAATTGACCATATGATAGCCCGCCGTGACGCCCGGCTCCCACCAGGCTTCTTCGTCCTCCATCCGCGAAATCATGTAATCCCAGTCGAGAAAGCCGCCCTTCTTCACCGGCTCGCGCAGCCCCGGCACCGCGCTTTCGTGGTTGAGCATCATCTGGACGGTGGTCGCTTCCTTGCCGTTCCTGGCGAAGCCCGGCCAATAATCGGCGACCGGCTTGTGCAGTTCCAATGCGCCGCGATCGATCAGGATATGCGCGCACAGCGCGACGGCGGCCTTGGTGCACGAAAAGACGATCGAGACGGTGTCCTCGGTCCACGCTTCTCCGGTTTCGGGATTGGCGACGCCGCCCCAAAGATCGACCACCGTCTCGCCATTCACGCTGACGCAGACCGACGCGCCGACTTCATCGCGTTCGGCGAAATTGCGTTCGAATTCTTCGGCGACGGTCTGGAATTTGGCATCGGTAGTTCCGTGGGTGGTCATGTTGATTGTTCTCCAAATTTGTTGTCATTCCAGCGAAAGCTGGAATCTCGCGCAACTAGCGCCCTGCCCAGTCTATGGAGATCCCAGCTTCCGCTGGGATGACGCGCTACCGGTCGCATCACCGCGATCCCTGCCCGTCATCGAGCTTGATCACCGTGCCCGTTACGCAATCCGAGGAAGGCGCGCACAAATAGAGCAACGTGCTATCGAGCTGTTCGGTCTCTATGATTTTCTTGCGCGGGAAATGCTGGGTGAAATCGCCCATTCGGCCGAGCATGCCTTCGGACATTTCCGAGCGCACCAGCCCCGGGGCAATGCCGTTGACGTTGATATCGAAGCGCGACCATTCGACGGCGAGCACTTCGGTCAGCCGGACCATGCCCGCCTTGGTGATCGAATAGAGCGCGGCGGCCGAGCCGGGGCTGTAATTATAGGCGGCGATGCTGGCGATATTGACCATCCGGCCGGGCTTCTTGGCAGCGACCAGGCGGCGCGCAACCTCGCACGACAGGATATACGGCCCGCGCAAATTGGTGTCGAAGACATCGTCGATCAGCTGCAGGGGCATTTTGGTCGCGCGTTCGGCATCGACGATCCCGGCATTGTTAACGAGGATCGTTACCGTGCCGAGCGCGGTCTCCGCCTGTTCGACGAGCCCGACAATGCTCTCGGCATCGGACATATCGGCGCGGATCGCTGCGATCTCGCCGCCGTCGCCGCGGATCAGCGCCGCGAGCTCATCGAGCCGCTCCTGCCGCCGCCCGGCAATCGCGACTTTTGCGCCAACGCTCGCCAGAACGCGCGCGAAACGCCAACCGAGGCCCGAAGTGGCGCCGGTGACAAGTGCCACTTCGCCGGTCAGATCGTGCGAGGCATGGGGAAGCGGAAAATCGGGCATGGTGGTGTCTTTCTGTGATTCTCTTCCAGCTCTATACCAATCCGTTACCCCAGCGAAGGCTGGGGCCTATCCCAGATACGCAACCGCGAGACCATTAGCTGGGATAGATTCCAGCCTTCGCTGGAATGACGTAAGGGAGGGAAATGAATGACAGCAAAATCCGCCGCCCAAGCTTCGCCAGCCTCCTCCGTGCGCCCGTCACCGTGCGCCGCGCGCTCAAGGTCGCCGCGATCGTCGGGACGCTGCTGATCGCGATCAACCAGGGCGATGTGCTGCTCGCCGGAGAAATGCCGGCGCTGTGGAAGATCGCGCTGACCTATTTCGTGCCCTATATCGTGAGCAGCTATTCGACGGCGGCGCTGCTGCGCGAGCAGGCGCGGGCGGCAAAATGAGGCGGCTGATCGCAATTGCGGCGCTTATGCTGGCCGGTTGCGGCGAAAGCCCGGATACGGCCGACGTCGCGGAAATGGCCGCGCAAGCCGACACCCCGTCCTGCCTGACCGCCGACTTGGGCGAAACCGTGCTGATCGAGGGCGGGAGCTTTGTCATGGGCGCCGATCCGCGGCTCCCCGAAGAGGGCCCGCCGCGCGAGATGACGGTCGAAAGCTTCCGTATCGACGCGCATGAGGTCACCAATGCGCAATTCGCCGCCTTCGTCGAAGCCACCGGCTATGTCACTGTCGCCGAACGCGATCCGCCGCCGCTTCCCGGCGCGCCGCCCGAAATGCTGCAACCCGGTTCGGCCGTCTTCACCACCCCGTCACGCGACGATCCGCGCTGGTGGCGTTGGGTCGTTGGCGCAGAGTGGCGACATCCGTCGGGTCCGGACAGCGACATCGCGGATGCAGCGAACCAGCCCGTTGTGCAGGTCGCCTATGAAGATGCGCAGGCCTATGCCGAATGGGCGGGTGGCGCGCTGCCTAGCGAAGCGCAATGGGAATATGCGGCGCTCGGCGGTGAAGCGGCGCGCGACGAGCCGATGAGCCCAAACGGGACGCCGTCGGCGAATTTCTACCAGGGCGTCTTCCCGCGGCGCGATCTCGGCGAGGACGGATTTACCGGGCGCGCGCCCGCCGGTTGCTATCCGCCCAATGGTTATGGTCTCTACGACATGATCGGCAATGTCTGGGAATGGACGACCGCCGAAGGCCGCGGCGTGCCCGATGCCGGCGTCATCAAGGGCGGCTCGTTCCTTTGCGCCGCCAATTATTGCGCCCGATACCGCCCCGCCGCGCGCCAGTTCCAGGAACGCGGGCTCGGCGCCGATCATATCGGATTTCGGGTGGTTTATACGGTGGAGTGAACGACTGCACCATGCCCCGATTGGGCTGAGTTAGTCGAAGCCCGTTCTTTCTTTTCGATCGTTGGAAAGAGAAGAACAACCCTTCGACAAGCTCAGGGTAATCGGATTGGGGGTTAATCAGGGCGCTTCTTCTGCAGCCCCGCGCGTTTGCAGATCGCGACGAGTTCGTCCTTCTGGTTGAAGGCGCGATGCTCATAGGTGACGATACCCTGATCGGGCCGCGATTTGCTCTCGCGCAGGCCAAGCACCTCGGTCTCGACGCGGATCGTATCGCCATGAAAAAGCGGCTTGGGGAAGCGCACTTCGTCCCAGCCGAGATTGGCGACCGCCGTACCGAGCGTCGTTTCGTTGACCGAAATGCCGACCATCAGCGACAGCGTGAAACAGCTGTTGACGATCCGCGTGCCGAACTCGGTTTCGGTCCTGCAATATTCCTCGTCGAGATGAAGCTGCGCAGGATTGTGCGTCATCGTCGTGAACAGGACATTGTCGGTTTCGGTAATCGTGCGGCGGATGGCGTGGTGAAACACCTGCCCTTCCTCGAGTTCGTCGAACCATTTGCCGGCCATGAAACTGCTCCTTCTGTTGCGACGACGATGCCTCAGCCGACCGGCCAAGGCAATCGCCCTTGACGCCGTGCGGCGCGTGGAGCGCGCAGCCGTCGACGAATTCGCCGATTCCCTAGATTTTGAGGCTAGCGCAAATAGGATGCGTTGAGACGCCAAGGCTGCGTCTAAGAAGTTGGCCGACCGCCGGTATCGGAATTAGGGCCTGCTACATCGTTTTCGACGTCGTCCAGATCGCCGTCGAGATCGACAAGGATCGGCGAGGTCCATCGCGCCTTGGCGGTCGATGGGCGATCGCCCGATGCCAGAGTTTCTTCGTTTTGCGTCACAGTTAATTTCCTTCCTCAACGGGATTTCGAACCGCCCTGGAGCGATATCGTGCATCCCGCAATTTTGGTGCTATCCGGCTATCGCCGTTACGGCGCTTTCCATTCTGACATTATCCTCTTCATCGAGGCCGCTTTACGTTCGCGTCAATTAGCGCCAAGGCCGCGTCTAGGAGGATGGGCGCGCGGCGCTATCAATACTGGAAGATGCGCCGTTTTCGACGTCATTCAGATCGCCGTCGAGATTGACAAGGATCGGCGAGGTCCATCGCGCCTTGGCGGTCGATGGGCGATCGCCCGATGCCAGATTTTCTTCGTCTTGCGTCACAATGAAATTCCTTCCTGAACCTGATTTCGAACCGCCCTAGAGCGATATCGTGCATTCCGCAATTTTGGTGCTATCCGGCTGTCGCCGTACGGCGCTTTCCAATCTGACATCATCCTCTTGATCGTAGCCGCTTTACGTTCGCGTCAATTAGCGCCAATGTGTAGCGACAAGGCAAGAGGAGTCGCCCGACCAATGAATTTCGATTTTTCCGATGACCAGAAATTCCTACGCGATGAGGCGCGCAAATTCCTGACAGCCCAATGCACTACCGCCGAGGTCCGCGAAGTGCTCGACGACGATGACAAGAGCCATCATGAAGGCGTCTGGAAGCAGATCGTCGATATGGGCTGGCTGGGCACCGCGATTCCCGACGAACATGGCGGGCTCGGGCTCGGCATGCTCGAGCTTTGCGTTATCGCCGAGGAACTGGGGCGCGCGCTGGCGCCGGTGCCGTTCGCCTCGACCGCCTATTTCTTCGCCGAAGCGCTCAAGCTGGCGGGATCGGACGAGCAGAAGACGGCGTTGCTGCCCAAGGTCGCCGATGGTTCGGTGATCGGCTGTATCGCGGCCTCGGAAGGTCCGGGCGCTGTCGATGCGAGCAAGCTGAAGACGACCTTCGCCGATGGCAAGCTCAGCGGCACCAAGGTTCCTGTCACCGATGGCGATGTCGCGACGCATGCCGTGGTGCTCGCCAAGGACGGCAATGGCGCGAGCTTGCTCATTGTCGATCTGACGAACGACGGTGTCTCGCGCACTTCTCTCTCCACCATCGAGCCGACGCGCAGCCATGCGGAAATCAATTTTGACGGTGCGGCCGCCGAATTGCTCGGCAATTCGGGCGACGGCGAGAGCCTGTACAATGAGATCATGAACCGCGCGGCCGTGTTGCTCGCCTTCGAACAGCTCGGCGGCGCGGGGCGCTGCCTCGTGATGGCGACCGAGTACGCCAAGGAGCGCCATGCCTTCGGCCGTCCGATTGGTGGCAACCAGGCGATCAAACACAAGCTCGCCGATATGTACGTCAAGAACGAGGTCGGGCGCTCAAACGCCTATTATGGTGCCTGGGCACTCTCTACCGGAGCCGCCGAACTGCCCGAAGCGGCAGCCGCAGCCCGCCTCGCCGCCTCCGAAGCCTATTGGTTCGCGTCGAAGGAAAATATCCAGACGCATGGCGGCATGGGCTTTACCTGGGAGGTCGATTGCCACCTCTTCTACCGCCGCGCCAAATTGCTCGCCGTCCAGGCCGGCGCCCCCGCTCAGTGGAAGGAAAAGCTCGTCCACGCGTTGGAAATGAAGAATGCGGCATAGCGGCTCCCATCATCGTCATGCTGATCTTGTTTCAGCATCCACTTCTCAATCGGTACCGACATCGCTGGCCGATGAGTGGACCCTGAAACAAGTTCAGGGTGACGGAAAATATTCAGCCGGAAGGATTTGACATGGACTTCAACGACAGCCCCGAAGAAGCCGAATTCCGCGCCGAGGCGCGCGCGTTTCTCGGACAGCATCTCGACGCGAAAGCCTCGGGTCGGCCGAGCCGTGACGAAAGCTATATGAAACGCGCCAAGGAATGGCAGAATATCAAGGCCGAGAACCGCTTCGCGCAGATCACCTGGCCCGAAGCCATGGGCGGACGCGGCGGGACGCCCATGCAACAGGTGATCTGGAACCAGGAAGAGGGCAAGTTCGATGCGCCGACCGCGCCCTTCGCGATCGGCCTCGGCATGTGCGTCCCCACCGTCATCGCCTTCGGCTCCGACGAACATAAGGAGCGCTACGTCAAAAGGGCGCTGCACGGCGAGGAAATCTGGTGCCAGCTCTTTTCCGAACCTTCGGCGGGCTCGGACGTCGCCGGCCTCAAGACCAAGGCCGTCCGCGACGGCGACGACTGGATCGTCAACGGCCAGAAGGTCTGGACGACGGGCGCGCAGTTTTCCGATTATGGCATCCTGCTGACGCGCACCGACCCCGATGTGCCCAAGCATAAGGGCCTCACCATGTTCATCGTCGATATGAAGCAGGAGGGAGTCGAGGTTCGCCCGATCCACCAGGCTTCGGGCGGGCGCGAATTCAACGAGGTATACTTTACCGACGTGCGGATTCCCGACAGCGACCGGCTCGGCGAGCCGGGCGAGGGCTGGAAGGTCGCGATCGTTACGCTGATGAACGAGCGGCTCGCGGTCGGCGGCTCGCCGGGGCCCGACTGGAGCGAGATCATGGACTATGCCCGCGATGCCGGGACGCTCAGCGATTCCGCGTTCCGCGCGAAACTCGCCGACTGGTATGTCGCCGCCCAAGGCTACAAGCTCACCAAGTTCCGCACGCAAACCGCGCTATCGCGCGGCGAAACGCCGGGGCCTGAGAACAGCATCGGCAAGATCATCACCGCCAATCATCTGCAGGATATCTGCAACAGCGCGATCGAGATGCAGGATCATTACGGCATCATCAACGATGGCGACAAGGCACCGACCGACGCGATCTTCCAGCAGAGCTTCATGTGGGCGCCGGGCCTCAGGATCGCGGGCGGCACAGACGAGATCCTGAAGAACATCATCGCCGAACGCGTGCTGGGCCTGCCGCAGGACGTGCGGGTCGACAAGGACAAGGCGTTTAGCGAGCTTTAGAAACAGGAGGATGTGGCGATGACTGGGATTCTGTTGAAATCGGCTTGTCTCGTCCTGTTGGCGGTAGCCTCGACCAGCGTTCCGGCGCAACGGCCAGCCGACGGCTTCGGGCCGGACGATACAGTCGGCGCGGTCAATCTGATCGACGGGGCCAAGACACGCGCCGCCGCCGATCTCGTTACCGATGGGCGCGTTTATGCGCTCGGCGTGGTCACAGGGCGCGATACGCCCGCCTATCCGGGGCGCAGTTTCAGCATCGAGATTTTCGGCGGACCGCGTGCCGGTTCGAACGCGATGACCGGCCATGACGACCGGCTCGAAACGCATATCGGCATCGGCTCGCAGATCGACGGCCTGGCGCATATCGGCCGCGGCGGCGTCCATTATAACGGCCATCGCGCCGAGGATATTTTCGCCGCCGACGGGCTCAGGGCGCTCGGCACCGAACATATCCCGCCGATCGCGACGCGCGGCGTGATGATCGACATGGCGGCGCATTTCGGCGTCGAGCGCCTCGCACCGCTCCAGCCGTTCGGTCGCGCCGATATCGAAGCGGCGGCGGAAGCGCAGGATGTGATGATCGGCACCGGCGATGTCGTGCTGTTCCATACCGGCTGGCTCACCATGGCCACGGAGGACGCCGAGGTGTTTATCGGCCAACAGCCCGGCATCGATGTCGAGGGCGCGCGCTATCTCGCCGAGCTCGGCGTCGTCGCGATCGGGGCCGACAGCGCGGCGCTCGAAACGCTCGCCTTCCAGAATGGCGAACTCTTCCCGGTCCACCAGATGCTGCTCGTCGATTACGGTGTCTATGTTCTCGAGACGATCAACACGCATGACCTCGCCGCTGACGATGTGCACGAGTTCATGTTCGTGCTCGGCCAGCCACGCTATGCCGGATCGGTGCAGGCGGTGATCAACCCTGTCGCCATTCGCTGATCGGAATCGACGACAATTGCGGCAAGTGATAAAGCCGACAACGAGATAGGAGAGTGATATGGCTGACAAGACAAAATCGAAAGACAAGAGCGGCGGCGCCAGCGAGCGCGTTCGCGAAGGCGCAGACCGGCTGCGCGATGCCGGCAAGGCAGTCGCCGAAAATAGCGGCGTCGTCGGCCTCAAGATGATCGATCAGGCCGAAGAAAACGCCAAGAGCGCCTTTTCCGCTATGCGCGATGCGGCGCAGGCCAAGGATGTCGGCGAAGTCATGAAAATCCAGGGCGAATTCCTCCGCCAGCAAGGCGAACGCTCGGTGAACCAGGCCCGCGAGATCGGCGAGCTTATCGCGGAATTCGGCCGCGATGCGGTGTCGTCGATGCGCGGAGATAAATAGCGAACGGCCCTCACCGGACCAGCCAGCTCCTGGCACCGGCGATCCGAGATGGATCCCTCCGGCTCAGCTTGACGCCCCGACCCCCATCGTGAACGGTTCCGCAGCAGTATCAGGGGGCTGCCGGAGTTATGGCATCAGGTTCAAAAACCGTCGTCTATGCGGCGCTGATCGGGAACAGTTTGATCGCGCTGGCAAAATTCGCCGTCGCTTCGATCACCGGTAGCTCGGCGATGTTCAGCGAGGGCGTCCATTCGGTCGTCGACAGCGGCAACCAATGCCTCATCCTGTTCGGGATAAAGCGCGCAGGGCGACCCGCTAACGACCAACATCCCTTCGGCCATGGCATGGAGCTCTATTTCTGGACCTTCGTCGTCGCAATCCTGATCTTCGCGGTGGGATCGGGTATTTCGATCTATGAAGGTGTCAGACATGTCCTCCACCCCGAGCCGATCACCTCGCCCGAATGGACCTATGC
>JABDLY010000064.1 GCA_013001755.1 Sphingomonadaceae bacterium
TCGAATTCGGCCTGCCATTGGTCGGCGTTCAACGGTGGAATGATCCCCGAAACCGGCTCCCAGCGGACCATCGACAGCCCCGATTCGGTCAGCCGCGTAATCCCGCCGACGACCACCATCACGAAAACCAACCCCGCCACCGCGAGCAGCCACCAGGCGATAGCACGCGGACTGGCGCGATCTTGCGCAGGGCGGGGGAGGGCGGCGTCAGTCATTGCCGCGCCCTTATGCCGGGCTTGGCTGGAAGCCAACAGTGCGATTTCTTGTTCTGTGATATTGTATCTTGCACGGTATACTATATCTTATCCCCAGAGACGGGGCGATGAGTCGCGCCGTGAGGAAGGACGAAAAAGCCGAATGTTGCGAGCCGCAGCGGAAAAGGGATTGTTCGACCGGTGGGCGATTGGGCTTTCCGGGCTGTGCATCGTGCACTGCCTGTCGGGCGCGATCTTCTTCGCGCTGGCGGCTTCGGCGGGCGGCGTCCTGCTCGATCCGATGGTCCATGAAATCGGGCTCGTCATCGCGATCCTGTTCGGCGTGATCGCGGTCGGTCGCGGCGCCTATACGCACGGCTATATGATGCCGGTGGCGATCAGCTCGCTCGGCGTCGGCACGATGGCGGGCGCGCTGACGCTGCCGCATGGCGAGATGGAGACGATCTACACGATCGTCGGCGTCGCAATCCTGGCGCTCGGCCACGATCTCAACCGCCGCGCCTTTACCTGATCGCGCAATGGCGCGAGGCCCCGGGGATTGCACCCGGCGCCGTTGACGCCTAAATTTTGGACATGGCTACAAAACATCATCACGAGCTTCACGAAGGCGAGGCATTGTCGGCCGCGGCGCAGACCGCGCTCGAGCGTTCGGGCGAGCAATGGACGAAGATGCGCGCGGCGGTGTTCGATGCGCTGGCGACCTTCGACCAGCCCGCCTCCGCCTATGATATCGCCGAAGCGGTTTCGAATGCGCAGGAACGCCGCGTTGCCGCCAACAGCGTCTATCGCATCCTCGATCTGTTCACCGCCGCCAATGTCGCGCGTCGCGTCGAGAGCGAGAACGCCTATCTCGCCAACCGCCATCCCGATTGCCTGCACGATTGCATCTTCCTCGTTTGCGACAAATGTGGCCAGACGACGCATCTCGATAACGACAAGCTCGCCGACGGCGTCCGCGATGCCGCACGCGAGAAGGGGTTCAATCCCGAGCGACCGGTGATCGAAGTGCGCGGGCGCTGCGCTTCCTGCGGCTGATTTCAAAGGCTGGGGTTCGACAGTGGCCGATTGCTGCCCTAAATAGGCGCAAAGGAAGCTGTTTATGTCCGATCGCCCCGAAACCCCTTTGCTCGACCAGGTCGAATATCCGGCTGACCTGCGCAAGCTTGAGTCCCGCCAGCTTCGCCAGTTCGCCGACGAATTGCGCGACGAGGTGATCTCGACGGTTTCGGTGACGGGCGGGCATCTCGGCGCGGGGCTCGGCGTGGTCGAGCTGACGACGGCGATCCATTATGTTTTCGATACGCCGCGCGACCGGCTGGTCTGGGACGTCGGCCATCAATGCTATCCGCATAAAATTCTCACCGGGCGACGCGACCGTATCCGCACGCTGCGGCAGGGCGGCGGGCTTTCGGGTTTCACCAAGCGTTCCGAGAGCGAATATGATCCGTTCGGCGCGGCGCACAGCTCGACCTCGATCTCGGCGGCGCTCGGCTTTGCCACCGCCAACAAGCTTTCCGGCAAACCCGGCAAGGCGATCGCGGTGATTGGCGATGGCGCGATGAGCGCGGGCATGGCGTACGAAGCGATGAACAATGCGGAAGCAGCCGGGAACCGGCTGGTGGTTATTCTCAACGATAACGACATGTCGATCGCGCCTCCGGTCGGCGGGCTGTCGGGCTATCTGGCGCGGCTGATCTCCTCTTCTGAATATCTCGGGCTGCGCAGCCTGGCTTCGAAGGTCACCGCGAAGATTTCGCGGCGCATCCACCGTGCGGCGTCGAAGGCCGAGGAATATACCAAGGGGTTGACCGTCGGCGGGACGCTCTTCGAGGAACTCGGCTTTTATTATGTCGGCCCGATCGACGGGCATAATATGGACCATCTGATCCCGGTGCTCGAAAATGTCCGCGATGCCGATCAGGGGCCGATCCTCGTCCATGTTCGCACGCAAAAGGGCAAGGGCTATGCGCCCGCCGAGGAATCGGCCGACAAATATCATGGTGTGGCGAAGTTCGACGTCATTTCGGGCAAGCAGGACAAGGGCCCGGGCGGCGGTCCGCCAAGCTATACCGGCGTTTTCGCCAATGCGCTGATCGCCGAGGCTGAGAAGGACGACCGCATCTGCGCGATCACGGCGGCGATGCCGGGCGGCACCGGCGTCGACAAATTCGGCGACGCCTTTCCCGATCGCTCCTTCGATGTCGGCATTGCCGAACAGCACGCCGTAACCTTCGCCGCGGGGCTCGCCGCGCAGGGCATGAAGCCTTTTGCCGTCATCTACTCGACCTTCCTCCAGCGCGCCTATGATCAAGTCGTTCATGATGTCGCGATCCAGAATTTGCCGGTGCGTTTCGCGATGGACCGTGCGGGCTTTGTCGGTGCCGACGGATCGACCCATGCCGGCAGCTTCGACCTCGCCTATCTCGGCACGCTCCCCAACTTTGTCGTCATGGCGGCGGCCGACGAGGCCGAGCTGACGCATATGGTTCACACGATGGCGCAGCATGACACCGGCCCGATCGCGGTGCGCTATCCGCGCGGCGCGGGGACGGGCGTGGCGATTCCCGAAACGCCCGAAAAGCTCGCAGTCGGCAAGGGTCGTATCGTCCGGCAGGGCAGCAAGGTCGCGATCCTGTCACTCGGCGCGCGGCTCGAAGAGGCGAAAAAGGCCGCCGACCGGCTCGACGCCATGGGGCTCAGCACGACGGTCGCCGATCTGCGCTTCGCCAAGCCGCTCGACAACGAACTGATCCGCAAATTGCTGACGACACACGAAGTCGCGCTGACCATCGAAGAGGCCAGCATCGGCGGCTTCGGCGCGCATGTGCTGACGATGGCGAGCGACGAGGGCCTCACCGATGCCGGGTTGACCGTCCGCACGATGCGGATGCCCGACGAATTCATCGACCAGGACAAGCCCGACAAGCAATATGCGATGGCGGGGCTCGATGCCGACGGGATTGTAGAGACGGCGCTGAAAGCGCTGCGGCATAATAGCGTGAGCGTGGAGGAGGTTGGGGAGCGGGCGTGAAGAAGGACGCCTCTTCCTATCCCCAGGATTGGCAAGAAGCCGTGGAGAAGGTTGGGAGTGCGCCGTGCTTCCGGGCGCGGCGAACGCTAATTCACCGATAAATATCCCGCCGGTGGCCGATGGCGATCACGACGATTACCATCAGCCCGTCCTCGATCCGGGCGATCACGCGATAATCGCCGATGCGATAGCGCCAATGGCCGGCATATTTCCCGGCCATGGCGCGGCCCCGAACGCGAGGGTTTTCCGTCTTCGCCACTTCGCGCAAGGTCCCGACGATTCTCTTGCCGACGGGTTTTGGCAATTTAGCCAAAGATTTCTCGGCCTTCTTCTCGATTTCAAGCGTCCAGCTCAAGCATCGAGGCCAAGTTGGCGCGCCACTTCGTCAAGCGATCGGCTCTTGCCGGCATCGGGATCGCGCAGTGCTTCCTCGAGCAGGGCAATATCCTCCAACTCCTCAATCTTTTCGATCAACGCCTGGCGGACATAATAGCTTTTGCTGCGCCCCGTGCGCTTAGCGACGGCATTGAGGCGTTTTTCAAGTTCGGGCTCGAGGCGAACGGCCAGCATCTCGTTTCTCCAGTTTGTCATACATGTATAACAAATTGCCTAACGGTTCAATAACCGTCTGAAAAATCCTCTTTGCCGCCCCAGCATCGCTTCCACTTCCTCCGCCACAATCGCTGCCTGCACCTCGCTTGGCGGCGGGATATGGCCTTTGCCCCAGTCGCCGAGGATCAGTTTGAAGGCGCCGGTATCGCCTTCCTTCACCTCAACGCCGAGCGTTTCGGCGAGCGGCCCCAGTTGCAGCTCTACATGCTCATCATGCTCGTTCTGGCAATAGACGACGCGGCCTTTGGGCGGCGTCTTGCGCAGGTCGCCGATCTCGTCGGCCTTGAACCAGGCTTCGTCATGCGTCGGCTTGTCCCAGCCATGTTCCATCCACGGACGGACGCGGCCGAAGGTGAAGTTTACCAGCACGATCTGCGGGTTCATGACGACGCTGACATCTTCGGCGCGCGCATAACGCAGTGCCGCCGTCCCGCCCGCGCTATTGCCCCACAGAAGCCGCCGTTGGCTGCCCATCAGCGCGTCGATCTTGTCCATGATCGCCGGCCATTCCTCGATCATTTCGCAATGCTTGTTGCCGAGAAACCAGCCGACGCGAACATCGTCATGCAGATAGAGCGAGGGATCCGAAACGAGCACGCTGTTCATCCGCTTCGGGGCGATCTGGCGGCCCTGGAAATAGGGCACGGGCCGCCGCGTCACCGGGCTCTGCGCTGCATGGAAACCGTAAAAGGTCGCCGGCGCGCCGCGATTGGCGACGAGCAGACCGAGTTCGACCGCGCCATAGTCGATCAGGTGGAGGCCCGAGCGGAGCTTATCGAGCGCGAAAAATTCATCGCGGCTATGCCACCAGCTCTTGCGGCCCCAGCGCGCATAATCTGTCTCGACCGGAAAAGTCATAAGTTTTCAATGCCCGCAATGCGATGGCGAGCGCAAGCGAGGCCGGACTCGTTTCTGTGATTGGCGGCGCTATAGAGTGGGTATGACCAAAATCTCCGTCGCCGCAATCCAGGCCGCGCCGATGCTGTTCGATCGCCGCGAAAGCGAGGCTCGTTTCACACATTGGCTCGGCCGGGCACGCGAAGCCGGTATCGAGCTCGCCGTCTTCCCCGAAGCTTTTCTCGGCGGCTATCCCAAGGGCGTCGATTTCGGCACCCGGGTCGGCTCGCGCGATGCCGAGGGCCGTGAACTGTTCCGCCGCTATGCCGAGACGGCATATGCGAAGGACGGCGATGATTTCGCGCGGATATGCGGCCTCGTCGCCGATGCGGGGCTGACCGTCGTAACAGGGCTGATCGAGCGGCTCGGCGGTACGCTCTATTGCGTGGCGGCGACGATCGGGCCCGACGGCGCGCTGCTCGGCTGGCACCGCAAGCTCGTGCCGACGGCGATGGAGCGGCTGATCTGGGGGCAGGGCGACGGTTCGACGATGGCCGCCGCCGATACTGCCGCCGGCAAGGTCTCCACCGCGATCTGCTGGGAAAATTACATGCCGCATTTTCGCGCGCATCTCTACAATCAGGGAACCCAGATCTATGCCGCGCCGACAGTCGACGACCGCGAGGCCTGGAGCCCGACGATGCAGATGATCGCGATCGAAGGGCGCTGCTTCGTCGTCTCGGCATGCCAATATATGCTGCGCGGCGACGTTGCAGGCGACGGCTATGACGCGATCCAGGGTAATGATCCCGATACGCTGCTGATCGGCGGCGGCAGCATGATCGTTTCGCCGATGGGCGAGGTTCTGGCGGGGCCGTTGCGCGGCGCGGCGGGAATGGTTGAAGCCGAAATCGACCTCGACGATATCGTCCGCGCCCAGTTCGACCGCGATGTCGCCGGCCATTATGCCCGGCCCGATATCTTCCGCGTCGAGACCGACACAAGCTCGCGGCTCTACAATGGCTAAGATGCGCGCCGATCAGGCGCTGGTCGAACGCGGGCTCGTCGAGAGCCGGTCGAGGGCGCAGGCGCTGATCCTCGCCGGCGAGGTCTTCAGCGGCGAAACGCGAATCGAGAAGGCGGGACAGCCATTGGCCGAGGATGCCGCGCTTGAGGTGCGTGGCCGCGATCATCCCTGGGTGTCGCGCGGCGGGATCAAGCTCGCCCACGGCCTCGATCATTTTGGCTGGGATGTCGGCGATGCGGTGGCGATCGACGTCGGCAGTTCGACCGGCGGCTTCACCGATGTGCTGCTGAGCAAGGGCGCGGCGCGGGTCTACGCCGTCGATTCGGGAACCAACCAGCTCGCCTGGAAATTGCGGCAGGACGAGCGCGTTATCGTGCTCGAACAGACCAATGCGCGCCACCTGACCGACGAGCAGATTCCCGAGGCGGCCAATATCGTCGTCTGCGATGCGAGCTTCATTTCGCTCGCCAAGGTGCTGGCCCGCCCGCTCGAACTGGCCGCGCCCAAGGCGCGCCTCGTCGCACTGGTCAAGCCACAGTTTGAGGCCGGGCGCGGCGAGGTGGGAAAGGGTGGCGTCGTGCGCGATTCCGCTATCCATGAGCGGGTTTGCGCCGAAGCCAGCGACTGGCTGACCGGCATTGGCTGGGCTGTAACCGGCATCACGCAAAGCCCGATTACGGGGCCGAGCGGCAATGTCGAATTCCTTTTGGGGGCGGAACGGTTGGAAAGCGCGAAGCGTTAAGGCTATCGGGTTCGCCCGGTCGCAAAAGGGATTCGTTTATGGTCGGCATCGCCACAAAGGGTCAACTGCGTATGTCGCTGCTACGCTGGGCGCTCGTCCTCGTGCCGTTGATCATGCTGCTCGGCTATCTTTTCGGGGCGCTGGCCAACTCGGGCGAAAGCGCCTGGTATATGGCGCTCGAAAAGCCGTCGATCCAGCCGCCATCATGGCTGTTCGGTGTAGTCTGGCCGAACCTCTACGCGCTGATGGGGCTTGCGCTGGCGATGATCCTCAACGCGCGCGGTTCGCAGTTTCGCGGCCTCGCCATCGCGCTGTTCGTCGTCCAGCTGGTAGTCAATCTGCTCTGGTCGCCGCTCTTTTTCGGTATGCATGAGGTCAGCCTCGCTTTCTGGTGGATCGTGCTGATGGTGATCCTCGCGGTTGCGACGACGGTCGTTTTCGCGCGGGTTCGCAAGACGGCGGCGTGGCTGATGGTGCCCTATCTCGTCTGGATCTGCTTTGCGGCGATGCTCAATTTTTCGATCGACCGGCTCAATCCCGATGCCGAAACCCTTGTCGTCGGCACGGCGAACACCCAGATATAGCTGTGTTATGAGCCTCATACGGCAGGAGTGAATTGATGCAGACCGAAAACAAGCTGGTCGACGATTTCGTCAAGATGATGAACAGCGCCGCGGGAACGATCGCCGGCATGGGTCGCGAGGCCGAATCGTCGATGCGCGAAAAGGCGCGCGAATTTGTCGGCGGGATGGATTTCGTCAGCCGCGAAGAGTTCGAAGCGGTCAAGGAAATGGCGGCGGCGGCGCGCGATGAGGCCGACGCGCTCAAAGCCCGTCTCGACGCGCTCGAAGGCAAGTCGACAAAAAAGACAGCTACGAATAAAATCAAATAATACAGCAATATAAGCGACGCGCCGATTTGCGCTCCGCGAGCGCTCGTCCACAGCTTTGCCGGGGTGTCGGGTTGCCGCGAACCGCCCGATGATTCACTCCCGCGCCATGCCAGACAGGTCGCAAACAGCATGAATGTCGACGAATATACCGGTGGCTCGATCGCCAGCGCACCGCTCGATATTCTTGAGGATTATTTCGATGCCCATGGCTGGCAATCGGAGCGCAATGGCGACGAGGAAATCGCCGCCTCGACCAAGGGCAGCTGGACGCAATATGAGCTGCGCGCGCTGTGGCGGAAGGAAGATCGCGTCCTCCAGTTCCTCGCGCTGCCCGATATCCGCGTGCCCGAGGAAAAAAAGGGGCTGGTTTACGAAGCCTTCGGGTTGATCAACGAGCAGCTCTGGCTCGGCCATTTCGAAATGTGGGCGGCATCGGGGATGATCCTGTTCCGCCACGCCGCATTGCTTGATCCGACGAGTGAGGCGGGCTTTTCGTTCGAACAGGCCGAAACGCTGATCGAGGCGGCGCTCGACGAGTGCGAGCGATTCTATCCGGTGTTCCAGTTCGTCCTGTGGGGCGACAAGAGCCCGAGCGAAGCGATCGAAGCGGCGCTGGTCGATACCGTGGGCGAGGCGTAAACGCGCCATGGGTGATCGCCCGGTCTGGCTGATCGGCTGCGGCAATATGGCGGGTGCGATGCTGCAAGGCTGGCTCGCCGCCGGCAGGTCGCCCGCAAATTTTCATGTTATCGATCCCGGCGATCCCGATCTGCCCGGCGGCGTGGACCGCGCCGATGGCCCGTCTGAGAGCGGCTTTGGCAATTCAGTCGTCCAGCTTGGTTTCAAACCGCATATGCTCGCCGATATCGCGCCGGATCTGAGCGGAGCGGTGGGCGCGGAAACCATCGTTACGTCGATCCTCGCGGGAGTCGAAATCGCGACATTGCGCGCCGCCTTTCCCGAGGCGCGCGCGATTGTCCGCGTGATGCCCAATATGCCGGTGGCGCTCGGGCTCGGCGCTGTTGGCGTGTTGGGCGAGCCGGATCGCGAAGCGGCTACACAAGAGATCGCCGAACTGCTCGCGCCGCTTGGCCGGATCGAGCCGCTATCGACCGAGGCCGCGATCAATGCCGTGACGGTGTTGGCGGGCAGCGGCCCGGCCTTTCTCTATCGCTTTGCCGATTCGCTGGCCGGGGCAGGGGCGGCGATCGGCCTCGATGCCGAACAATCGCTTCGCCTCGCGCTGGCAACGATACAGGGCGCGGCGGCGATGGCTGTGGAGGCCGATGAAAACCCCGCTGAACTCGCCGAGCGCGTCGCCAGCCCCGGCGGCACGACGCGCGCGGGTCTCGATGTCCTCGACGCCGGTGACGCGCTCAGCAAGCTGCTCGAAGAAACGCTCGCCGCCGCAATAGGCCGCGCAGAAGAAATGGCCGCCGAAACGCGCGGTTAGCGATTGGGGCGCGAAAGCCCGGCGGCGCGTTCACCGACATCGGCGGGCAACAGCTTCTCGAGCACGTCCCAGAACCCCGCCACGGCGCCCGGGCCGGCTGCTCCATAGGCTTCGACCATGCACCCGCGCAGCGCGGCGAAGAGCTCGCTTTCGAGCGCCACGCCCGCCTCGGTGAGCCTCAACAGCACCTGACGCCGGTCCTGCCGCCCCGGCTCGCGCACCAGCATTCCCCGTTCCTCAAGCTCGCCCAACACCCGCCCGAGCGATTGCTTGGTGATATCGAGCAGCGCGATCAGCTCGCCGACCGCCAGCTCCGGCCGGCGCGCAATGAAATAGAGCGCCCGGTGGTGCGCGCGCCCGAGCCCCTCGTGCTTCAGCACCGCATCGACGCTCCCCATCAGTTCGGCATGGCCGAAGAACAGCAATTCGATGCCGCGCCGAATCTCGGCTTCGCGCAAAAACAGGGGAGAGGCAGAGGGAGGATTGCTGGCCATGTTGACCCGTTTTGGCAGCGCGCCTAACCGGGTGCAATATCGGATTGAACGAACATAAGAGACGATGACGATGGCAAAGGACGAACCGCTGCCCGAACCCGGCTATGACGATCGCGATGGCCAAATCTGGTTCGATGGCGAATTGGTCGATTGGCGCGCGGCGAACGTCCATATCCTGAGCCACGCCATGCACTATGCTTCCAGCGTGTTCGAGGGGCAGCGCGCCTATGGCGGCGAGATTTTCGAACTGACTCGCCATTCCGAGCGTCTGCACACATCCGCCAAGATCCTCGGCATGGCGATGCCGTTCAGCGTCGAGGAGATCGACGCGGCGTGCCGGCAGGTGCTCGAGGTCAACGGGCTTTCCGACGCCTATGTCCGCCCCGTCGCCTGGCGCGGGCCCGAGCAGATGGGCGTTGCGGCGCAGCGGACGAAAACGCATGTCGCGGTCGCGGCCTGGGAATGGGGCGATTATTTCAAGAACAAGGAAAGGGGCATCCGCCTCGATATCTCGCCGTGGCGCCGCCCGGCGCCCTATACCGCGCCCGTCCACGCCAAGGCGGCGGGCCTCTACATGATCTGCACCATGGCCAAGCACGCCGCGTCCGACAAAGGCTATGACGACGCGCTGATGATGGACTGGCGCGGGCAGGTGGCCGAGGCCACCGGCGCCAATGCGTTCTTTGTGCAGGACGGCATCATCCACACCCCGACGCCCGATTGTTTCCTCAACGGCATTACGCGGCAGACGGTCATGGGTCTCGCCAAGAAGCGCGGCATCAAGGTCGTCGAGCGCGATATCTGGCCCGAGGAACTCGAAGGCTTCGAACAATTCTTCCTGACTGGCAGCGCGGCCGAGGTGACGCCGGTGCGCGAAGCGGGGCCGTGGAACTTCGAAGTGGGTGAAATGACGCTGGGGCTGATGAGCGACTATTCGAAGCTGGTGCGGGGGCAGTTGAGCAACAGTTAGCACGGGTGCGTTTCGGACGAGAGGCGCCAGACCGATCGCAGCGCGCCCCGGTTCCCTAATTCGATCAAGCTGCTAACGATGACGGTCCGCCGCGCTTGAGGGATAGCAGAATATGGACAGCATTTTCGAGCCGGGAAGCAATTGCTGGCGGGTCGAGCGCGCCGATCGCGCTTCGGTGCTCGTCGATGGTGAGAATTTCTTCCGCGCGGTGCGCCAGGCGATGGCGAAGGCGCAATCGCGGATCGTCATGGCCGGCTGGGATTTCGACGCGCGGATCAAGATGTACGATACGCAGGAAGAGCCTGAGGGACCGCTCGAAATCGGTCGCTATATCGACTGGCTGATCGACCGGAATCCCGATCTCCATATCTATATCCTGCGCTGGGATTATGGGGCAATCAAATCGATCTTCCGCGGCAAGACGATCTTCACGATGCTGCGCTGGTTGCTCCATCCGCGTATTCATCTCGAACTCGACCAGAAACACCCGGCGGGCGCGGCGCAGCACCAGAAAGTGGTGGCGATCGATGACAATACGGCGTTTTGCGGCGGCATCGATCTCACCGAAGATCGCTGGGATACGCGGACGCATGACGAGGAGCAGGAATATCGGTGCCAGCCGGGGGACGAGGATGCCGGACCGTGGCACGATGCTTCGATGGCGATGCAGGGGCCGGTGGCCAAGGCGCTGGCCGAATTTTGCGAAATGCGCTGGGATGCGGCGGGCGGCAAGACAATGCGCGATGCCGATTCGGGCAATGATTGCTGGCCCGACGGCCTCGAAGCCGATTTCAGCGATATCGATATCGCTATAGCACGCACGCAGGCGAAGCTCGACGACCAGGATGAAGTTACCGAAATCGAAGAGCTGTACGAGGACATGATCGACTGCGCGCGCAACCATATTTACGCCGAAAGCCAATATCTCGCATCACGCACAATCGCCGCGGCAATCGCCAAACGGCTCGAAGAGGAGAACGGACCCGAAATCGTCATCGTCAATCCGTGCACGGCCGAAGGGTGGCTCGAATCGAAGATGATGGACACCACGCGCGCGCGGCTTGTGGCGGCGCTGATGGAGCACGACCCGCATGATCGGCTGCGGGTTTATCATCCGGTCAACGAGGCCGGATCGGAAATCTACGTCCATGCCAAGATACTGATTATCGATGACCGGCTGATCAAGATTGGCTCGTCGAACATGAACAACCGTTCGCTCGGCTTCGATACCGAATGCGATGTCGCGATCGATGCCGGCGATGATGCCCGGTCACAGGCAGCTATCGCGCGCATCCGCAACGAACTGCTCGCCGAACATCTCGATGGCGATCTTGCGGAAATCGAGGCGCGGATGCGCGAGACGGGATCGCTGATCGAAACCATCCAGCTCGGCCGCAAGACCGGGCGCACATTTCGCGACTATCAATTCCCCGAGCTCAGCGCGGCCGAAGAATGGGCGGGCGAGCATGATCTGTTCAACGCCGAACGCGCCGACGACGAATATGCGGCCGTAGACAAGCCCTTCTGACGTTCCGCGGTCGGCGCGCTAGCCGCTCTGATTGCCGTGATAACGGCGATACCATTCGACGAATTGCGGTATCCCTTCCTCGATCGGCGTCGTCGGTTCGAAGCCGATGTCGCGCTGGATGGCGCTGATATCGGCGGCGCTCGCGCGGACGTCGCCGGGCTGCATCGGCTGAAGGTCGCGGATCGCTTTCTTCCCGATCGCATCCTCGAGAATGTCGATCATATGGCCGAGCTGTTCGGAGCGGTTGTTGCCGATATTGTAGATCGCATGCGGCTTGGTGCTCCCGCCGGCTTTCTCCGACCCGTCATCGGCCGGCGGGCAATCCAGCGTGCCGACGACGCCGCTGACGATATCGTCGATAAAAGTGAAATCGCGGCGCATATCGCCATGGTTGAAGACCGGAACGGGTTCGCCGGCAAGGATCGCCTTGGTGAATATCCACATCGCCATGTCGGGGCGGCCCCAAGGGCCGTAGACGGTAAAGAAGCGCAGCCCCGTTATCGGCGTGCGATAGAGATGGGCGTAGCTTTCGCTCATCAGCTCGTCGGCCTTTTTCGTCGCGGCATAGAGCGAAACCGGCCGGTCTACGCGATCCTCGACGCGGAACGGAAAGCTGTCGTTTCCGCCGTAAACCGATGAGCTCGACGCATAGACCATATGCGCGGTCTCGCGATGGCGAGCGATCTCCATCAAATTGAGATGGCCCATCAGATTGGCCTCGACATAGGCGCGCGGATTTTCGATGCTGTAGCGGACCCCGGCCTGCGCGCCGAGGTGGACGATGCGGTCGAAATCCTTGTCCGCCAGCGCCGCATCCAGCGCCGCATGGTCGGCAAAATCGACCTTCTCGAAGGTGAAGAGATCGCCTGCGAGCTCGGCCAGCCGGTTCTTCTTCAGATCGACGTCGTAATAATCGTTGAGATTGTCGATGCCGATCACAGCGTCGCCGCGCGCCATCAGCCGCTGGCACAGATGCATGCCGATAAAGCCCGCTGCGCCGGTAACGAGGATCGTCATTTAGAACTCCAAATACGCAGCCTGGTCGAGATATAGCCGCTTTCGTGCCCTGTGGCGTAGCACAAGGGGGTTTCGCAAGCCTTTCCAGCGACTATATACGCGCCGTCCGGCTGTTGGGGCGTCGCCAAGTGGTAAGGCACCGGCTTTTGATGCCGGCATTCGCAGGTTCGATCCCTGCCGCCCCAACCAGCCGATCGTGCGGCAATTCTTCGCTTTGCCGCCTAGCCCCCTGTCATCTTGACATCTTCCTTGGCCGCCCAAGACATGGCATAGGCTGTGTCTGCGGCAAATAAACAGGGGATGTCGATGCACTTCCAGACCGATCACAATTTTTCGCACGGCCACGGCGCGGCCATCAGAATGACGCTGCTCGGCACCGGTAGCGAGTTCTTCGCGATGTCCGAAGACAAGCCGAAGCCCGCGCCGGATGCCGAAGAAGACGAAGGGAAACCTGCAAAGCCGGTCGGCGAAAAGCCCGATCATTTTCGTCCAGCCAAACCGGGAAAGCCCGGAAAGGATTAGCGGGCCTAAGTTGCGATGCGTCGTGGTACACGGATATTGCCTTGGCCTGTGCGGCCTAGCGGATAGATGAGCGTCTGAGGGGGTTTGATGGTCGATCCGATGGAACGCCGGCTGGCGGCGATTATCGTTGCCGACGTGGTCGGGTATAGCCGCCTTACGACGCTTGACGAAGAAGGCACGATCCGCCGTTTCAACGCGCGGATGGACGAAATCGTTCGCACCGCCATCGAGGGCAATGACGGGCGTTTCGTAAAACATACCGGAGACGGCTTCATCGCCGAATTCCATAGCGTTGCGGCGGCGTTCCGCTGCGCGGCGGCGATCCAGGAGCAGTTCGAGGATCGCAACGCCAAGGCGAAGGAAAGGGAAGAGAGAAACAACCCGCTAGAATTGCGCATTGGGCTCGATATCGGCGACATCATCGTCAAACAGGGTGATGTCTTCGGCAATGGCGTCAATATCGCCGCCCGCCTCGAATCGATGGCGGCAGCAGGCGGCATATGCGTGTCGCAGCGCGCGCGCGAGCATCTTGGCCAGTTCGAGGTCCAGTTCGTCGATCTCGGCGAGCAGCGGCTCAAGAACATCATCGAGCCGGTCCGCGCCTTTCAGGTGACGCGCGGTTCGGTCGGGCTCAAATATCTTTTCCTGCACAAGCGTATTTACCGGCGGATGGCTTTGTTGCTGGGCCTGGTGTTTCTGATCGTGCTGGGCATTCTGGCCTATTTTCTCTGGTATCCGCGCGGCCCCGGCGATCCAGAGGCGTTTCTCGACCAACAGCTTGCCGAAATGCAATGCTCGTGGTTGGCGCTCAGCGAATTTAGCGAAGGCAGCGACGGCGTCGAAATCTCGCTGCGCGGCGCTTCGGTGGCACCGGGGCCTTCGATTCAACGAACCTTGATGCGCGAGGCGGAAGCGGCGGATCTTACGATATCGCGGCTCAACGTAAACCGGGTCGCGCCGATGGAAGTGAGCCAGTGTCAGCTGCTCGAGAGCCTGCGCCGCTACCGGCATACCGGAATCCGGCGGCTCGAGGCGAGCGAGACGACGATCGGCAACGATCCCGGTGTCCGTTTTACGCTGATATTCGATCCCGATGAACTCGCCGATTTCGCGCATATCTATTCGATCGATCCCGACGGATCGGTGATCCTGGCCGAAACGCGCGACGAGCTTGTCGGCCGCGCCGAGCAGACCGCCGACGGGCGCTATGCGGTCGATTACCTGTCCGACCATATCGGCTGGGGCGGCATCCTGCTGATGGAATCGAACGCCGAGATCGACAATGAAATCGTACTTGCCCTGGCTCGGAGCGCGGGCGGCGCGTCTGCCTTCGAAGAGGCTGCGCAACGCGACAATTGGCGTTTTGAGCTGGTTTGGCTTAATTCCGAGGCCGATGAAGACGATGAGGATGACGGATCATAAGAAGCGACCTGCACTTGGGAGAAACGATATGAAGCATGCACGATATTGCGTAGCCGCCGTCGCGGGGGCTATTTTGACAGTCGGCACCACGTCGATCGCGGTTGCTGGCGATGCTCCGGGCGTGAGCGAAGCAATCGAGCTGGCGCAGAATACGAATACGCCGAACCAGCCGCGACAACCCAATCGCGGAACGCCCCGGCGCCCGGCATCGCCCAACGGCCAGACGCCTCCCGACCGCCCGTCGCAGCCTGTCTGCACCGATGTTCGCAATCCGCGACCCGGCCAGAACTGCACCGAAAATCCCGATCATTTTCGCCCTGCAGGCCGCCCGCCGGAATAAGTGCAGGATTATCGCGTAACCTTGATCGGCGTGACCGCGAAGCTATCTCATATCGGCTAGCGTGAAGGAGATCGCGAATGGCAATCGAACAGGCGACCCTCGCCGGTGGATGCTTCTGGTGCACCGAGGCGATCTATGAGGATGTCATCGGGATAACCGCGGTCGAAAGCGGCTACACTGGCGGCGAGACGACAAACCCCGATTATCGATCGGTCTGTTCGGGCAGCACCGGCCATGCCGAAGCCGTGCGGCTGACCTTCGACAGCGATGAGATCGGTTATGGCGATGTTCTCGATATCTTTTTTGCTACGCACGATCCGACCCAGCTCAACCGTCAGGGTAATGACGTCGGCACGCAATATCGTTCGGCCATTTTTCCGCATTCGGACGAGCAGAAGGCCGAGGCGAAAGCCGCCATCGAACGCGTCCAGGCCGATTGGAGCGATCCCGTGGTCACGACGATCGAGCCGCTCGAAACATGGTATAAGGCCGAAGATTACCATCAGGATTATTTCGAACGCGAAGGCGCGCGCAATCCCTATTGCATGGCCGTCGTCGCGCCCAAGCTGCAGAAATTCCGCCGGAGCTTTCAGGAGCGGCTGAAAAGCCGCGCCGACGCAGAAGCCTAGGCCGCCGCGCGCCGCAGCCGGTCGTTGATAGCGGCGCCCAAGCCTTCTTCGGGTATCGGCGCGACGGCGATGCTATCGCAATCCTCGTCCTGTTCGGCATGGTGGAGCGCATCGAACAGCAACGCCGCGGCCTCTACCAGATCGCCATCGGCGCTGAGCGAAGCGTCGCCGCGAATGTCGCCAAATCCGATGTGAAATTCGCCGTCCTCGGCGTCTATGGCGTCGAGCCGCAAGGGCTTGGCCGGCGCATAATGGCTTTTGAGCTGTCCGGGTGCTTCGATCGTACCGTCCTTGGTGTCGCGCAATTCGAGACCCGTCACCGCTTCGATTTGCGCACGGTCAATCGGGCCGGGGCGGAGCAGGCGAAGATGATCGTCCGCCACCGCGACGATCGTCGATTCGAGGCCGTGAACGGTTCCGCCGGCATCGATCACCAAGCCGATCTTGCCGTTCAGCGTCGCCATGACATGTTCGGCGCGCGATGGGCTGATCCGCCCGCTCGCATTGGCCGACGGCGCGGCGAGCGGGCGGCCGACAGCAGCGATCAGGTCGCGCATCGGGGGAAAGGCGGGCATTCGGATCGCAATCGTCGGAAGGCCCGCCGTCACGATGCTGGCGACGGGGCTGTCGGGATTTTGCGGCAGCACTAAAGTCAGCGGGCCGGGCCAGAATTCGTCCGCCAGTATCTGGGCTGTGCGATCGAAATCGGCGATCTCTTCGGCTTCCCAAAAATCGTTCACGTGGACGATCAGCGGGTTGAAGCTCGGCCGCCCCTTGGTCTCGTAGATCCGCGCCACAGCCTCGCCATTGGTCGCGTCCGCTGCCAGCCCGTAAACGGTCTCGGTCGGTATCGCGACGCATTCGCCGCCAAGGATACGCTCGGCGGCGTCTGCGATTGCGTCATCGTCGTAAGGACGCAGGATGGTCTCGACAGTCATGGAAGCGGCTTATAGGTAATGCGCCAGCAAAGGCTATGCGCTGCGCCAATCAAGGAAATATCGATGACGTTCACGCCGCCGATCACCGAACAGCGCTTCGTGCTCGAACATATCACCGGCATGGAGCATCTGGCCGAAAGCGAGCGTTTTGCCGAGGCGACGCCCGATATGGTCGACGCGATTCTCGAGGGCGTGGGGCAGCTGGCGACCGGCGAATGGGCACCGCTCAACCGTCCGGGCGATCAGGCGGGCGCAAAGCTCACCGAAGATGGCGTGGTGATGCCGGAGGGGTTCAAAGAGGCGTACAAGGCCTATGTCGAAGGCGGCTGGGGCACGATCGACGCGCCGACCGAATTTGGCGGGCAGGGGTTGCCCTTTTCGCTGGCGGTCGCGGTGCTCGATACGCTCGGCGCGGCGAATATGTCGCTCTCGCTGTGTCCGATGCTGAGCGTCGGGGCGATCGAAGCGCTGCTGCACCATGGCAGCGAAGAGCTCCAGCAGTACTATCTGCCAAAGCTTTCGACCGGCGAATGGACAGGGACGATGAACCTCACCGAGCCGCAGGCGGGATCCGATGTCGGCGCGCTCAAGACCAAGGCCGAACCGGCCGAAGGCGGCAGCTGGCGGATCAAGGGAACGAAAATCTTCATAACCTTTGGCGAGCATGACATGGCAGCGAACACGCTCCACCTCGTGCTGGCGCGGACACCGGGATCGCCGGAGGGCACAAAGGGTATCTCGCTTTTCGCGGTGCCCAGATATCGCCTCGACGAGAAAGGCGAGCCCGGAGTATTTAACGATGCCAAATGCGTTTCGCTCGAAGAGAAACTCGGCATCCATGCCTCGCCGACCTGCGTGATGAGCTATGGCGATAATGACGATTGCCATGGCTGGCTGATTGGCCCCGAAAATGGCGGAATGCGCGCGATGTTCACGATGATGAACAATGCGCGTTTGAATGTCGGCTGCCAGGGCGCTCAGATTGCCGAGCGCGCGACGCAGCGCGCCGTCGCCTTTGCGCGCGAGCGCGTGCAGTCGGCGCGCGCCGGCGCCAACAGCCGCGATCCGGTCACGATCATCAACCATCCCGATGTCCGGCGGATGCTTTTGCGAATGAAGGCGCTGACGATGGCGGCGCGCGCGCTCGTCTATTATGCGGCCGGGCAGGTCGATCGCGCGACGCTCGGCGATGACGACGCTAGGGCGCGCTCGGAGGTGCTGACGCCGCTCGCCAAGGCCTATGGCACCGATTGCGGCTGCGAGGTCGCGGGCCTAGGCGTGCAGGTCCATGGCGGCATGGGTTTCGTCGAGGAAACCGGCGCCGCGCAGCATTTCCGCGATGCGCGGATCGCGCCGATCTATGAGGGCACCAACGGCATCCAGGCGGCCGATCTGGTCGGGCGCAAGCTCAGGCTGGGCGGCGGCGCGGCGCTGCGCAGCCTGCTCGAGGATATCGCAAAGGAAGCGGCGAACGAGGATCATCTGGCGTCGCTGGCTGCCGATGTCGAAGCGGTGGTCCATCGGCTGTCGAGCGACGATGCAAGTGTCGACGATGCGCTGGCGGCGAGCTATCCGTTTCTCACGATGCTCTCGGTCCTGACCTGCGGCTGGCTGATGGCGCGGCAGCTGCGGATCGCCGAGGCGCAGCTTTCGACCGGCAGTGGCGACAATGAATTTCTCGATATAAAAATCGCCGCCGCGCGCTTCTATCTCGATCAGATCGTGCCCGAGGCGGCCGGATTGAAGGCTGCTGCGCTGACCGACGCGGATATATTATATTCGATCGGCGAGGAAGCGTTCGCGGCGTGACAGCATAGCCGCCGTCAGATTATATTTGGCTCATCCGAGTCCGATAGGAGAGCCCGTCATGGCACAAAGAATTTTCGCGTTTCTGCTGCTGATCGTTGCGACGGCGGCATCGCCCGGCCTCGCGCAGGAATACGAAACCCAGATATTCCGGCTTCCCGAAGGTGCACGGCCGCATGATGCGGCTCCGGCGCCCGGCGGCAGGATCTGGTATACCGCGCAGCGCCAGGGCGCGCTCGGCATAATCGACCCGGCGACCGGCGACATCCGTCAGGTGCCGCTTGGCGAAGGCTCGTCGCCGCACGGAGTTATCCAGGGTCCGGGCGGCAACGCCTGGATCACCGATGGCGGGCAGAATGCGATCGTCCGCGTCGATTCCGAGACCGAAGAAGTGACCGTTTGGCCGTTGCCCGAAGATACCGGCTACGCCAATCTCAATACCGGCGCTTTCGACGGCGACGGCATCCACTGGTTTACCGGGCAGAACGGCATCTACGGGCGGCTCGACCCCGCGACGGGCGAGATGCAGGTCTGGCGCGATCCCGAAGGCCGCGGGCCCTATGGCATCGCCGCGACGCCCGACGGCGAGATTTATTATGTCTCGCTCGCCGGCAGCCATATCGGCCAGGTGAATCGCGAGACCGGCGAAGTGACGATGATCGAGCCGACGGTCGATGGCGCGGGCACGCGCCGCATCTGGGCGTCGAGCAATGGCGATCTATGGGTATCGGAATGGAACAGCGGACGGCTGAGCCGCTACCGGCCCTCCGACGGCAGCTGGGAGCATTGGCAATTGGAGGGCGAAGAACCCAAGGCCTATGCCGTCTATGTCGACGAACGCGATGTCGTCTGGGTCAGCGATTTCGGCGCTAACGTCACGCTCGCCTTCGATCCCGCGACCGGCGAATGGGCGAGCATTGCGGGAAGCGGCGAAGGCGCCAATGTTCGCCAGATTCTTGGCCGTCCGGGAGAAATCTATCTGCCCGAATCGGGCCTCGACCGGTTGATGCTCGTGCGATACCCCGTTCCTGAATGAAGCGGAGGCGCGCCGCGTCGACATGGCTGGCGCTCGCACTTGGCGGTTGCGCGCCGATGGCCGGGCCGGTCGCTTCGGGCGATCCGGTGCGCGGCGAGCGCGCGTTCCTCAAATGCTATTCCTGTCATTCTATCGAACCCGGCGAGCATGGTTATGGCGGCCCGAGCCTCTATGAAAGTGTCGATCGCCCGATAGCGTCGGTTGCCGGTTTCGATTATTCGGCGCCGATGCGCGCACTTTCGGAGCGTGAAATGCGCTGGAGCGCCGATCTCCTCGACCGTTTCATCACCGATCCCGAAGCCGTCGTTCCGGGAACCGACATGACATTTACCGGGATGGAAGATGCGGCCGAGCGCGCCGACTTGATCGCCTATTTGCGCGAGAATGATCGGGACAGCCGGTAAGGC
>JABDLY010000126.1 GCA_013001755.1 Sphingomonadaceae bacterium
GTGAAGCGCTGGGTGAATTTCGCGGTGCGCTCAGCGTGGCGGGAGCGGATTTCGGGATCGACGATATGACGGCGCGCCTTCCCGTGGCAGAGATGTTCGCACCGATTTCGATGACTGCTCTCGATCTCGAAGATCTGACGGCGCATTTCGAAAACGGTCTGTGCGTCGAAGCCGAAGGCACCGTTCGCGCTGAATTGATTCCCAACGCCGCCGGTCTCGCCTTGCCCGCATCGGCGACGGGGGCGGCGCGCTGCGACGAAGGAGCGCTATTGCTGCCGATGATCGGTCAGAGCGGTATGGACCAGCTCAACGTACGGATCGACGGCAGCGGCGCCTATAGTGCCGAACTGCTTGTTCGTCCGGCCGATGACGGCATGCGCGACCGCCTGATCGCCGCGGGCTTCCAGCCGACAGCAGGCGGCTATGCGATCGTCGCCAATGGTGCCTTCTAACCGAAACCATAGTTGCCGATGCCGCCTTTGCTGTGCCAGTAACGGTTGCAAAGGAGAACCGATATGAGCGAACGCGTTTCCATTTCCATCGACGATAACGGCGTAGCCGATGTCCGGCTGAACCGGCCCGACAAGATGAATGCGCTCGATCCGGCGATGTTCGACGGGATTATCGATGCGATCGAGCAGCTCGGATCGGAATCCGGCGTGCGCGCTGTCGTGCTGTCGGGCGAAGGCAAGGCATTTTGTGCGGGCCTCGATATGGGCAGTTTCGCCGGCATGGTCGAAAAGAGCAATTCCGAGCCGCCTGCTGACAATGGCGACGAACCGTCGTCGGGCGGACTGATCGATCGCACCTATGGCGAGGCGAACAAATTTCAGCAGGTCGCCTGGGGTTGGCGCAAGCTTCCGGTTCCGGTGATCGCGGCGGTGCATGGCGTGGCGCTCGGCGGCGGATTCCAGATCGCTTGCGGTGCCGATATCCGCATCACTGCGCCCGATACCAAACATGCGGTGATGGAGCTCAAATGGGGCCTTGTACCCGATATGGCGGGCTTTCCGATCATGCGGACATTGGCGCGCGACGACGTTATTCGTGAGCTTTGCTACACGCACCGCGTGTTCGACGGCACCGAGGCCGAGAAGCTTGGTTTCGCGACGCGGCTCTCCCAAACGCCGTTCGACGATGCAAAGGCGCTGGCGCACGAGATTGCTTCGAAGAGCCCCGATGCGGTACGCGCCAACAAGCGGCTGCTCAATTTCTCGCAGGATCAGCACGCGCCGGAAATCCTGATCGAGGAATCGCGCGAACAGGCTGCTGTTATCGGCAAGCCCAACCAGATCGAGGCGGTGATGGCGGGAATGGCCAAACGCCCCGGTAACTTCAAGGATGCCGCATAATGAAAGTGGCAGCCCTCAAAAAACCCGGTGGCCTCGACAATATCGTCATCGAGGAGCGCGACCGTCCCGAGCCCGGCCCCGGCGAGCTGCTCGTCAAAGTCATGGCGAGTTCGCTCAACTACCACGATTATGTCGTTGCGCTGGGCGGTATACCGGCGGAAGACGGCCGCATCCTGATGTCCGACGGCGCCGGGCAGGTCGTGGCCGTCGGCGATGGCGTGCCGGGGTGGAGCGCCGGTGATGCGGCGCTTTCGGTCTTCTTCCCCAATTGGCACGACGGACGCGGTTTCGATCGCAACCGTTTGGGCGTGCCCGGCGAACATGCCGACGGATTCGCCGCCGAATATGTTGCGGCGCCGGCATCGTCCTTCACCAAGGCGCCGAAAGATTTCTCGATGGCCGAGGCCGCGACCTTGCCCTGCGCCGCGCTGACGGCTTGGCGCGGCCTGTTCGTCGCTGCCGATTGCAAGCCCGGCGATGTGGTTCTCGTCCAGGGCTCGGGCGGCGTTTCGATCTTCGCCTTGCAGTTCGCCAAGGCGGCGGGGGCGACAGTGATCGCCACCTCATCCTCGGACGAGAAACTCGAGCGGCTGACCGCGCTTGGCGCCGATCATGTCATCAATTATAAAGACAATCCCAAATGGGGCAGGGCGGCGCTTGAATGGACCGGCGGCCGCGGCGTCGATCATGTCGTCGAGATCGGCGGGCCGGGAACCTTGACCCAGTCGATCCATGCCTGCCGGTCGGGTGCGCATATTGCGTTGATCGGCGTGTTGACGGGCGTGTCGGGCGAAGTGCCGACGGCGCTGTTCTTCTCGAAGAATCTTGTGATGACCGGTATCACCGTTGGCAGCCACGCCGATCAGCGTGCGATGATCGCCGCGATCGAGGCCAATGATATCAAGCCGGTGCTCGATCAGCATTTCCCGCTCGACAATCTGGCCGACGCTTTCCGTCATCAGGCCGCGCAGAAGCATTTCGGCAAGATTATTATCGACATACCGGGCTAGCGCCGTCCGAGTCACCCCGGATCCGGTGACCGGGTGGCGCAACCCGCAATAGGCGAGCGCTGCTGCCTGCTGTCATTTAATCATCTATTTTCAAATATTTATTCGCAATCGTATTGGTATACCAATCGTTGGATGTTGCTCCATCGAGCTGAAGTCCAGCTAAATGAGGTTCGTACGTATCGAACGAGGCGACCTTGGATTGGATCTCATCAAATGGAGACGCGCGGTACGCCACCCTTCCGGTGGAACGGCTTCGCGAAGAATTGTCGGAGCGCCATCGGCGGCGTGAAATCTTTGATCGTCACAAGCTTTCGGGCCCGATCTGGGATATCGTCCTGAATCTTGCCAATGCGGCGGCGGAAGACAAGCCGCTTAGCGTATCGAGTCTGTGCATGCTCGCCAATTGCCCGCAAACCACCGCGCTGCGCCATATTTACGATCTCGAACGCGACGGGCTTCTGGTTCGCGTCCGCGACCCCAATGACGGCCGCCGCCGTTTTGCGCATTTGAGCGCAGAAGGTTTGAAGCTGATGCGCCGCTATCTCGACGATAACGACGAATAAATTCCAACAAATCGCTGGTGACCCCTACGGGAATCAAACCCCGAAGGATGCGCTTGCCCATCCGTCCATCAACAGCACACGGGTTCTAGCACCAACGACCATTATTGGCATTGCTTCAAGAGAAATCGCTGGTGACCCCTACGGGAATCGAACCCGTGTTTCAGCCGTGAGAGGGCCGCGTCCTAACCGCTAGACGAAGGGGCCATTAGCGGGCGCTCGATTTAGGGGCGGGGCAGAGCGAGGTCAACTGCGCGGCAACGATGTGCTATGGCGGTCTCCGATTGGCGATTCCTACCGCCAACATCCATCAGGGAGAACCGGCATGGCGACTGCGCTCAAGATCGATTTCATCTCGGATATCTCCTGCCCGTGGTGCGTGATCGGGCTGCGGAATATGGAGAGCGCGCTTGCCAGTATCGGCGACGATATCGAGACCTGGATCCGCTTCGAGCCGTTCGAACTCAATCCCGATATGCCGGTCGAGGGCATCGATCGCGCCGATTATTTCAAGACCAAATATCAGCTTCCCGAAGAGGAGGCGAAGCGGCGTGGCGGCGAGATCAAGGCACGCGCCGAGGAAACCGGTTTCGCAATGAACACCGGCGAAGGTTTTCGCATATACAACACTTTCGACGCGCACCGCTTGCTCGAATGGGCGGCCGAGCAGGGCAAACAGCGTGCGCTGAAACATGCACTGTTCGAAGCCTATTTCAGTGCGGGTAAATCTATGGGCGATCATGAAGCGCTGGCCGATGTTGCACAATCGGTGGGACTCGACCGCGGCGGCGCTCTGGAGATTCTGGGTTCCGATAGTTTTGCCGACAAGGTGCGGGCGGTCGAAAAACACAATTACGGTCGCGGCATCCAATCGGTGCCGACGATCATCGTCAATGGCGAATATGTCATCAATGGCGGCCAGCCGCCGCATATATACGAGAAGGCTTTCCGGCATATTGCCGGCGAAGTCCCCAAGGCGGAAGCGCCAGTTGAAGCCGCGACGGCGTAGAATTATTTCGGCGGCATCCTGATCGCGCCATCGAGACGAATCGCCTGCCCGTTGAAATAGCTGTTACGCGCCAGTTCGAGGACGAGGCTGCCGAATTCGTCGGGGTTACCGAGCCGCTTGGGAAAGGGGACCGAGGCGGCAAGGTGATCGAACATTGCCGGCGCACGTTCCTTCATCCCGAGCATCGGCGGCGTTGCGAAGATGCCCGGCATGATCGAGTTAACCCGGATGCCGACGTCCATCAGGTCGCGCGCCATGGGGAGCACAAGCCCGTTCACGCCCGCCTTGTTCGAGCCGTAGACGACCTGACCGATCTGCCCGTCCTGTGCGGCGGCGGAGCTGGTGAGCGTGATGCAACCGCGCTCGCCATCGTCGCCCATCGGCTCGGCATTGGCCATACCGAGCGCCGAGATCGAGGCGATGCGATAACTGGCAACGAGAATGCCCGCCGCGCCCTTTTCATATTCCTCGGTCGGCAGCCTGACATAGCTGCCAGCGTCCTTGTCGAAGCGCAGCGTCTTGCCGCGCCCCGACGCCATCGCGCAGTGAACGGTGACGCGCTCCTGTCCATGCGCAGCACGCGCCGCCTCGAAGCCGTCGAGCACCGATTGCTCATCGGTGATATCGACATGGTGGAAGGTGGCGCCGATCTCGCTGGCCTTCGTCTCGCCGGCCTCGGCATTGATGTCGAAGATCGCGACCTTGAAGCCCGCGTCGGTCAATGCCCGCGCGCTCGCATTGCCGAGCCCCGAAGCGCCTCCGGTTACCACCGCCGCTAATCCCGGCTCGCATTCCATGGATATTCTCCCGTTTTCCGCTGTTCCGCGGCCAGGCTTACTGTTAGCCTGTATCGAAAGCGAGAGGAGGACATAATGGCGGATCGCAGCAATTTCGGAGCGACGACGACAGCCGGCGAGGTGCTCGAAGGGATCGACCTTTCGGGCAAGACGGCGTTTATCACGGGCGGCGCATCGGGGCTCGGCACCGAAACGGCACGGGCGATGGCGGCGCGCGGCGCGCATGTGATTATCGCCGCGCGTGACCTTGGCAAGGCCGAGGCTGCTGCGAAGGAAATCCGCGAAGGATCGGGCAGCGACAAGGTCGACGTCATCGCCTGCGACCTCGCCTCGCTCGACAGCGTGCGCGAATGCGCCGAGGCGGCCAATGCGAAATATGAAAAGATCGACCTGCTCATCAACAACGCCGGCGTCATGGCATGCCCGCAGGGCGAGACCGCCGATGGCTTCGAGATGCAGTTCGGCACCAACCATGTCGGCCATTTCCTGCTGACCAACCTGCTGATGCCGCTCGTCGAGAAGGGCGACAATCCGCGCATCGTCAACCTGAGTTCGCGCGGCCATCATTTCGATACCGTCCATTTCGACGATGTGAATTTCGAGAATCGCGATTACGAGAAATGGATGTCCTACGGCCAGTCTAAGACGGCCAACATCATGTTCAGCGTGGGGCTCGAGAAGCGGCTCGCGGATAAGGGTATCCACGCTTATGCCGTCCATCCCGGCGGCATCCAGACCAATCTCGGCCGCCATTTGGCGCAGGAAGATATTGCCATGCTGCTCAAGCGGATGGAAGAAAATGCGGGCGAAAGCGTTGCTTTCAAGACCGTCGAGGCGGGTGCGGCGACGACCTGTTTTGCCGCGACCGCGCCCGAGATTGAGGGGCAGGGCGGCGTCTATCTCGAAGATTGCCATGTCGCAGAGGTCGATGACGAGGATCCGACCGGCAGCGTAAAGAGCTATGCCGTCGATCCGGACAATGCCGAGAAGTTATGGACGCTCTCGGAGAAGATGGTCGGGCAGAAGTTCGGATATTGATCGTCGAGTGCGGATTTTCCCATCGCGGGCATGGCGAATTGAAGCGAAGGAGACCGGTGGCCACTCTCGTTTGGCGCGAAGACCGCGATGGCTGGGGCGCTGCTTGCCCTGGATCGCTCTGACAAGCTCAGGGCGCCGATCGCGGAGATGGTTGGCGAGTTCGGGATCGATTAGAGGCGTGAATTGGGGAGGAGATCGTGCGGAGACTGGCCGTCTATTGCGGATCGAGCGTGGGATCCGACCGCGACTTCTCCGATACCGCGAGCCTCGTGGGCCGGGCGATGGTCTCGCGCGGCATCGACCTTGTCTATGGCGGCGGCAGGCTGGGGCTGATGGGTATCGTCGCCGATACTGTCCTGGCCGGCGGCGGCAAGGTCTATGGCGTGATTCCCGCAATGCTCGAAGACCATGAGGTCGCGCATCAGGGACTGACCGAACAGCACGTCGTGACGACGATGCACGAGCGCAAGGCCAAGATGACCGAACTTACCGACGCTTTTGTCGCGCTGCCCGGCGGCATCGGAACGCTCGACGAGCTGTTCGAAGCCTGGACCTGGTACACGCTCGGCTTTCACGCCAAACCCTTCGCGCTGCTCAACGTCAATGGCTATTGGGATCAGCTTATCGGCTTTCTCGATACCGTCGCGGAGAAGAATTTCATGTCGCGGCAGCGGCGCGAGATGCTGATCCATGGCGATATTTTCGAGGATGTGCTCGACCGGTTGATCGCGGCGGCCGATAATCGTCCGAGCGCGCTGACCTGTTAATATGCTGGCCGTGCGATGCGGCCTGGAAATCTATTGGCACTATCATTGACAATAATATCGTCGATCTGCACATATGATTGACGTTAACGTAAAGAGGTGACTCATGGCGACGCTGGCAGACGACACCAAGCCGATCGACAAAGACGCAATACTCGCAAAATATGCCGAGGAGCGCGACAAAAGGCTGCGCGCGGACGGCAATGAGCAATATCTCGAGCTCAAGGGCCAGCTCGCGCACTATGCCGAGGATCCCTACACCGAGCGCGTCGACCGCGAGCCCAAGACCGACCACGTTACCTTCGCCTTTATCGGCGGCGGCTTTTCGGGGCTCGCCACCGGCGCGCGGCTGAAAGAGCGCGGCATTACCGATGTCCGGATTATCGAAAAGGGCGGCGATTTCGGCGGCACCTGGTATTGGAACCGCTATCCGGGCGCGCAATGCGACACCGCCGCGATGGTCTATATGCCGCTGCTCGAAGAGACCGGGCATATGCCGACCGAAAAATACGTCCATGCGCCCGAAATCCTCGAACATTGCCAGCGCATCGGGCGGCAATACGATCTCAACGAAAACGCGCTGTTCCATACCAAGATCGAGAGTCTGAAATGGGAAGACGAACATTCGCGCTGGCGGATCGCGACCGATCGCGGCGACGATTTCACCGCCGATTTCGTCGGCCTCGGCACCGGCCCGCTCCATGTACCCAAGCTGCCCGGCATTCCCGGCATTCAGGAATTCAAAGGCTATAGCTTTCATACGAGCCGTTGGGATTACGATTATACCGGCGGCGACGAACATGGCGGGCCGATGCAGAACCTTTCCGACAAGCGCGTCGCGATTATCGGCACCGGCGCGACCTCGGTCCAGGCCGTGCCGCATCTCGCCCAGGCCGCGAAGGAGCTTTACGTCATTCAGCGCACGCCGAGCTCGGTCGATATCCGCAACAACGAGCCGATCGATCCCAAATGGTTCGCCGAAATCGCGACCGAAGGCTGGCAGCGCCGCTGGCTCGAAAATTTCACCGCCAACCAGGGCATCGGCCATGCCGAGGAGGATCTTGTCGATGACGGCTGGACCGACCTCACGCGCCGCTTCCGTTCGCGGATCAAGGACCTGCCGCCCGATCAAATGACGGTCGAGAATATGCACGCCGCCTGGGAGGACGCCGACCTCCAGAAGATGACCGAAATCCGCGCGCGCACCGACAAGGTCGTCGAGGACGGGGACGCCGCCGCGGACCTCAAGGCCTGGTATCGCCAGCTCTGCAAGCGCCCCTGTTTCCACGACGAATATCTCCAATCGTTCAACATTCCCGGCACGCATCTGGTCGATACCGACGGGCAGGGCGTCGGGCGCATCACCGAGAAGGGCTTCGTCGTCGCGGGCCGCGAGTATGAGGTCGATTGCATCATCTACGCCTCGGGCTTCGAAGTCGGCACGAGCCTCGAACGCCGCATGGGTTTCGACCCCGAAGGCCGTAACGGCCTGACGCTATCCGAAGCCTGGGACGACGGGATGCGCACCAAGCACGGCATCCATACGCACGGCTTCCCGAACCTGTTCTTCGTCCAGGCGACGCAGGGCGCAAATTTGATCTCGAATTACCCGCACAACCTCGTCGAAGGCGCCCTCGCGATCGCGATCATGGTCGATCACGCGGTGAAGACAGGCGCCAAGGAGGTCGAGGTCACCAAGGAAGCACAGGACGCCTGGGTAGATCTGCTATTGACCGGCCCCGGCATGATCATCGGCAGCGCCGAATGCACCCCCGGCTATTACAACAACGAAGGCGAGCCTTTGGAGGAAGCCAAATACGCCGTCGGCTACCCGGCCGGCGCGCAGGCCTATTTCGTCTATATCGACAACTGGCTGAAATCGGGCGATTTCGAAGGCGTGGAGTTTAGGTAATCCTCCCCGGAACAGGGAGGGGGACCATGCGCAGCATGGTGGAGGGGCGCCCGCCACTAGCGCTGTCGCGAGAGACGGGTGCCCCTCCGTCAGCCCTACGGACTGCCACCTCCCCGTGCCGGGGAGGACCATCCTGCCCATGGAAGGTCACACTAAGGTCTCACCTGCCCAAGCCCCGAAATCCGCCGATTCTCATCGATATCGCAGCCGGGGAACCGGCCGGCTTGACTTGCCGCCCGCTGACACTGCCCGGCGCCATTTCCGCAACCCGCATCGCCGCTATCCACCGCTGAGAAAGAACCGTGGATTGCGATAGCAGGGTAGGGGGCGTGTAGGACAGGGAAACTTCTTTCTCCCCTGAAGAGGAGAGGGTTATTTGCGCAGCTCCATTTTCAGAGCTTCCAATACGCCGTCCAAATTTCGCATCACTTCGGCATTTGTATATCGGACGACCCGATAGCCCTTGTCCTCCAGAAACGCCGTTCGCCGCATGTCATATTCCTCGCTCTCACCGTGCGTATCGCCATCGATCTCGACCGCGAGCATTGGATCGCGGCAGGCGAAATCGGCGATGTAGGGACCGATCACTTTTTGACGACGAAATTTGACGTCCTCGAACCGCTTTGCCCGGAGCGCGAACCATAGTTTCTGCTCGGCAGGCGTCGGCTCTTTCCGCATTTCCTTCGCGTGATCGAGGGAGGCTTGATTCCGAATAGGACCGGCTTTCAAATCCCTCTCCCCTTCAGGGGAGAGGAAGGAGCCGCGAAGCGGCGGAAGGAGAGGGGGCTGTGTGCAGCTGTTCCGTGATCGATCTAGGACGCACTGCTACTGGTTCTTTAGTATCTCTACCCGCTCCCGAATATTGTCAGCGAACCTATAGATGTCAGAAGGGCTCTTTACCGAATGGACGGCTTCCTCGTTCGTTTCATGGAACACGCCAAGTT
>JABDLY010000158.1 GCA_013001755.1 Sphingomonadaceae bacterium
ACCTTCTTGCGCGCCTCGAAACGGTCGAGACCGATCAGCTCTTCGGGGATCAGCCCGTCCGCCGTCTGCACCACCGCCGCCTCGGCATCGAGCATGTTGAGCATCTCGGCCGGCTTGAAGCCGGCGCGCTTGCCGACCTCGAAATCGTTGAAATCGTGCCCCGGCGTGATCTTCACCGCGCCCGACCCAAGCTCCGGATCGGCATGGTCGTCGGTGATGACGGGCACGAGCCGCCCCGTGATCGGCAGTTTCACCTTCTTGCCAACGACATCCTTGTACCGCTCATCGCTCGGATGGACCGCGACGGCCATATCGGCGAGCATCGTTTCGGGACGGGTCGTCGCCACGCTGATCGCACCGCTCCCATCCTCCAGCGGATAGGAAAAATGCCAGAAATGGCCGTTGATCTCGGTGTTCTCGACCTCGAGATCGGAAATCGCGGTCTTAAGGCCCGGATCCCAGTTCACGAGGCGCTTGTCGCGATAGATCAGGGGGGCCGGATTCCCCTCCTCATCTTTATTGTTATAGAGATCGACGAACACTTTGGTGACGGCTTTCGTAAAGCCCTCGTCCATCGTGAAGCGTTCGTTGCTCCAGTCCATCGAACAGCCGAGGCGGCGGAGCTGGCCGGTGATCTCGCCGCCGCTTTCTTCCTTCCACTCCCAGACCTTTTCGACGAATTTCTCGCGGCTGAAGTCGGTGCGCTTCTGCTGCTTCTCGTTGAGCTGCCGCTCGACGACCATCTGCGTCGCGATGCCGGCATGATCGGTGCCGACGACCCAGAGCGCATCCTTGCCCTTGAGCCGTTCGAGTCTGATCAGGATATCCTGCAACGTGTTGTCGAGCGCATGACCGATATGGAGCTTGCCCGTCACATTGGGCGGCGGGTTGACGATCGTGAAGGGTACGGCGTCGTCGCGCGTGGGACGGAACAGGCCGTTCTCTTCCCAATGCGTATACCAGCGCGCCTCGATGGCCGCGGGGTCGAAGGTTTTCGGTAGCTCGCTCATGCGCAGAGCGGTTAGCAAGGCAGGCGGTGCTGCGCCACAGGGATTATCCGTTTCAACAACGCGCTCGCCCTGAGCCTATCGAAGGGTCACGTCGGCGGAGAATATCCTTCGACAGGCTCAGGATGAGCGCAAAGCAGATGGGTCAGGAACCATCCAGCGCAGCCCGGATGAACTTCTCGAGTTCATCCATCCGGTATGGCTTGAGGATCACGTCGAATTGCTGGAATTGTTCGGAGGGGATTGCCTTGTCGGCATAGCCGGTGACGAGCACCGCCTTGAGCCCCGTCTCCTCCATCACCTTGTGCGCGAGATCGGCGCCGTTCATCGAACCCGGCATCACGATATCGGTCAGCATCAGATCGATATCGTCATGCTGCGCGATGATCTCGATCGCGGCGTTCGCGTCGGCCGCGCGCAACACTTTATAGCCCAGCGTATCGAGCATGTCTTCGGCGACGTCGCCGACCTCGACCTGGTCCTCGACCAGCAGGATCGTTTCGCCGCCCTTGGTTTTCGAACGCTCGCTCACATCATTCCCCTTCACGCGACCCTTGTGTCATCAATGAGCGGCCCGTCAATTCGTTCCGCGCGTCGCATAGACATTATCGATCCTGTCGAGCGCCGCACGGCGCATGTTTCGTTTTATCTCGTTGAAGGCCGGCTGCGCCTGCAAGTCGCGCGCACGCTGGACTGCGGTACCGACCAACGCATCGGGCGCGGCGAGTTCGTCGGCGAGCCCGGTCGCGATCGATTGCTGCGCCGAATAAAGCTCTGACGACAGCGCGGCGCGGCGGCGCCAGACCGGGTCCATCTCCTGATCCATGATGATCTGCGGGATCTGCGGGAACGGCAACCCCGCCTTGGCCTCGGGCAGCCCGATCTTGAGCGCGTCGTCATCGGCGATCACGCTCCAGTCTGCGGCGAGGCTGACGATGCCGCCGGCGCCGATCGCGTGGCCGTTGATAGCGCAAACGAGCGCGCAGGGTAGCCGGTAAAGCGCCGCGGCGAAATCGTTGATCCCCCAGAGCAACCGCCTGCCCATATCGGGGTCACCATCGGCCGCCTCCTTGATATCGACGCCGGCGGTGAACGCCTTGCCCTTGCCGGTCAGCACGATCCCGGCCTCGGGCGGCGCGCTCGCCAGCTCACGCAGCATCGCCACACCCTCTTCAAGCAGATCGGCGCTCAGCGCGTTGAGCGGCGGGCGATCGATCGTAACAAGCGTCGTGCCGCCGCGATCTTCATGCGCGAAGAAACTCACTCCGCGTCCCCCGCCTCGTTGCCGATCCAGCGGTCGATCCAGCCATAGACTTCGCGGTGCCATTGCAGGCTGTTGCGCGTGCTGAGGACCCAGTGATTTTCATCGGGAAAGACCAGCAACCGCGAGGGTACATTCTGCCGCTGGAGCGCGGTAAAGGCGCTGAGGCTCTGGCTATACGGGATGCGGAAATCCTTCTCGCCATGGATGACGAGCATCGGCGTCTGCCAATTCTCGACATGGTGGACCGGATTCCAGCGCTCATAAGCCTCTTCGCGCAGATAATTGGGGCCGCCGAAATCATGCTCGGGGAACCAGAGTTCCTCGGTGCCGTAGTAGAAGGGCCGGAGATCGAAGATGCCGGCATGGTTGACGAGGCAATCGAACCGTTCGGGCCAGCGGCCGGCAATCCAGTTCATCATATAGCCACCATAGGAAGCGCCGAGCGCGCAGACACGCTCGCCGTCCATCCAGTCATTGTCGTCGAGCACGGCGGCCAGGCCGAGCTGCAAATCCTCGAGCGGCTTGCCGCCCCAGTCATTGTTGATGCTGTCGGTAAATTCCTGACCGTATCCGGTGCTGCCGTGAAAATCGATCGTCACCGCGGCATAGCCGTGCGCCGCCATCAGCGCTGGGTTCCAGCGATAGGACCAGCTGTCGCCGAACGAACCCTGCGGCCCGCCATGGACGAACAGCGTCACCGGCACGCGCTCGCCCTCGGCAACGCCCGGCGGACGATAGATCATGCCATGGACGGTATCGCCATCGGCGCCGCGAAAGCTGAACCGCTCGCTCGTAGGCATATCGATGCCTTCGAGGAGATCGGCATTGAGATTGGTGATCTGAGCGATCTGTCGTTCGGCGTCGATGCGGAAGATATCCGCGGGCGCGAGCGCGCTATCGTGGACGACGAGCACCGAGCCATCGGGTTGCGGCGAGACCGCTCCGATATGACCGCCGCCCGAAAAGCGTTCGATCACGCCATCGGCGAGCGAATAGCGAAACAGCGCGGTATCGAGCGTATCGCCCGCGACCAGCCAGAGATATTGCAGGTCGCGCGACCAGGCGATCGACTGGATCGAGCGATCCCATTGCCTGCTCAGCGCACGCGATTCGCCAGTGATCAGGTCGCGCAGGTGCAGCACTTGCCGGTCGGCTTCATAGCCCGGCGTCGCCATTGCGACATAGGCGAGGAAGCGTCCGCCCGGCGATGGTGTCGGCAGCGTGTCAAGCGCGGGATTGTCGGCGGTCAGGATTTCGGGCGGCGTCGCGCCATCGGCGGCAACGCGGTAAATATCGAGATCGGTCGAGGTCGGTTCCTCGGGCCCCGCCTCGCGCAACACGAAGAACAGAGACTGGCCGTCGGGATGCCAGGCGATCTCCTCGCCGCCGCCAAAGGGGCGTGTCGGCGTATCGCCATCGAGCGGTCGCGAGACGACGACACCCTCGCCGCTCGCCGCGCCATCGCGCATATCAAAGGTCGCGAGCCGCGAATGGGTGCCATCGCTCCAGCTGCTCCAATGGCGGACGAAGATTTCGTCATAGGCGCGGGCGCTTCCGGCATTGGGTTCGGCTTCGGCATCGGGGCAGCTTGTCGCCGCGCAATCGGCATCTTCGTCGAACCAGACGGCGATCCGTCCGCCGCCCGGACCGACGCTGAAGCCGGCAATATCGGCCTCGACCGATGTAATTTGCCGAGGCGCACCGCCGGAAAGCAATATCGACCAGACCTGGCTCGAACCCGAAACGTCGGAAAGATAAAAGACACGCGCGCCGTCGCCGCTGATAACCGGCGCGCTTTCACTGTATTCGGGCGTATCGATCAACCGCTCGGGCACGGCGTCAGGCATCGTCAGATCGAGCCGCCATAGATCGCTCTGCGCGCTGTCGTTTTCGAGATCGGTCTCACGCAGCGAATAGACCAATGTCGATCCATCAGGTGACACCGTGCTGCCGCCAAGACGGCGCAGCTGGACAAGGTCTTCCGGCGTGAACGGCCGGGCCATCAAAAAGGTGGATGTGGCGGCGAGCGACATGGCGAGGCCGCAATAGAGCGCTTTTTTCATGGGCGCCGTGATACCGGAGGCTGCCGCACGCGCAAGCCGGACTCAGTCGTCCTTGCCCGCGATCCGGGCGATCTCTTTCGCGACCATCGATTCGATGATTGCCGGGAGATTGTCGTCGAGCCAGTCCTTGAGCATCGGCCGCAGCATCTCGCGCACCATGTCTTCAAGCGCCTGCGAGTTGGCCGCCTGGTTCTGAGGATCGCCGTGCGACGATATCGCCGCCAACGCGGCCAGCGCGGTGCGGCTCGATTGCGCGACCTCGGCTGAAACCAGCGGCTCTTCGGATTCGGCAACCGGCGCAGGCTCGGGCTGCGCCTCGATCGTTTCGGTCAGTTCGAGAACATCGGCGGCTGGCGTTTCGTTCGCCGGCTCGGCGTCGACATCGGCTCGCGGCCCGGAATCAGGCTCGGCCTCGGCAATGCCGGGTGCGTCTGAATGCGCCGCATCGCCATCTTCCGCGATGATCCTTTTGATCGACGCGAGGATCTCTTCCATCGAGGGTTCATGGTTAATGTCGCCCATGAACCGCCAATGCCTCAGTTTTCAGTATTTGTCACGGCAGGACGTTCCGGATTGTCGATGGTGCGTGTCGATTGCGCCACAGGCGTCGGATCGTCGTCCCAGTCCATCCAGATCCGCCGGACGCGCCGGAAATTGTCGGCCGAATTGTAGAGAATGCCGCCGTCGAGCCCGAGATCCTCGGCTTCGGCCTGCCCCATCGCAGCGAGCAGGTTGAAACCCGCGACATAGGCGTTGCGCCGTGCGGTAACGAGGTTGACCTGGCTGTCCAGAAGCTCCTGCTCGGCGTTAAGAATGTCC
>JABDLY010000159.1 GCA_013001755.1 Sphingomonadaceae bacterium
GTCCCCTCGACGGCTGATTCGACTAACCCGCGCAACGATGCCTTCGCGGTGGCGAATGCCAATGTCTATTCCGACACAGGAGCGCCGAGCGGGAACTTCATGCATGCGGACACGGTCCTGGTGCAAAATACCGGGGGCAATCAGGCGCAGAACAACATGCAGCCCTATCAGGTGATCCGCTACTGTATTGCGACGGTCGGAATTTTTCCGCCGCGCAACTAACGTTCGGAATATGAACAAGAAGGGCGGGGGCCGGTCTCCCGCCCTTTCTTAGGAGACCGTGACGAGCGTTCGCTCCTGAAGATCGAGCAACACCGACGTCAGTTCGGCTTCGCACTGCCCACGCTTCACCTCATATTCGGCGGCCATCGCATCGACGAGTGAGGGAAGCGTATCGTGTTCACCGAGCAATTCCCACATCCGGCGACTCGTCTCGCTGAGGCTGAAAAACTTGCCGCTGTCGATATGCATCAGCACGATTTCGTCATCGACCAGCGTCTCGACATGATTGCCCGATTTGGTGATTTTTCTGTCGTTCGCGATCTGCTTCATTTTTCCCGTTCTTTTTCGATGTCTTCGTTGTAGCCGGCAGCTCAAAGATAGCCCAGTTCAGCCATCAATTCACCATTGACCTCGATAATTTCTTCCTGGATATCGCGCGGCAGCACTTCCCGGCCTTCGCCGGTTCTGCCCGATCGGAAGAAACGCTCGGCCTTTTCGGGCCGTTCGCCAAAGCCTTCCTCGGCTTCGCGCGCCTGCAATTTTTCGAACCGCGCATCGTCTACGGCGCGGGCGATCTTTTCCGGATTGTCGGCCGCTTCAAGCCTTGCGAATCTTGCCATACGGATGAGGCAGCCGGCGGTGTCGGCGATCATATCCTCATAGCGGATGGTGAGCAGCGGAATGTCGCTTTGCTCGTGCCAGCTGCGATAGTGACCGGTCCAGCTCAGCGCCTTCTGGCGCAGCTGCGACGACGATCCACCCGCGAGCGCCTTCGAAGAGTTCATGGCTTTCGCCATCTTCGCGAAATCACCATGACCCTGGTGAAACGAATAGGAGACGGCGACGTCGAGCGGATCGCGCACCAGATAGATCGCACCGGCTGAACAGTCTGCGGGGAAAATCGGCTTGCCGTTGCCATCGTCGTGATAGGCATCATGAACCTTGATGAAGAGTTGCGATTCGGCTTCGCTGGCAATCGACCGATAGACATCGGCGCGCAGCAGGTCGACTTCGTCATCGGTAAGATCCGACGAAGGCAGGCCGCTCAGCGCGTCGAACAGCGGGCGGTTGCTCGAGATCGAGCCTGCCAGCTCGATGAGGCGCGAGGCTTCCTTGTCGCGGATAAGGTTGGAAAGCAGGATGCGCGTCCAAGTGTTGCCCGATTTGGGATAGGAAGCGAGCCAGATGATCGGCCGGTCGGAAGCTGGTGTCTCACGCTCCGCCGGCATCGGCTTTCTCTTGCTGCCTGATCCAGTCATCGACAATGGCGAGGCTGTCTTCGAATTTTTTGCGATCGAGCGTCCTGTCGAACATATGGATGTCGACCGTCGCGATGAGCTTTGCGAGGATCCGGAACAGCTTTTCGCGCCCCCAAAAAGCCTGTGCGAATTTCGGTCGGTAGATGCTGTTGCGCAATTGCTTGATTGCCTCGGCGCCTGATATGCTTTCGATGACAGCCGTATTGCGGTCGTTGCGCATGTGATCGTTCCGCAGGATCGAGAGTGTCGACAGGATACCCGACGTCACCGCACCTTCGCTGGCCGGCACCGCGGTAAATTTCTGGAAACTCTCATCGTCGCGTACGCGGTCGATCTTCTCCGCACCGGTCAGATTCAGTGCGTCATCCCAGAGTTTGAGGTCTTTTTGGCCAGCATAGCAGATCGCTTTACCGTCGCTGGCCTCATGGTCGATGATCAGGATATCGTCGGTGAAGAACATATGACCCGCCGCGGCCAGCGCCGCAGCCAATGTCGATTTGCCGGCGCCCGAAGGGCCGGTGAAAGCGTGAACCCTGCCTGCCTTTATTATGCCGCTGGCATGAAGCGGCAGCAGGTCGCGCTGATAGCAGAGCGCCCCCCAGGCCGAGCCTAGCAGAAATAACGAGACCTCGCGATCAGACGCGCCGTTGCGTTGATAGGTGATCCGTTCGCCACCTTCGATCAGGAACGCAACATTGTCCGGGATTTTGAGCAGCATCTGCTGGTCATTGATCGCAAATGCGACGCCTTCGGTTGTCGTGTTGGCCAGATTGTCAGGGACGTCGCCTTCGCGCACTTCGACATCGGCGCCATTGTCGAGCAGATAGGGCGTTATCCGCCGGCCGAGATCCATATCGGCCCGGATCGTGAAAGGAACAGCCTGCATCAGTTCTTTCCGTTGACCCAGTTGATAAAGCGAGAAGTCGCGATCGCGCGATTCATGCCGATGAGCGCAATCTTGTAGTCGGGATGATCGTCATCGCAAACAGGTGTTTTTTCCGGCCAGCTGTCGAGCAGCCGCTTGAGACGTGGCACATCGAACCGCTGCGCCATGTCCGGATTGTCTCCCATGCGCTCGATCTCTTCATGATAGCGCGGCAGATCGCGGGTCATGCGAAGATGCTTGTCGGCCGCTTGCCTCCCCCGTGGCGCGGCAAGAATCTCCTCCGGCAACCGGCCGGCCATCATCCGCTTGATCAGCAGCCGGTCCTCGCCGTTGCGGATATATTGATCGGCGGGCAGTCCGGCGCAAAATTCAGCGATTTTTCGGCTGCCCATGGGATCTCGGCCCTGGACTCCAGATAGCGTCTGCAATGCCGAGCGCACCGCCTGGCCTGCTTCGCCCACGCCGCTATTGGCCATCTGGTTCATTGCATCGCGCAGCCTGACGAAACCTGAAAAGCCGTGATCATGGCCCATTTTCTCGGCGCGTTCATCAACCTGCATATCGGCGGCATAGTCCGTGTTGACCGCCGAAAAGATAGGCCAGCCCGATCCTTCGGCAATTCCGCGCATCTGCTGTATCTTCCGTGCCCAGTTGGCCGGAAGATGGGGTTTGAACACCCGCGAATAGATGCCGCGCCACCGCGCACCCGGCTCACCGATATGATAAAGCTCGCGAGCCAATTTGATCAGCCGTCCCTGGCGTAGCAACTGGGCATATATGGAACTGCCGCTGAAGCTGAACGTCTGGTTGCCGCTTGCGCCACCGAGGATGACATGCCGCCCCTCGGCGGCCGCGAGACGTTGGATATCGTTAGCCCAGTGGAGATTGCCGATTCCGAATGGGGGGGCTTCGGCGAGCAGGATGATCTTGTCGAGATCATGGTCGATCGAGCGGCCCGCTGAATCAACGAAGCGCGCATCGAGCTCGGGATAACGCCGCGCCAGCGCCCGCACCGGGCCGGATTCATCGCCGACACGGCCATTGCCATGGGCACGGCCGTCCCATCCCGGCTCCGGCACCGAGGTAAAACTGATCAGCGGTTCGGCAGTGCCGCCGGATTGCCGCGCAAGATGTTCGAGTGCGCAAACGACGACAGAGGGGGAATCGAGACCCGAACTCAGCGTCGCTGCCGGTGTCGTCTCGGCGCGCATATGGTTGACGACCGATCGCTGCAAAAGTTCGTTCGCTGCTTCGGCATAGTCGGCGTCGTTGGCAAAACGCACCGCCGGGGCATCGCCCAGGTCATGATATCGGTGCATCGCAACGCGATCGGACCGGACTTCCATGATGTGACCGAGCGGGGCCGATCGAATATTCTTATAGAAGCTGGATTCGCGGTCTTCGTAATTGAGAATAAGCGAGTCAGCTATGCGCTGCTCGTCAACCTCGCGGGGAATATCGCCGAGCGCGAAAATGCCCTTGGGCGCGCTGGCCAGCACGATACGATCGTCTGAGATATGATAGAAGATCGGCAGCGCGCTGCCCGGTGTGCGCACGGCGTAAAGCCTATTTTCCCGAGTGTCGCAGACAATGAAGGCGAGTTCACCGTCAAGATGGTCGGTGATGCCGGTCTGCCATTTTTGCCAGGCTGTATGGATG
>JABDLY010000169.1 GCA_013001755.1 Sphingomonadaceae bacterium
GCTGTCGGCAGAGTTCGCCAAACAGATGGATGCGCTCGAAGGCGAAATCCATGATATTGCCGGCGAGAAGTTCACGATTGGCAGCCCCAAACAGCTTGGCGAGATATTATTCGACAAAATGGGGCTCAAGGGCGGGCGCAAGGGCAAGTCGGGCGTCTGGTCGACCGATGTCAACGAGATGGAGCGGCTGGCGCGCGACGGCCAGCCGGTCGCCAAGAAGGTGCTCAGCTGGCGCGAGGTTTCGAAGCTCAAATCGACCTATACCGATGCGCTCCAGGCGCAAATCAACGAAAAGACCGGCCGCGTCCATACGAGCTACAGCCTGACCGGCGCGCAGACCGGCCGCTTGGCGTCAACCGAGCCGAACCTGCAGAATATCCCGATCCGTACCGAAATCGGCCGGCAGATCCGCTTCGCCTTCGTCGCCGAAAAGGGCAATGTCCTGCTCGCCGCCGATTACAGCCAGATCGAGCTGCGTCTCGCCGCGCATATGGCCGATGAACCGTCGCTCAAGGCAACTTTCGAGGACGGTGGCGATATCCATAACATGACCGCGCAGGAGCTGTTCGGCGAGGTCAATCGCGATACTCGTGGTCGGGCGAAAACGATCAATTTTGCCATCCTTTACGGTATTTCGCGCTGGGGCCTTGCCGGGCGGCTGGAGATAGAGCCCGACGAAGCGCAGGACATGATCGACAGATATTTCGAGCGCTTCCCGGGCATCAGCCAATATATCACGCAAACGCTGACCGCCGCGCGCGAAACCGCTTACACAGAAACGCTTTTCGGCCGCAAAACGCACTTCCCGCGTCTCAAAAGTTCGAAACAGCATGAGCGGCAGGGCAGCGAACGCGCGGCAATCAACGCGCCGATCCAGGGCACCAGCGCCGATATCATCAAGCGCGCCATGGCACGGATGCACCCGGCGCTCGACGCAGCCGGCCTCGGCCATGTCAAAATGCTGCTCCAAGTGCATGACGAACTCGTCTTCGAACTGCCCGAAGCCGATGTGGAGGCGGCTTCCGAGGTTATCCGTGACGTCATGGCGTCGGCGGCCGAGCCGCTCGTGAAAATCAGCGTGCCGCTCGCCGTCGATATCGGCACCGGCAAGAGCTGGGGCGCCGCGCATTGAGACGGATCGGTCGCGCCATTCCGTGAACGAGCAGGAAACCCCGCCAGCCGACCTGAAGGCGCTCGCCAAGGGCGGGCGGACAAATTTGTTTGGCTTCGTCCTGCGGCTGGCAGCGCGAATACCGTTCCTGTTTATCGCCGGCCGCTGGTACGGCGCCGAAGCGCTGGGTATCTTCGCCTATTCGGTGATCGTCGTCGAATTTGCCGCGCAACTCGCGACGCTCGGCCTCAAACGCGGGCTCGCCGAACAGCTTTCAAAAACCGATCGGCCGCATGTCCATGTGGTGTGGGACGGCCTGCTCGCCGGATTTATCGCGTCGGCCGCCGCGGTTATCCTGCTGATGCTGTTCCCTTTCATGATGTTTCCGAACAGCGAGATCGAGGGGCTTTTATGGCTTCTTCCGTTGACTATCTTCGCGCTCGCAGCATCGGATATCGCGCTCGCCGCGCTCGCCTATCGCCATGATATCGCCTCGACGGTCCGCGCCCGCGCCATTGTCGAGCCTTGGACGATCAGCATCGCCGCCTTTGCGCTCGCCTTTCTGTCGTCACGCGACGGGCTGATCATAGCCTATGTGATTTCGATGGCTGCGGCGCTGCTTGCCTCGCTCTGGCCACTGATAAAAAGCTACGGAATTCCGCATGGCTGGCGGCCGCGCCCCCGCCCGATCCTGCAACTCGCATGGCAGAACCTGCCGCTCGCCGGCGCCGACGCGATCGAATGGGCCTCGCGCCGGATCGATATCGCGATCCTCGGCCTGTTCTTTTCGCCGGCGATCGTCGGCATCTATTATGTCGCGCAGCAAGTCGCCTCGCTGCCGCAAAAACTCAAAACCAGCTTCGATCCCATACTCGGCCCGGTGATCACGCAGAATTTGAAGGTCGGCGACAAGGCCGCCGTCGCGCACCAGGTCAAACAGGCCGGTTTCTGGATCATCGCGGCGCAGGTCGGCGTGGCGCTGGCGCTCGGCATTCCGGGCGAGGCGGTCATGGGGCTGGTCGGCTCGACCTTCGTCGGCGGGGTCGCGATCCTGGCAGTGCTGCTGGCCGCCGAAGCGGTGGCCGCAACAGCGGCGGTGTCCGAATCGGCGCTGATTTATGTGGCGCGGCACCGCAATTTGATGATCTCGACCTTCATGATAGCCGTGCAGGCCGGGCTCAGCGTGGCGTTCATATTGATGCTGCGTGCGTATGAATGGCCGCTTCTCATCCAGGCGGCGGGCCCTGCGCTTGCGCTCATGCTTGCGCTTGGCATGGCCTCGGTGATGAAGGCGCGGCTGCTTTCGAAGCTGCTGCAGGCGCCGGTCAGCCCGTGGCGCTGGGCGCTGGTCTGGGCGACCGCGGCTGCGGTAATCGTCGGCTACGCCGCGACGTTCGTTCCCGAATGGGCAGAGCTGATCGTCGGCGTGCCGCTCGTGCTGACAGTCTATTGCCTGACAATCTGGTATCGCGGCTTCGGACCCGAAGACCGGATGCTGTTCAAAATGGGTCATCAATAGGAAGGCGGACCGAGCCTGCCCGGCTAGGTTCCGTACTCCTAATCAGCATCGCCGCTATTGGTAGGAGAGACAGTGCCAATTATGAGTACTGAATTTAATGGCGGAAGTGCCGCATCCCGGTAAAGACCATCGCAAGGCCCGCCTCGTTCGCAGCGGCGATCACCTCTTCATCGCGGATTGAGCCGCCGGGCTGGATCACCGCCGTCGCGCCCGCTTCGACTGCCGCCATGAGACCATCGGCAAACGGGAAGAAGGCGTCCGACGCGACCGCAGCGCCTTTCGTCCGCGCCTCGTCCCAGCCCGCCCTGTCCGCTGCATCGCGTGCTTTCCACGCTGCAATGCGCGCGGATTCAAGCCGGTTCATCTGCCCCGCGCCGATGCCGGCGGTCACGCCATCCTTGGCGTAGACGATGGCGTTCGATTTGACGTGCTTGGCGACTTTCCAGGCAAAAAGGCAGTCGGCGAGTTCGCGCTGTGTCGGCTCACGCTCGGTAACGGTCTTCAGGTCGACCGCGCCGACTTCTCCAAAGTCTCGCGTCTGTAGCAACACGCCGCCGCTGATCGTCTTCATCGTCATCCCGCCGCGATTGGCCGGCGGCAATTCACCGGTCAGCATCAGCCGCAGCTTCTTCTTCTTCGCGAAAATCGCCTTGGCGTCGTCATCGGCGGCGGGCGCGAGCACGACCTCGGTGAAAATTTCGGTGATGGCTTCAGCCGTTGCTCCGTCGAGCGTCTGATTGAGCGCGACGATGCCGCCAAAAGCGGACACGCTGTCGCAGGCGAGCGCCTCGCGATAGGCGCTAAGCGGATCGAGGCCTACGGCGACGCCGCAAGGGTTGGCATGTTTGATGATCGCGCAAGCCGCTCCGTTCACTGGGAATTCGCAGATCAGCTCATAGGCCGCATCGGCATCGTTATAATTGTTATAGCTGAGTTCCTTGCCCTGTAGTTGCTCGGCTTTCGCGACGCCGACATTGCCCGGCGCATAGGGCAGGTAGATCGCGCCCATCTGATGCGGGTTTTCGCCGTAGCGCAACGCATCCCCCCGCTTGAGCGGAACCTGCAAGATCTCGGGAAAGGCTTCACCCTGGTCGGCAAAGGAAAACCACGAGGCGATCATCGCATCATAGGTGGCGGTTGCCGAAAAAGCCTTCTCGGCAAGCTTCTTGCGGAAATCATGCCCCGTCTTGCCGTCATTGTCGGCAAGCGTCGAAATCAACTGTTCATAATCGCCCGGATCGGTGACGACAGCGACATGCGCATGGTTCTTCGCCGCCGAACGGATCATAGACGGGCCGCCAATATCGATATTCTCGATTATTTCCGCGCGGTCGGCGTCGCGGAAAACGGTGTCGGTGAAGGGATAAAGATTGACGACGACGAGGTCGATCGCGCCGATCTCATGCTCCTTCATCGCGGCAAGATGTTCGTCATTGTCGCGCATCGCGAGCAACCCGCCATGGACTTTTGGGTGAAGCGTCTTGACCCGGCCGTCCATCATCTCGGGAAAGCCGGTCACGTCGGAGATGTCGCGAACGTCGAGGCCGGCCTCACGCAGCGCCGCCGCCGTGCCGCCGGTCGACATCAGTTCGACGCCGTGATCGGCGAGCGCCTGGCCGAGCTCGACGAGCCCGGTCTTGTCGGAAACCGAAAGGAGTGCGCGTTCAATCTTCACATCGGTCATAATTGGTCCTGTAGGAAATCGCGTTGATTGGGAGTTCAGCCGGCGCGGCGGAACATCCAGCTGATCGTTTCGCCGCCGGGCGGCGCCTGGCCGCTTATGGCGAGTTGGTGCGAGGGGCAAGCCTGCGACCGGTCATCGACCCACACACTGTCTTCGATTGCGAGCGCGGCGCCGCGGCAACGAAAATGCCAGGCCGGCCCGCCCTCGATCCGCAGCAGTGCGCCATCGCCCTCGCCGGTCGGCGTAACTTCGATATCGGGCGAGAGATGGAAGCGCAGCGAAAACGGCGTGTCTTCGTTGCGTTTGCGGCCGGTCGGCAGCAGCACATCCGCGCCGCGCAATTCATCGCCCTCCTCCGAAAGGCCGATCTGGCGCTTGTGGAGAAAGCCGAAGCGGCGGACATAGCCGTCATGATTGGCTTCGATCCGGCTGACGCCGGTGCTTTCATGCCGGTCGAGCTCGACCTCGACGACGCCCCTGCCGAGCGAACCATCACTGTTGAGCGCTGTCGAGTTGCTATCCGACAGCGTCAGCGTCGAATGCGCGGCGGTGGTGCGGAGGCCCGCGGCAAAGGCCGGCGCCAACGCCGAACCGCCGGCGCCGCCGCAATTGACGACGATCCGGTGCGGACCATCCGACATTTCGAACGCCAGGGTCGACGCGCACCCGCCGGTCTCCAGCCGCATCGACGGCGGCGGGGCAGCGTCGATGATGACCGCCGTGTCGCCGGCCTGTAGCCGGTGATAGCCCCAGTCGCGCGCATTGCGCAGCGGCAGCGCGCGTTGGCCCGATGCCTCGACCGCGGCGGCGACGCGGCGGCTGCCGGTCGGCCAGCTTCCCTGCCAGCTCGCCAGCCCGCCATCGCCGTGCGTGACGCCAAGAAGCGCAGGCACGGCATAAGCGAGCGCCGATTCGAAAGGCGCGGGAAATTCTTGCCGCCGCGCATCATAGGTGGCGCGGAGCATCGCCAGCGTTTCGACGATCACCAGCTGCGAGCGCGGCGACCGGCAGATCACACCGCCGTCGGCGGTCAGCGTTTGCGACAAGGTGCGCGCAAGACCGGCTTCGCCGCGTCCGATACGCCCCTCGCCGCCCTGCACCAGCAAGCCCGCCGCGATGACGCCGGACCAGGCCTGTACCTGGGCAGCGCCGAGCGGCGCCTTGGAAGCCGCCCGATCGAGATGCCGCGCACCGCGCGCCATCACATTGAGAACCGAGGAGCGATAGACGAGATCGCCCGATGACAGGATCAGCGGTGCATGCGCGGTCCAGACCATCATCCGCTGGCCCCAGAGATCGGCGCGCCAGCTCTTCTGCGCGACCCTGGTGCCATAATTTTCGACCCAGTTGCGCATCAGCCGCTCGGCGATCGGCGTCGCTTCTTCGCGATCCGCCACCGCCGCCAGATCGCGCAGCCATTCGAAGCTCTGCAAATAATCGGCAAAGCCCGGCGACAGGTCGAGCGCGCCGAAATCGAGATCGGCGAGTGCGATTTCCTGACCATGAAAGAAGGCGCGGCCTTCGAGCAGCGCCTGGCCGCGCACGCGGTCTCCGGGGATCGGATCCTCGGGAACGGCGATCAGCTTGAGCGGGAACTTGCCGCGCAGCCTGAGCCGGTGCAGCGGTGTCCGCCAGACCACGGACTGGAGGCGCGCGGCGAGCTTTTCGGCGAGCGACAGCCCGCCATCATCGAGCCTGATCAGCCGCCGGCCGGGTTTTATCGAATCGTCGCCTTGATAGGGCGTATCGACCGGCTGATGCGCGTTCATTCGCCCCTCAAAGCGGCGATATTCGCAGCATAGGCATCGGGCCCGCCCCTGAATGTCGCGGTGCCGGCGACGAGCGCATCGGCGCCGGCAGCGATAGCGCGCGGCGCGGTAGCCGGATCGATCCCGCCATCGACTTCGAGATCGATCGGCTTGCCGAGTGCATCGATGCGTTTGCGGACCGCCTCGATCTTGCGAAGCTGGCTGTCGATAAAGCTCTGTCCGCCGAAACCCGGATTGACGCTCATCACGAGGACGAGGTCGAGATCTTCGAGCAGATAATCCAGCGCGCTTTCGGGAGTCGCCGGGTTGAGCGAAACGCCGGCGCGCTTGCCGAGCGACTTGATGTGCTGGATCGTCCGGTGGGTATGCGCGCCGGCCTCGGGATGGACGGTGATGGTATCGGCCCCGGCTTCAGCGAACGCATCGAGAAAGCTATCGACCGGCGAAATCATCAGATGGACATCGAACGGCTTGCCGCTGTGCGATCGCAGCGCCTTCACGACGGCCGGGCCGATGGTGAGGTTGGGCACGAAATGGCCGTCCATCACATCGATATGGATCCAGTCGGCCCCGGCCTCGTCGATCGCACGCACCTCTTCGCCGAGCTTGGCGAAGTCGGCGGACAGGATCGAGGGAGCAATGCGGATGGACTGTTGCATAAGTGCATCGGATTAGGAGCGCGCTGCGAAACGGGCAAGGCGAGCAGGGCGCAAGCCGGGAGATATTGGGGATAAATGCGGTGGAGCGCGTCTCAGCGGCGGCGGAAATGTGAAATGAAGAAACCATCGGCACCGCCGGGGTCGTCGATCATCCCCGGGAGGATACGCAACCAGCCCTTTTGAGCGGGCGCTATGCCCGCTGGCAGGTCATCCGCATCGGGTGGTTCGATGACGAATTCGTCCTGATCGTCGAGAAAGGCTGTCGCCATCGCTTCGCCCTCTTCGGGTTCGAGCGAGCAGACCGCATAGACGAGCCGCCCACCCGGCTTCACCCAGCCCGCAGCGCGCGCCAGCATCGCACGCTGCGCTTCGGCACAGCTCGCAATAATCCGCGCGCCCGCCCTGTGCAGCACATCGGGGTGGCGGCGGAAGATTCCCGTCGCCGAACAGGGCGCGTCGAGCAGCACGGCATCAGCCGGTTCATCGGGCTGCCATTGCAGTACATCGCCAATAACCGTTTTCGCCGACAGCCCGGTGCGATCGAGATTCTCCGAAAGTCGCGCGAGACGACTTTCAGCCATATCGACCGCCGTCACCTGCCAGCCCTGCGCCGCCAACTGGAGTGTCTTGCCGCCCGGCGCGGCGCAAAGATCGAGCGCGGTCTTGCCGTCACCCGGCCCGAGCAACCGCGCGGGGATCGATGCCGCGATATCCTGCACCCACCAATCGCCGGCATCGAAGCCGGGCACCTCCATCACCGATTGGCGCGGCAGGCGGATATGGCCGGACAGCAGGCTTAGGCCCTCGAGGGCTTCGGGCTTTGCGGCGGATTTCATCGTCAGATCGAGCGGCGGCGGGGCAGATATCGCGCGCGCGGCTGCCTCGACCATCGCTTCGCCCCAATGGTCCGACCACCGGATGGCCACCGCATCGGGCAGCGTGGGCGTTTCGGGCAGCACGGCCTCGCTGCGCATCAACGCGCCGAACACGCCATGCGCCAGCCGCCTTGATCCGCCTTGCAGGAGCGGCAGCGCGGTCGCGATCGCGGCGTGGTGCGGCGTGCCGAGAGCAAGCGCCTGGGCGAGCGCCAACCGCAACACCATCCGCGCCTTGGCGTCATCGGGCAGGTTCTTCTTCGTCTTGCTATCGATCAGCGCGTCATAATCGGGCAACCGCCGCAGCACTTCGCTGGCAATCGCGATCGCGAGCCGGCGATCATCGTCGCGCGCGAGATTGCTGCAGGCGGCGCTCGCCTCGGCCTCGATCGACCGGCCCCGGCGCAAGACGCTTTCGAGCAGGCGCAACGCCGCCCTCCGGCTTGCCGTGCCTTTCGGTTCGGATGTGCTCAGCGCCGCCGCCCATGCGGGTCGAGCGCACTGCCGCGTCGCGCCGGGCTTTCGCCGATATAGCCACTCGGCGAAGAAGGCCGTCGATCGGCGCCGACGACCATCGCCATCTTTTCAAGTTCGGCGATCCGCTTTCCGGTGTCGGGATGCGTCGAGAACAGGCCCGCCATGCCGCCGAACAGCGACGGCACGATATAGAGATGCGCCGCCGCCGGGTTGCGCTGGGCGACCGGATTGGGCACCTGCGCCGCGCCGCTGGCGAGCTTGGCGAGCGCGGTGGCGAGCGCCGCCGGCTTGCCCGAAATCTCGGCGCCGCCGCGATCCGCGCCATATTCTCGCGTCCGGCTGATCGCCATCTGGATGATCATCGCGGCGAACGGCGCGAGCAAAACCGCGACCAAGGCCGCGATCCCGGCTCGCCCGCCGCCACCGCGGAAATAATAGGCGAAGCTGCCGAGCATCGAGATCGCGCCGGCGATCGTCGCCGCCATCGTCATGATCAAGGTGTCGCGGTTGCGGACATGGGCGAGTTCGTGCGCCATCACGCCCTCGATCTCGTCGCGATCGAGGATCTCGCGATCGAGCAGAGCGCCGGCCAAGGCATGCAGCCGATCGATATTCTCCTCGAGGAGCTTGTTCGCATGGTCATAGGCGCCCTGCACGAGAGAGTGGACCTCCTCGTCGATCGCCTCGGCGGTCCGCTCGCTGTAGTCCTTCTGCTCGCTTATCTCGCGTCCGAGGAAGATCATCTCCTGCTTCTTACCGAACTGCAGCGGGCCGAGCCGGTCGCTCATGCCC
>JABDLY010000204.1 GCA_013001755.1 Sphingomonadaceae bacterium
CCAATATCTCGCGCTCGCTCGTCACCAGCGCGGCAGCCGTTTCATCGCAGCTCGATTCAAGGCCGAGGATCAATGCCATGGGCCCGGTTGTGCCGTGCAAGCCGACCGAGGGCAACATCCCCCAGCCACCGATTGGGCTGAGCCTGTCGAAGTTTGCTTTTTGTCAGACTCAACCTGACGGTTGAGCGCCGCACCGGCCCACTCCCCCACCCGGCCTCCCACTTAGTGTATTCTCATGGGAGGCCGGGAGGGGGTGCGGGCTGGTGCGGCGCCAAAGCGCTAGCTTTGGTCTGACAAAAGACTCCCCACGTTCCATCTGCGCCACCGGCTCAACCCCATGACCGAGCGTTATTGGGAAACCGTGCCGCTCAAGAAAATGACGCGCGAGCAATGGGAGGGGCTGTGCGACGGCTGCGGCAAATGCTGTCTGCACAAGCTTCAGGATGACGAAACCGGCCAAGTCACACCCACCAATATCGCCTGCCGGTTGCTCGATAGCGAAACCGCGCGCTGCACCGATTATCGCCATCGGATGGCGCGGGTCCCCGATTGCATCCGGCTGACGGCGCGCAACCTCAAGACCTTTCCCTGGCTCCCGAAGACCTGCGCCTACCGCTTGCTCGGCGAGGGCAAGCCGCTGCCCGACTGGCATTATCTGATTTCGGGCGATCGCGAGATGGTGCACGAGGCGGGCGAATCGGTGCGCGGCTGGACGATCGGCGAAACCGAGGCCGGCGATCCCGAACATCATTGTATCGACCGTGAGCTTTGAGCCCGTTTTCGAAGGCGGGGGCCGCCGCCGCGAACTGACGGTGAAGCGCCATGCCAAGGCGCGCGGATTGCGGCTGCGCGTCGATCCGCGCGACGGCCAAATCATATTGACGATGCCCAAGCGCAGCAGTTTGAAAAAGGCGGTGAGCTGGGTTGCCGGTCAGCGGGACTGGATCGAGGCCGAACTCACCAAGCTAGCGCCGCCGCAACCGCTGGTGCCGGGCGCGATTTTGCCATGGCGCGGGGCCGCGCTTGCGATCGATTGGGCCGCAGGCCGGCCGCGCAAGATTGCCCTCGGCGAAGGCCGGCTGATCGTTGGCGGGCCGCAGGAGGCGCTGGAAGCCCGCATCATCCGCTGGCTGAAAGATCAGGCGCGGCAGCAACTCGATAACGAAACGCGGCATTATGCCGAAATCGCCGGTGTCAGCGTGCCGCGCGTGTCGATCGGCGATGCGCGGACACGCTGGGGCAGCTGCTCGAGCTCGGGCGCGATACGCTATAGCTGGCGGCTGATCATGGCGCCGGCCGAGGTGCTGAGCGCGACGGTCGCGCACGAAGTCGCGCACCGCGTCCATATGGACCACTCGCCCGCCTTTCACGCGCTTGTCGAAAAACTGTTCGGCCGAAATCCGGCAGCCGAGCGACGCTGGCTGCGCGACCATGGTGCCACGCTTTACCGGATCGGCTGTTCTTCCTGAGGGCGAATCGCGGCTGGCGGTTCGCGGCTTGGGACGTTTTCGGGCGGCGGAACGCGGTCGTACGGTCGTTCGCCTGACCGCTCGTCCGGCCGATCGCCCTGCCGGTCGCCGGGCCGTTCCCCGCGCCGCGGCCGCTCGCGGCGGCGCAGCACATCGTCGATCCATTCCTCGCCCATATCGTCAGGCGCTTCGGCGCCGTCATAGGGCCGCTGGTCGCGATAGGCGTCGGGATCGCCGATCGGCATGCCATTCTCGTCGACGAAGATCTCGTCTTCGAACGGATCGCCGAAATAGGCGTCGTCTTCGCCCTCGAGCTGCCAGTCGGGAAGCGTCACATCGGTATCGAATTCCTCGATCGGGCGGTTCGAGACGGCATAGCTCATGAAATGCGCAAAGGCGCGTGCGGGCGCACGCCCCCCCTGCAATCCGCTCACCGCGCGGGCATCGTCGCGCCCCATCCACACCGCGGTCGTCATTCCCGACGAAAAACCGATAAACCAGCCATCCTTGTTCGAACTCGTCGTACCCGTCTTGCCGGCGACCGGCCGTCCGATCTGCGCGGCGCGGCCGGTGCCCGTCGCGACGGCGGTTTGCAGGAGATCGGTCATTTCGGCGGCGACATAGGGGGCGACGAGAACGCGTGACTGATCGATTTCGGCGCGGAAGAGTTCGATCTCTTCGTTATTCCGCGGATCTTCCATCGTCACCTTGACGATACCATAGGGGTCGACCGCGATGCCACGCGCCGCGACCGAGGCGAATGCCCCCACCATGTCGATGACGCGGACCTCGGACGTGCCGAGCACCATCGAAGGATGGGTGTTGACCGGCGTGGTGATGCCGAAACGCTGCGCCATATTGGCGACATTGTGCGTGCCGACCTCGGCGCCAAGCTGCGCGGCAATGGTGTTGACCGAATAGGCGAAGGCAGTGCGAATATCCATTTCGCCGGCATAGCGGCCCGAACTGTTGCGCGGTTGCCAGCCATTCCAGTCGACCGGCTCGTCGACGACGCGGTCGGCCGGCGTATAGCCATTTTCGAGTGCCGCGAGATAGACGAAGAGTTTCCACGACGAGCCCGGCTGGCGCACCGCGGTCACCGCGCGGTTATAGTTCGAGGTCACATAATCGGTGCCGCCGACCATCGCGCGCACCGCGCCGTCGCGATCGACCGCGACCAATGCACCCTGCGCGCCGTCGGGCACGAAATTGCGGATCGATTCGACCGCGCGTGCCTGCATTTCGAGATCGATCGTCGTCCAGACATCGATCGGCGCGCGCGTTTCGTCGATCAGCGTGTCAAGCTGATTGAGCGTCCAGTCGGTAAAATAGCGGACGCTGTTGCGGCGCGGTTGCGGCGCGAGGCTGACATCGTCTGGCTGTGCTGCGGCTGCCTGGGCAGCGGTGATGTGGCCGGTCTCGACCATCAGATCGAGCACGACGCCGGCGCGGCCGACGGCGGCCTCGGCATCGGCGGTAGGCGAATAGCGCGACGGCGCCTTGACGAGGCCGGCGATGACCGAGGCTTCGGACAGGCTGAGCTCGCGCGCCGAATGGCCGAAAAAGCGCCGCGAGGCGGCGTCGATGCCATAGGCGCCGCCGCCGAAATAGACGCGGTTGAGATAGAGCTCGAGGATCTGTTCCTTGGAGAAACTGCGCTCCATCGCCAGCGCGAGGATGACCTCGCGGACCTTGCGGCCAAAGGTGCGGGTGTTGGTCAGGAAGAGATTGCGCGCCAATTGCTGCGTGATCGTCGATCCGCCCTGCGTCCATGCGCCTTGCTGGACGCGTACCTGGACCGAGCGGGCGATGCCGATCGGATCGACGCCGAGATGGCTGTCATAGCGGCGATCCTCGACCGAAATCATCGCATCGCGCATGACCGGGGGAATTTCTTCATAATCGAGCCACTGGCCGTAGCTCGGGCCGAGCGCGAAGATCACCGATCCGTCGGCGGCGCGAACGCGCACCGTCTGACCATTGGGGGAAGAGCGCAGGGTTTCGTAATCTGGCAGCGACGACATCGCGATGCCGACGGCCACGGCAAGCGCCACAAAGCCCAGAAGGGCAAGGTAGAGCCCATATTTGATGAAACCGATCGTGATGCGCCAGACCGGCCCGCGCTCTGATCGAGAAGCCGCCATATTTTTTCAGCCCTAAGCGCGAACCCGAGGCGTAACAAGCAGCGAAATCGCCTGAATGTGGGCTGAATCCGGGCGTTGTTTGTCAGGCCTTCGCTACGCTCAGGCGCCGCACCGGCCCGCTCCC
>JABDLY010000210.1 GCA_013001755.1 Sphingomonadaceae bacterium
GTGTCAGCCCGCCATGGACACGTGCCTGGATCTGATAGGCGATCCCGCGGCGCAGGAGATCGGGGCCGATATCAGGAGCGGGTTTGCGATACTGTTCGCGCCATGCCGCCCGCAGTTCGGCAGGTGACATGGCTGGCAGGTCGTCGATGCTCAAGCCGGGCATTGCTCGGCCTCCGCGGTGACGCGGTAACCGGTCTTGCCATCGGTGCGTTCTTCCTTCGCCACGGTAGCACCGGTCTTGCGCACGCCGCTCAGAAAGGCGCGGCAGCTATGCGGCTGCCAGCCGGTTGCCTTCTCGATCTCGGCGAGTGTCGCGCCTTTATCACGGCGCAGCATCCGATTGACGGTTGCGGATTTGGTCTTGCGTTTGGTTTTCCTGGACGTGGTCATCATGGATCTCCTGTGCAGTCCGGACGATCCGGCCTTGCACTGACCCGAGCCGCCGAGCGCTCCGGCTCAGGCGGCGACTACGTCACCAACAGCAATGCTCAGGTTGCCCTGCTAGTCCAGTCAGAATGTCGCTTTTGCGCCCCTTTCTCGGACGTCCGGGTTGGAACTATGCGCTCCCGAAAGCTGACTTTACCGCTGCAGTCATGGCGATGAGTTCTAGCGCCGCCGCCTGAGTGGCGCTCTCGTCGATTCCAAGCGCCTTGAATAATCGATCGAAGTCGGCAGTGGATATCCAGCGACTACATCGGATAGGCGGAGACCGGTGCTCAGAGACAACGAAATCTTCGAATGGCCTTGGCCGACGGGCGCTGGCGCTGATCATATTCTAAAGCGTCAATGGGAACTTGTCGATTTGCTGTCGAGCAGGTCGCCGATCTTTCTCGACACAAAATTCTGGATCATGGCACGCCAAGCGGCATTCGAAGAAGTCGACGACCCCGACGTAGTATCTCTCCTCGGTGCGCTTCGCTTGGCGGTCGAATCTGGAAGATTCATCTTCCCGGTTACCAGCGATCTCATCGCCGAATTCAGCAAACAAACGCCTGAACGTCTCGCGCAGACGATGCTGCTTGTCGATCGGCTCAGTCTCGGCGTTGCCATGGTGCCGCATCACGAGCGCACGACGTTCGAGATGGAAGCGTTCAACGCAAGGGCGTTTCCGGACCATCCGCCCGCTCCACGCCCTCTATGGACCTGTTATGCCTTTGCGCTTGGCTATGAGGATATGTGTCCCCCTAACGTGGAGGCAAACGACGCGCTCTTGGTTGCGCTCGCTCAAGAGGCCTGGATTGGGCAGCCGTCGATGCTCGCGAAGATGGTGCCGCCCGAGCTATTCGCGTCGCGGTCGGAGAGTGAACGAATGGCGGCATATTTAAATGAGCAGGAAGCGCTCCATGCCCATGAGATCGACAGCCACGCCACCGCATTGCGAATTGAGATTGCGGGTGCGGCGAGCATGCTTACGGGCATCGCTGCCCGCGAATATCGGCGCATGGCGGCGGCAGCCGGACATGCCCGGGAGGCAGACGACATAGAAAACAGCGTCAGGGTCGGCAGGCGCGTCACCGGCATGCTCGCTCAGGCGCTCGAGAAGGACGAACATCGGCGCGCCTTCGGCAGCCTTTACGTACCCGCAATGCTGCACGCGGCTGTGCGATCGGAAGCGAACCGCAAAATCAAACCCAACGACATCTTCGATTTTCGCCATGCGGCCGCGGCGCTTCCCTATTGCCGCGCCTTCCTGACAGACGGCCCGCTGCGTAGTCTGATCACGAGCGGCCATGTCCGTCTCGACCGGCTCTACGGCTGCGAGATCGTGGCGACGCCCGCCGAGGCGATAGAGCTAATCGGCCGCCTGGCCCTGAGCTGATGTCAAAACTGCGCTACGCTGAAAATTGCAGCGATGCAGACCGGGAGGTATCAGGACGCATGACCATACGCACTGGAAAACCTTTCGAGTTCGCTCCATCGGACAAAGCCGCTTTTGTTGAGTTCGTCGCCGCGGCCGGCGAGGTCGACCGGGCCATCCTGCCAGGGTTGGTCGACGATGCAATGGCGCTGGTCATGCTCTTCGAGCGCGACGAACTGTTCGGCACGGCGGCGATCAAAACCCCCTATTCTGCACACCGGCGTGGCGAATTCGCGAAGGCAAACGTCGCGGATAACGCCGACGCGTTTCCACTCGAGCTCGGCTGGGTCGTCGTGCACTCCGCGTATCGGAAACGTGGTCACGCGCCCGAACTAGTGCGCGCCGCAGTGGGACTTGTGGCTAGTCAGGGAGTTTATGCAACCACCAAGACGCCGCGGATGCTGACGATCCTGAGCGAATGTGGTTTTAAGTCGCTTGGCAAATCTTATCCGTCTTTCCTCAAACCTGATTCACTCTTGACATTGTTGGTCCGGCCCGCGGGCGGCTAATCACGTCAGAAAGGTAAGCGCGCCGCGATAGAGCTGGTCGAGCTCTGCATCGGTAAAGACGCGTTGCGGCTGGTACTCGAGCTGATCGTCGCGGCGTGCGGCGTCGGGTGTCGCGATATAAAGCCTTTGAGTGGGTTTCATTCGCGGCGCGATGTGGCGTGCGAGCAATTTTGGCGCTCCTGGCGAATAAGCGGTCATCACTAGGGAGACATCGGCGATATATTCGCCAAACCGAACCCAAGCGTGCCCGTCCCAGTCGAGATAGGTCTTGAACCTGCCGCCCACTGGAGCGTGGCCGAAGACCGGAGAGCCCGTGACTAGCAACGCGCCGCCAACCAGTATCGCCGAGGTATGACCGAGATGGCGTAGCCTGCCAGTGTAAAGCGCGCTCATCATCACACAAGCACCCGCCTTGCGCGGAAATGCACGCAACACATCGTGACCCACCGACACAAGAGCGTCGAATTGTTCGTCACTCAAACCGGGTGGGCTTTCCATCGGCATTAGGTCAGCGTATCCGCGATCTGGTTGATCGTCGCAACGAAACTCTGGAGCAATTGACGACCCTGCGTGACGGCAGGGGACCTATCGTCGACAGCAGCGCGCGTCTTGCCGCTCGCGATCTTGCTTGATCCGATGTGCGCATCGGCGAGACGGAGGTCGTATATCCCGAAGAGTGGCGACATCATTGTTCTTGCGGCGTCGTCGGAGCCGTGATGCGCGGCAAGCTTCTCAAGCGCTTTCAGGGACCCCGGTTTCTTGTCGGTCTTCGGCAGGGCAAGTGCGGCAATGATCGCATCGATGTCGATGCGCTCGATGAATAGCCGGGTTAGCTCTTTCGACAACTCGAGCAATCCGTCCGGCTCGGCGGCAACAAATCGGTGCGCCCGCCGGAGCAGCCCCTCAAGGGAATCGTGCTCACGTAACAGCCGAGCGCCGTAGCGCGAGGAAA
>JABDLY010000238.1 GCA_013001755.1 Sphingomonadaceae bacterium
ATGTCACCTTGATCCATCGCCGCAACGAGCTTCGCGCCGAAAAGGTGTTGCAGGATCGGCTCTTTGCGCATCCCAACATCAGCGTTCTTTGGGATCAGACTGTGGATAAATTTGTGGGCGGCGGCGATCCCGAAGGCCTTGTTGCGATAGATCTCAAGGACACCAAGACGGACGAAATCAGCCAGATCCCGGCCGAGGGCGGTTTTATCGCCATCGGCCATGATCCGGCGACCGCGCTGTTCAAGGGCCATCTCGACCTCGACGAAGATAATTATATCAAGGTCGAAACCGGCAGTACGCGCACCAGCGTACCCGGCGTCTTCGCCTGCGGCGATGTGATGGACAAAGTCTATCGCCAGGCCGTCACCGCAGCGGGAACGGGCTGCATGGCGTCACTCGATGCCGAAAAATTCCTCGGCCACGAATGGTCGCAGGGGTAATGGCTTAAAACGTCATTGCGAGCGCAGCGAAGCAATCCAGAGCCACAAGCGGTATCGCTTGCGGCTCTGGATTGCCGCGTCGCTTCGCTCCTCGCAATGACGGCGAAGCACATCTTTACCCCTGTTAACCAGCGATGATCTGGCCTTTTTCATAATCAGCGGCTAGTCAGGTTGTGCTTTGCTACTGGCGGGAGACGGCCATGTCCGGTCGCCTGATATCCTATCTCGACTCGATCAAGGCGCGCGATCCCGCGCCCCGTTCGCGTATGGAGGTGCTGCTTTACCCCGGCGTCTGGGCCTTCGCCTGGCACCGGCTTGCGCACCGGTTGTACGGCTGGCGGCTCTATTTCCTCGCACGCTGGGTCAATCATATGTCGCGCTTCTTCACCGCGATCGACATTCATCCCGGCGCCAAAATCGGTAGCCATCTTTTCATAGATCACGGCTTCAGCGTGATCGGCGAGACCGCCGAGATCGGCGACAATGTAACGATCTACCAATGCGTCACACTGGGCGGCACCAACCCGGCGGACGGCATTGCGGGCAAACGCCATCCGACGATCGACGACAATGTCGTGATCGGTTCCGGCGCGCAGATTCTCGGCCCGGTTACGGTGGGCAAGGGCGCGACGATCGCCGCCAATGCCGTCGTCACCAAGGACGTTCCCGAAGGCGCGACGATGGCGGGTATCCCGGCCAAGCCGATCCTGATGAATGCCGAGGACAAAACCGAAGGCTTCATGCCCTATGGAACGCCGTGCAGCGAAACCTTCGATCCGGCGACGCAAAAGCTCGAACTGATGCGCTGCGAGCTTGAGGAGATGCACAAGCAGATCGATGCGCTGATCGCCGAACGCGACGGCGATGGCGCCGCGCACGAGCAGGAGAGCGATTGCGCCTGATGGGCAGCGTCGCACAATTCCCCCTTCGCCGCCGGCTGCCGCACCAGACTGGTTTCGAGCGCGACGAGCTGACGCGCATCCTCGATCTTTACGGCCGGATGGTCGCGGCGGGCCATTGGCGCGACTATGCGATGGACTTCGAAAAGGACTTCGCCGCCTTCTCCGCCTTTCGCCGCACCGCCGAACGCCCCGAAATCCGTATCGAAAAACGCCCGGCCTTGCGCAACCGCCAAGGCATGTGGGCGCTGATTTCGGAGGCCGGCGCTGTGCTCAAGCGCGGGCACGAGCTCGGCCCGGTGCTGGCACCTGTCGAGCGACGGTTGCTCAAGCTGGTCGGGGAGTAGACCCAAACCCTCTCCCAAAGGGAGAGGGATGTGAGCTCTTAATGAGCGTAGCGAATTTAGAATGAGCTGGGCGAGGGGTTATCACCTATCGATAGGGCGGAACCCCTCATCCAACTCCAACTAGCGAGACAAGCTCGCAAGTTTCCGTATCCTTCTCCCGCCGGGAGAAGGTCTCCTCTACACCGCAGCCGGGCTTTCGCTTACCGGCAGCCTCGTCCTCAGCCCCGCGGGTAGCGGCCGTACCACGAGCGCCCGCGCATTGTGCCAGAAGGCGCTCAGCAGCAGCAGCGCGGAGCCGATCACCAATGCCGCGAGCGCGATATTGGTCTCGACCGCGCCGAAGCGATCGAACAACCCGTTGAGCGCCCACAGCACATAGACCAGGCTCGACACCATCAGCGCGCGGCGGTCGATCGCCAACGCAATTCCCGCCATCGCGATATAAAGCGCGATGACCAGCATCGTGCCGCCCAGCGTGATCGCGCCTTCGGTAACGCCGATCGTATGGAAGATCGGATGGACGATCAGCGGCGCCGCCAGCAGGTGCAGCCAGAAGGCGACGTCCGAGCGCCGCGTCTCGCGCACCGGATCGCTCATGTCCCAGCGCATCGCAAAGGCGAAAACGAGCAGGCCGGCGACGAACAGGATGATGTTGACCGTGCCTTGCGAACTGAAAATATCGCCATTGGTCAGCGCCGCGACCGAGCCGATAACCGCCGCGACCAGAGCCGCAGAACCCGTCGCCACGGTGATCGGCACATGGAATCGCCGCCAGTGGAGGAAGGCGCCGACCATCGCGATCGCGCCCGAAGCCGCGATATAGGTGGCGACGATCCGCTCGTCTCCGGGGCCGAAATTATTGCCGTCGCCGATCAGCCCGGTCGCGACCGTCGCGAAAACGCCGCCGACGAACGAGAGCAGCAACAGGATCGAGGGGAAGGCCATGCGGCGCACGCGCGTAAAATATTCGGCCAAGCCCCAACTAGCCGCAGCCACGCCGAGCGCGCCGACCCAAGGCTGGATTTCTCCGCCGAGCCAGGCGATCGCCACTAGCAGCAGCACGCTCGCAATCGCCACGAAAATATCGTTGTAGCCGGTGATCAGCCGGAAATGCTCCTCATCGACCAGGCTGGTCGATCGGTCGCTCGCCATAAAGGCGCGGAACTGGTCGGCATTGTCGGCAGACAGCGCCCCCGCCGCCACTGCCGCCTCCAGATCGCTTTCGCTATACATCGGTATGTCTCCTGAAACCCGTTGTCATGCGGCGGGCAATAGCATGACTGTATTAGTGATGCAATACGGTGAGTCGGAGAGCGAGGAAATATGTTGACGACCCCCGGCGCTACCGAATCCGCGCCCGGAATTGCAGTGTGAATTCGGGATCGGGGTCGTCGGCGGCCATGCTGCCTTGCGGACGGACGCAGACATGACGGACATTGGGATCGTAGCCAGCGACCGGGCTATAGGTGCAAGCGGCGAAATTGGCGGGCGGGCCGGCGAGGTTCGAATAGGCGGCGTCTGTTGTTTCATCGAAGGCAAGGCCGGTGCCGGTCTCGGTAAAGAGGATCGTGCCGGTGCCCGCCGCAGCGGGTCCGTTGGTGTCACCGTTGAAGAATTCGACGTCGAGAGGCAGCGTATCATAGACGAAGATGCTGTCATTATCCGCTTCGTCGGTGCCCGTGTTGCGCACCGTGATCGTGTAGGTCACGTCGTTGCCGGGAATATGGAACAGCCCGTCGCCGTTCGGATCGAAGACGGCGCTCGATTTTTCGACTTCGAGCTCAGCAAGACCGAGCAGGATCGTCACCCGATAATCCTCTACCTCGCCATCGGGCGCGGTCTGCGTGTCGGCCGGCAGATTGGCCTGAGTCGACCAGCGGACGCGGGCGAAGGAGTTACCGAGGCTCGCGGCACCCGGCACGTTAAAATCGATGCGGATGCGGCCAACCACAGGATCGGAATCGCCGGCCTGGTTGTCCTGGACGTTGAGCGCAACGCGCTCGCCGGCGTCGAGAAAGTCGCTATCGCGATTCCAGTCGATCCACGCCTGGAGCCGCCCGCCGCTGCCCAGCACCGTGGCAGTAAGCGAGGAGGGCGATCCGCGCCCGAGCGCGCCGAAAACGACGCCGTCATCGCCCGCATCGGCATTGGCGCCGGCGTGGTTATAGGGTCCGGACTCGCTCGTATTGGTGACGCCGAGGCGGAAGCCGGCGACGATATCGTGAATCGGATTGCCATAGGTGGCCGGCGCATCGCCGAAATCCTGCGGTATCGAAGGATTGGGTGCGGGATTGCCGAATGTCGGGCAGTTGAAATCAAGCGAAGTTAGCCGCGTTGTAGTGCCCGTGCCGAGCGTACCAATTCGATATTGGAAACTGCTTTGCCCGGTATAGAATACCGCTACGATGTTGCGTGCCTCGTTGGGATCAATGCCCGGAGCGACGTTGGACGTTCCCGCTTCAAAGCGCGTTCGCGTCGGGCTGGCGGGAGACGGCGCAGTGACTACGAGCCGGGTCGGATTGTTGAGGATGAATTCGGCAAGAGCATTCGAAAACTCGGCGTATTCGCGGATATTGGCGTTATCGCCATCGATGTCGATCGCTCCGGCGGCAAAATCGAACCCGATAGGAGTGCTCGTTCCAGCGATAACAAACGTGAAAGTGAAGTCGACGCTACGCGCATTGCTTCCACCGAGTTCGGGATTGAAATTGTTTGGGAGGACCGCATTGTTGTCGATCGTCGCGAGCGTCGCGCCATTGTTGAACGCGTTTATGCGGACGAGCGCGTCGATCCCGGTGTTAACGTTCGAGAAGCGGTATTGCGCATTAACGGTTAACGGGCCGGTACCCGTGCCAGTGACATAAGAGCCGTTATTGAAATTGAGCGTTGTAATTAACCGGTCGTAGCAGATTATCGTTTGCGCCTGGCTTTTCGCAGGGGAGCTAACCGCCCAAAGCGCCACGCCAAACACAACCAGTATGAATCTAGTGCAGAGCGCATTCAAGTTCATAACGTAATCCCAATCTGAGTGGTATACGCTAACAAAACTAATAATTTAGTCAAAGCGCCGCCCGTCTTGGCACAGCTATCCGTCGAGCGCCTGCAGCTTAACAAACGCTTGCGCGCCCTGTTCGGCGCCGCTTTGGGGTACTTTCTCGTCCGCACGGTCGATGATCTGTTCCCAGGCGGCAGCGACGCCTTCGGCGGTGCGCTCGCCTTCGGGCAGCGCGATACCGTCGGTCAGCGTTACATAGGCGGCATGGAAGAAGCCGCCGCCGGCGCCGACGATCAAGTTGGTCGGCGCGTCCTCGCTGACGAGGTAGACGGCGGCGGGCGCGACATTGTCGGGACCAAGCTGTTCGAACATCGCCGGCGGCATGATGTCCTCGGTCATCCGCGTGGCGGCGATCGGGGCGATCGTGTTGACCTTTATGTTGTATTTCGCGCCTTCGATCGCCAGCGTCTTGGTGAAGCCCGCCAGGCCGAGCTTCGCCGCGCCGTAATTGGCCTGGCCGAAATTGCCGTAGAGGCCGGTCGACGAGGCGGTGTTGAGGATCCGCCCATAGGCCTGTTTGCGCATCGTTTCCCATGCCGCCTTGGTGCAGATCGCCGAGCCGTTGAGATGGACGTCGATGACGAGCTTCCAGTCCTCGATCGTCATCTTGGCGAAGCTCTTGTCTCGCAGGATGCCGGCATTGTTGATGAGGACGTGGACGCCGCCCCAGGTCTCTTTGGTCTTGGCGACCATCTCGGCCATTTGCTCCTCGTCGGTGACGCTGCCGCCGTTGGCCATCGCCGTGCCGCCGGCGGCTTCGATTTCCTCGACGACTTTGGCCGCCGCGTCGGACGCGCCAGTCCCGTCGCCCGCGCCGCCGAGATCGTTGACCACGACCTTGGCCCCGCGCTTGGCAAGGTCGAGCGCATAGGAACGGCCAAGCCCGCCGCCTGCGCCGGTGACGATGGCAACGCGGTCTTCGAATGAAATGGTCATGAAGAATCTCCAGCAGAATCGAGTGTCAATGAGTTGACGTGCGCGGTAACCCGGCGCGGCGGGTGGAGCAAGGCGGACAAAAAAATCCCCTCCGGCCCAAATGGGCGGGAGGGGAGGTCCAGGGTTGTCGGTTAGACCCTAATAGCCGGGATCGCGGCGCTGGCGGCAATTGTCGCGCACGGTTGCCGAACAGAAGGGATATTCGGTGCGCGCAGTAGCCGAATAGGTTCCAGCCGGCGATGTCAGCCGCGCATCGGCGTCGGTCGGCGCCGGCTGGCCCGGTGCGCCGCGCGAATTGGGGCCGTCATAGTTTTCGGTGTTGCTGGTGCTCGGCAACGGTATCAGCCGGTCATTGTCCGCTGGCTGGTAGGCATAGGCCGCACTACCCATGGTCAGGGCGGCCGCGGCGGTCAGTGCGATGATTTTCATGTTCTTCCTCCTCATGCTGCCCTCTCAAACTACACAGCGAGCGGGCTATGAGGGGATAACGGCCGAGCGAAGGATTGGGTTCCTTGAGCACGGCATTTCGGTTGCACAGCGACGCAATGCCGCCATTTCCGGCGGGTTACCGCGGGCTAACCCTCGCTTTCGCTATCCAACGCGTACCCCGCCGAGCGCACCGTGCGGATGATATCGCTGCGGCCGTCCTTGTTGAGCGCCTTGCGAAGCCGGCGGATGTGCACATCTACCGTCCTTGGTTCGATATCGCTGTCCTGGCCCCACACCGAATCGAGCAGCCGTTCACGGCTGAACACGCGGCCGGGATGTTCCAGGAAATGGCGGAGCAGGCGGAATTCGGTGGGGCCGAGCGGAATCGTCTCGCCGCCGCGCTTCACCTTGTAACTCACGGTGTCCATTTCGAGGTCGCCATGGTGGAGCGACTCGCCGGCAAGCGCCGGACGCACGCGGCGCAGCACCGCGCCGACGCGGGCGACAAGCTCGCGCGGGCTGAATGGCTTGGTGACATAATCGTCGGCGCCGGTTTCGAGGCCGCGGACGCGGTCCTCCTCCTCGCCGCGCGCCGTCAACATGATGATCGGCACATTCGCGGTCTCGGTCATCCGCCTGAGCCGCCGGCAGACCTCGATCCCCGACAACCCCTCGATCATCCAGTCGAGGAGCACGATGTCGGGCGGATTTTCGCGCGCCAGCAGCAACGCCTCTTCGCCGTCGCCGGTGTGCTGGATGGCGAATTCCTCGCGTTCGAAATGATAGGTAAGCAGCTCGCTGAGCGCCATATCGTCTTCGACGAGAAGGAGTTTGGCCTTACTCATCGGCTTTCCTCGCCACCTACGTCATCGCTGCCGTGCCCACGATCCTCGAGATATTCGCCGGTCGCGGCGAAATAGACCATTTCGGCGATATTGGTCGCGTGATCGCCGACGCGCTCGAGATTCTTCGCGATAAACAGCAGGTGGGTCGATTGGGTAATATTGTGCGAATTTTCCATCATGAAGGTAAGCAGCGCGCGGAACAGGCTGTTGTAGAAATCGTCGACGGCGCGGTCGCGATCGATCACGGCGGCGGCTTTTTCGGCGTCGCGCGCGGCGAAGGCATCGAGCACGTCGTGGATCATCTCGGCGACGATATTGGCCATCGCGGGCAGGATGCTCAGCGGCTCGATATCGACATGATCCTCGAACACCGGGACGCGCTTAGCGATATTCTTCGCATAATCGCCGATCCGTTCGACGACATTGGCGATCTTCATCGCCGCCACGGCTTCGCGCAGGTCGTCGGCCATCGGCGCGCGCAGCGCGATCAGCTGGACCGCGCGGCGCTCGATTTCGATTTCGAGTTCGTCGATCCTGGCATCGCCCTCGACGACCCTGGTCGCGGTTTCGAGATCGTGTTTGGTCAGCGCGTGGAGCGCGTCGCCGATCGCACGCTCGGCGAGCCCGCCCATTTCCGAAACCAGCGCGCGCAGCTCGCCGATGTCCTCGTCGAACGCCTTGACGATATGATCGCTGCTCTGGGGCATGACCGTGTTTCTCCGCTTAGCCGTAACGCCCGGTGATATAGTCTTTCGTCCGCTCTTCCCGGGGGTTGGTGAAGAGATCGGACGTGTCGCCATATTCAACAAGCGTGCCGAGATGGAAAAAGGCGGTACGCTGCGAAACGCGCGCCGCCTGCTGCATGTTGTGCGTGACGATGACGATCGCGTAACGCCCGCGCAGCTCGTGGATCAGCTCCTCGATCTTGGCGGTCGCGATCGGGTCGAGTGCCGAACAGGGCTCGTCCATCAGGATCCCTTCGGGGTCGACCGCGATCGCGCGGGCGATGCACAGCCGCTGCTGCTGCCCGCCCGAAAGCGCGGTGCCGCTGTCCTGCAGTCGGTCCTTGACTTCTTCCCACAGCCCGGCGCGGCGCAGCGATTTTTCGACGATCGCATCCATGTCCAGCTTCGAGGCGGCAAGACCGTGGATACGCGGGCCATAGGCAACATTTTCGAAGATCGATTTGGGGAAGGGATTGGGTTTCTGGAACACCATGCCGACACGCGCGCGCAGCTGCACCACATCCATGTCGGACGCGTAGATATCCTCGCCGTCGAGCGTGATTTCGCCGGTTACCTTGGCGATCGGGATCGTGTCGTTCATCCGATTGAGACAGCGCAGAAAGGTAGATTTGCCACAGCCCGACGGCCCGATAAAGGCGACGACATTTTCAAGCCCGACATCGATCGAAACATCGTCGATCGCTTGCTTGTCCGCATAGAAGACATCGACATTGCGCGCCTTCATCTTGAGCGTTTCCTGCGCGATGACGCTGTCCTTGGGAGCTTCCCGGCCGACCGGGGAGGGAATTACATCGTTCATATTCTTACCAACGTTGTTCATATTTGTTACGCAGCCAGATGGCGACGCCGTTCATGGCGAGCAGGAAGAGGAGGAGCACGATGATCGCGGCGCTCGTCTTTTCGACGAAACCGGGATCGAGCTCGTCCGACCAGAGAAAAATCTGCACCGGCAGGGCGGTCGCCGGATCGGTGAAATCGCCCGGCGGCGTCGCGACGAAGGCGCGCATGCCGATCAGCAGCAGCGGCGCGGTTTCGCCGAGCGCGCGGCTCATGCCGATGATCGTCCCGGTCAATATGCCGGGCAGCGACAGCGGCAGGACATGATGTGCCAGCACCTGTACCTTCGACGCGCCGATGCCGAGCGCGGCGTCGCGGATCGAGGGCGGCACCGATTTGATCGCGTTGCGTCCGGCGATGACGATCACCGGCATCGTCATCAATGCCAACGTCAGCCCGCCGACAAGCGCGGCCGAGCGCGGCAGGCCGAACATATTGATGAAGATCGCAAGGCCGAGCAGCCCGAAAATGATCGAGGGCACGGCGGCGAGGTTGTTGATCGAGACCTCGATCATGTCGGTCCAGCGGTTCTGCGGCGCATATTCCTCGAGATAGACCGCCGCGAGGACACCGATCGGGAAGGCGAGTATCAGCGTCACGATCATCGTCAGCAGCGAGCCCTTGAGCGCGCCCCAGATGCCGACCAATGTCGGATCGCTCGAATCGGACGATGTCAGGAAGGTCCAGCTGAAGGCGCGGCGGACCTGGCCGGCCTCGTCGAGGCCGTCCCAGCGCGCCACCATTGCCTGCCGTTCGGGCCGCGCCGATCGCGCATCGCCCATATCGCCGCGCGATCCGAAATCGAGTTCGGTCGACGCCTGGAGCCAGAAACGTTCCTGCCCGAGCAGCATATCGGGATTGGTGGCGATCGCATCGCGGACGCGGATCCATGCGCCGTTCGAGATCAGCTCGGCGCCGTCCTCGCCATAGGCTTCGATGGCGGCGGCGTTGACGATGCCCTCGATATCGGCCGAAGCAAGCGCCGCTTCGGTGCCGTCGCCCTCGACATCGCCGGGCTGGAGAAACAGGTCGGAGGCGGCGAAGTTGACGGGCACCGAAATCTCGGTCTGGGTAAAGCCGCGTGCGCCGTTGGCGACCATCGTCACCAGGAGGAACACAAGGAAGCCGGCCGACAGCAACACGGCGAACAACCCATAGGCGCGGAAACGCTTTTCGGCGCGATAGCGCGCGCGGATGCGGCTCTGCATCGCATCGCTGTGCCAGTCGGTCGGCTGGCGTGCGGGGATGGCTGCGCCGGCCATCATTCGTAAGCCTCGCGGAAGCGTTTGACGACGCCGAGCGCAACGATGTTGAGCAGCAAGGTGATGATAAACAGCACCAGCCCGAGCGCGAAGGCGGCGAGCGTCTTGGAGCTGTTGAATTCCTGGTCGCCGGTCAGCAGCTGTACGATCTGGACAGTCACCGTCGTCACGCTCTCGAACGGATTGACGGTGAGATTGGCGGCGAGCCCCGCGGCCATCACGACGATCATCGTCTCGCCGATCGCGCGGCTGACCGCGAGCAGCACGCCGCCGACTATGCCGGGGAGCGCGGCGGGAACCAGCACGCGCTTGATGGTTTCGGAATTGGTCGCGCCCATCGCAAGGCTGCCATCGCGCATCGCGCCGGGCACGGCGGCAATCGAATCATCGGCCATCGAGGAAACGAAAGGAATGATCATGACGCCCATGACAACGCCTGCGGCAATTGCGCTTTCCGACGAAGCGCTCGAAATGCCGAGCACAGTGACCGCGAAATCGCGCACCGCGGGCGCGACCGTCAGCGCGGCAAAATAGCCGTAGACGACGGTCGGCACGCCGGCGAGAATCTCGAGCACCGGTTTCATCACCGATCGCACGCGCGGCGCGGCATATTGCGTCAGGTAGATCGCGCTCATCAGGCCGAGCGGGATAGCGACGATCATCGCGATGATCGCGCCGATCAGCACCGTGCCCCAGAACAGCGGGATCGCGCCGAACGACCCTTCGTCGCCGCTCGCATCGGCGACTTGCGGGCTCCACTGCGTACCGAAGATAAACTCGACGACCGAGACGCGCTCGAAAAAGCGGATCGTTTCGAAGAGCAACGAGGCGACGATGCCGACCGTCGTCAGGATCGCGATCAGCGAGGCGATCAGCAGCACCCACATGACGACGCGCTCGACGCGGTTGCGTGCGCGAAAATCGGGGCGGATGCGCAGGAAAGCGAAGGCGCCGCCGGCAAAGGCGAGCAACAAGGTCGCGACGATGCCGATCATCCCGTAATAGCCGCTCGCCTGCTGATAGGCGGGGACGAGACCGCGCGCTTCCTCATTGAATGCGGCGCTCAGCGATCCGTCGGCGAGAGCTCTCGCTTCGCCGAGAATCGCTTCACGTTCTATCTGCGACGCGGGCAGCGCCTCGGCGGCGGAACTCGACAGCACCGATTGTTCGACAAGCCCGGGCGAGACGACCGACCAGACCGACAGGAAGAGCAACGCCGGGATGGCGAGCCAAAGCGCGACATACCAGCCATGATAGCTCGGCAGCGAATGGGCGCGCGCCTCGCCCAGCGGCACCGCCCGCGCCGCGCGAAACCGCGCCGCGATCCAGGCGATAGTAGCGAGCCCGAAAACGAGCACGAAGAGCGAAAGCGCGGACACCGTTTTCTAAAGCCCTCGTGCCATTTGAGAGTCAAAGGCGCGCGAACGGAGTCCACGGGATAAGTCTTCGAGCATCGATTTGCCCCAAAATCGGTCAGCGCGACTCGATAGTCGCCGAAAGCGGTGTCGGGGCATCCTCTGTGACATTTTCATTACGGCGCGATGACAGCGCGCCAGGATTTTTTGGCAAGTCGATCGTGACCGTCGTGCCTTCGCCTTCGACGCTTTCGATATGGAGCCGGCCGCGATGGCGTTCGACGATATGTTTGACGATGGCAAGGCCGAGGCCGGTGCCGCCTATAGAACGGCTGCGGCCGGGATCGACGCGGTAGAAGCGTTCGGTCAGCCGCGGCAGATGATCGGCCGAGATGCCTTCGCCCTCGTCCTTGACGATGAGCCGGATCATCGTGTCCGACAGCGCTTCGGTCGTGACGGTAACTGCCGTGTCGCCATGGCTATATTTCAACGCGTTACCGACGAGATTGCTGACCAGCTGCGAAATTTGTGCATGATCTCCGGGCAGCGTCCCGGCATTCGCGTCGCCCTGGATAACGACGCGCGAAAGATCGACGCCAAGCGTAGTGCACACCGTCTGGCATGCGTCTTCGATAAGCTTTTGAAGATCTATCTGTTCGTCGGGCAGCCGGTATTTTTCCGCCTCGATCCGCGACAACGACATCAGGTCGCCGATCAGCGACTGCATCCGGCTCGCCTCGCTGTGCATGATTTCGAGAAAGCGCTTGCGCGTCTTCTTCTCTTTGGCCGCGCCATCCTGCAGCGTCTCGATATAGCCGAGCAGCGAGGACAGCGGTGTGCGCAGTTCGTGGCTTGCATTGGCGACGAAATCGACGCGCATCTTTTCCGCCGCCTGCGTGCTGCTGCGGTCGGCGAGCCTGGCGAATCGGGTATTGCCCGAAAGCGCGTGGATGATCAGTTCCCATGGCCGTTCGCGTTCGCCGACGCCGACGAGTTCGATTGAAGTGCGCGATGTCGATTGTTTGCGTTCGCCGACGAGCAGCTCGGCGGCGGCGGGATGGCGGATGGCGAGACGTACATCCTCGCCGACGATATGATCGCCGAGCAGTTTTAGGGCCGCAGGGTTGGCGCGCTCGACGCGCCGCCCTTCGATCAAAAGCGTGGGATCGTCGAGCGCGTCCATCAATTCTTCGAGCGTCGGGCCTCGCTCCTCCCCGTTAAGTGCAACGGCGCGGTCGTTTTCGGAGGTTTGGACGGGCAGCTCGGAGGGTGAGCGCGAAACCGAATAGGTCAGGATCGCCCCGCCGACGAGCCCGCCTGCTCCGGCCAGTGCCGCCGCACTCAAAGGCGCGCCAAGCGCAAATGCCGCGACCGCCGTGCCAAAGGTGGTTAACAACGCGACAATGACGCGGAAAGGCGTTATCTGCTCCATAATCGGCTACCATAATAGGCGTTTGTGACACTCGCCAGCAAGCGAAGCGCGCCTTATTACGGTATTGAAAGATAATTGGTTCGGGACGGCACGATGAACGAAGAGCAGGACATGACGGGCAAAAGCGACGGGCTCAAGGCGCCCAATCGCCGCCAGATGCTGATGCTCGGCGCGGCCACCGCGTCGACCGTCGTCACCGTGCGCCCGGCGATCGCGCAGGCCGCCGGATCGGTCATGAATTGCGAAATCCCGATTCCCGATCCCAGCAATGCCGGCAATTATATCGCGGCAGACGGATCGCTGGTTTCGCCGGGCACGCCGGGCGCCTTCGCGCCGCCGGGGCGCAATCTGCGCGGCGAGGAAGTCCGCCAGGCGCTCCATGGCGGTTCGCTTCCCGGCTATGGCTACGACCAGAGCCAGGCCTATACCAATTACATCCGCCGGCTTCAGGCCGGGCAGAGCGGCTTCACTTGCTACGCATCGATCCAGATGCCGCGGGGCTGATGCTTCGCTTTCGGCGATATTCCCAAATCGATTTCGTCATTCCAGCGGAAGCTGGAATCTCGTGCCGCATATGCCTCCCTTGATTGCGGGAGATCCCAGCTTACGCTGGGATGACGTGCGCGATGGCTAACCCTACTTACCGCGCCGATCCGCCCGAGGCGCGGCGGCTTGTCACGCTCGACGACGGCGTCACGCTTGTCTTTCACCGGCCATCGGGATTGACCCATGTGCTGGCGCCGCCCGCACCCGAACTGCTGGCTGCGCTCGGCGAAGGCGATGCCGATATCGCGATCCTGATCGAGCGGCTGCGCGCCGCCTATGACCTTGCCGAGGACGATCTGGAGGCAGCGCTCGCGGCGCGGCTCGCCGAGCTCGAAACCGCCGGGCTGGTGTGGCGGAGATGAGACACGAATTCCGCGTCACCGTCGGCCCGGTCGGCTTTCGCGTCGGATCGGACTGGCGACGGCCGCTCGCCGAAATGGCAGCGTTGTATGATGGCTATCCCGAGGCGGCGATTCCCGATTTCACCGTCCGGCTCGAGGCGCAGCGGCCATGGCGGCGCTTTATACGGCCTTCGGTGATGATCGGCGGCGATTATATGCTGCCCGATGCCGCGCCGCTCAGCCTCGATCACGGCCTGCTCGCCGCCGAGATGGGAATGAACCTGCAAATGGCGCTGGGGCAGCGCCGCTTCCTGCTGCTTCACGCCTCGGCGGTCGAGCGCGACGGCAAGGCGCTGCTGATGACGGGCCATTCGGGGGCAGGGAAATCGACGCTGTCGGCGCTCCTCGGCGAGCGCGGCTGGCGCTTCATGGGTGACGAGTTCGCGCTGATCTATCCCGAGACCGGCCTGCTCCATGCTTTTCCGCGCCCGGTGAGCCTGAAGAACGAGGCGGTCGAACTTTTCGATAGCGTCGATGCGAACCGGCTTGGCCCGGTTATGCGCGATACGCCCAAGGGCACGATCCGCCATTTGCGGCCGCCCGTCGACGCCATCGCGAAGATGGCGGACCCGGCCAAGCCCGCGCTGCTGCTCTTCCCGCGTTTCGGCCATGATCCGGCGATGCGCGATATGGGACAGGCGGAAGTGTTCGTGCGGCTGACCCAGGCCTCGACCAATTATGTCGCACTCGGCGAAACGGGCTTTGCGGCGCTGACGAAGCTCGTCCAGTCGGTGCCGACGCGCGCGATCGACTATCCCGACAGCGATGCAGCGATCGGGGCGGTCGAACGGCTTTGGGGGGAGCTGGCGTGACCGATGCCCGACTCCTGACCCGCGCGCTGTCCGATCCGGCATCAACGCTGGCGTTCGATAGCGCAGACTGGACGGCGCTGATTGCGATGGCGCGCGCCGAGCAATTGATGGGAAGCCTTGCCCACCGGCTCGACGGCCTCGATTTGCCCGAGCCCGTCGCACGCATCTGCGCGGCCGCCCGCGTTTCTGCGGATCATGCCCGGCGGCAGGCGTTGTGGGAGGCCGAGATGGCGCGCCGCGTGCTCGTGCCGCTTGGCGTTCCGGTAGTGCTGCTCAAGGGCACGGCATTCGTCGCGGCGGGGCTGTCGGCGGGCGTCGGCCGGTCGATCGGCGATCTCGATATTCTCGTGCCGCGCGCCGCGCTCGATGCCGTCGAGAAAGCGCTGATCGAGCAGGGCGGTTGGGAATGGGTCAAGGACGACGAATATGACGACGCCTATTATCGCGATCACATGCACGAGCTGCCGCCGCTTATCCATCAAGATCGCGACCGGATGATCGACGTCCATCACACGATCTTGCCGCTGACGGCGGGGCGCTCGCCCGATGCCGAGGCGTTGCTGGCCGATAGCGAGGAGCTGGACGTATCTGACGGGGGAGGCGGCCTCCGCATCCTCTCGCCGCCCGATATCGTCTGCCACGCCGCCGCGCATCTCTTCGCCGATGGCGATCTGGCCGGCGGGCTGCGCAACCTCTGGGATATCGACCGGCTGCTCCGCGATTTCGGCGAGCACGACGGGTTTTGGGAGGTGCTGGGCGAGCGGGCGGAACGGCATGAGCTGGTCAAGCCTGTCGGTCGCGCTCTCCGCCTGACCGAGCGACTCTACGAAACGCCGGTCGATGGCGAAGTCGTCGGCAAGCCGCGAACAAACGACAATCGCTATGCAAGCCGCCTGCTGGCTCGCGATGGCTGGGGCCGTGAAACCCGCAAATTCCTCCGCCTCACCTTCTACATCCGCTCGCACTGGCTCCGAATGCCGCCTACTATGCTGGCACGCCATCTGTGGACCAAGTGGCGCAAATAAAGCCTCGCCCTTCCCTTGACCCGGCTCGCAGCGTGCACGACAATTGACGCAAACGTAAAGCGCCCCTCAAGGAGATTCCACCGTGGCCGAGGCCGAACCGATAGAACAGTTTCGCGAGGAAACGCGCGCCTGGATCGCCGAGAATTTCGACGACGCGCTCAAGGGCCGCCACAATCCGCTCGGCATGGTCGACGGGCCGACCGATATGAGCCCCGATATGGTCGAATGGCGCGCCAAGACCGGCGCCGAGGGATGGGGCGCGCCGACATGGCCGGTGGAATATGGCGGGGCAGGGCTTTCGGGCGCCGAGGTCCGCGTGCTCAACGAGGAACTTTCGAAGGCCGGCGCCTATGTGCCGATCGGCGGGCTCGCGATCATGATGTTCGGGCCGACGCTGATGGAGTACGGCAGCGAGGAGCAGAAGCAAAAATGGCTGCCGCCCATCGCGCGCGGCGAAATTCGCGGCTGCCAGGGCTATTCGGAGCCCAATGCCGGCTCCGATCTCGCAAACCTTCAGAGCTTTGCCGAGGACAAGGGCGATCATTATGTCATCAACGGCCAGAAGACCTGGCAATCGGGCGGGCAATGGGCCGATTTCTGCTTCGGCATCTTCCGCACCGACAAGAGCCACAAGCATGAAGGCATCACCTTCCTGATCGTCGATATGGAAACGCCGGGCGTCGAGCGCCGGCCGATCAAGATGATCTCGGGCCTGTCGCCCTTCTGCGAGACATTCTTCACCGATGTGAAGGTGCCGAAGGAAAACCGCGTCGGCGAAGAGGGCAAGGGCTGGACGATCGGCAAGCGGCTTTTGCAATATGAACGCGCCGGGATCGGCGGAGGCGGGGGAGGCGGCGGCCTTTCGCGTTCGCTGGCCGAACTGACCGCACCCTATATCGGTAAGGACGACAAGGGCGAGCTCGCCGACAAGGAGTTTCGCCTCAAGGTCATCAAGCACGAAATGCGCATCCGCAATTTCATGGGAACGATGGTCCGCGCGCAGCAGGAAGCGAAAGAACAGGGCGGGCCTTCCGCCACCAGCAGCGTCCTGAAGAATGTCGGCGCGAAACTGGCGCAGGAGCGTACCGACCTCCTCATAGAGGCGATGGGGATGCAGGGCCTCGGCTGGGAAGGCGAGGGCTTTACCGACGACGAGCTCAAGAACACCCGCCGCTGGCTGTGGAACCGCGCGGTGACGATCTATGGCGGGTCGACCGAGATCCAGAACAATATCGTCGCCAAGCGCGTGCTCGGGATGCTGGATCACCAGTAGGCGCTGACTTGCAGATTTTCGTCATTCCCGCAAAGGCGGGAATCCAGGACAACGAGCGATACCGTTTGCGGCTCTGGATTCCCGCCTTCGCGGGAATGACGTAGTGACGAGCTGAGAGGAATTCTCGAAATGCCGACCGCCGCTGAAATGCTCGAACAGGAATTCGGCTGCTATGCCGATCTGATCGCCGCGCATGCCGCCGAACAGCCCGATGCCGAGGCGATCGTCGCCGATAGCAGGCGGATCAGCTATGCCGAGCTCGACGCCTATGGCAACCGGATCGCGGCGGGGTTGCAGCGCGATGGCGTAGCGGCCGGCGAGTCGGTGGCGATTTGCGGGCTCAACGGCTGGGTCTATGCGGTCCTCTGGCTCGGCATTCTGCGCGCGGGCGCGTGCGTCGCTCCGTTCGCGCAGAGTTCGACGCCCGAGGCGCTGCAACTGATGCTCGAGGATAGCGGCGCGAAAATCTACTTCGCCGATGCCGATATCGCTGCGGCGACGGATGTGCCCGATCATGTCACGTTGATCGCGCTCGACGATGACGCGGCGTTCGAAGGCTGGCTGCCCGACGACGGCGCAAAGCCCGAACCTGTCACCATCGATCCCAAACACGGCTTCAACATCATCTATTCGAGCGGCACGACGGGCATGCCCAAGGGCATCGTCCAGTCGAACGAAATGCGCTGGCGGCAACTAAAGGCGCTGGCCTCGCCGCCCGGAACGGTCGCGATCCTTTCCACCCCGCTCTATTCGAACACGACGCTCGTGATCTTCCTGCCGACGCTCGCCTGGGGCGGCAAGGCGGTGCTGATGAAGAAATTCAATACGCTCGAATTCCTCGAGCTCAGCGAAGCCGAGGGCGTCACCAATGCGATGCTCGTCCCGGTCCAGTATAAACGCCTGATGGCAGAGCCCAGCTTCGACGATTTCGACCTTTCCGCCTATCGGTTGAAGTTTTGCACGAGCGCGCCCTTCGCCGCCGAGCTCAAAGCCGATATCCTCAAACGCTGGCCGGGCGGGCTCGTCGAGTTTTACGGGATGACCGAGGGCGGCGGATCATGCTCGCTGATGTGCCATGAATTCCCCGACAAGCTCCACACCGTCGGCCGGCCGATGGACGGACATGATATCCGTCTGATCGACGAGGACGGGCAGGAAGTGGGCGAGGGCGAAATCGGCGAGATCGTCGGCCGCTCGGCGACGATGATGAACGGCTATAAAAACCGCCCCGAACAGACGCGCGAGGGCGAATGGTATGACGCGGAGGGCAACCGCTTCATCCGCACCGGCGATGTCGGGCGGTTCGACGAGGATGGTTTTCTTACCTTGATGGACCGTCGCAAGGACATGATCATTTCGGGCGGATTCAATATCTATCCCAGCGACTTGGAAGCAGTTGTGAAAGAGCATCCTGAGGTCGAGGAGGTCGCGGTGATCGGCGTCGCCAACGACGATTGGGGCGAGACCCCGGTTGGCGTCGTCGTCGGACCGAGCGATGCCGAGGCGATCAGGGAATGGGCGAACGCCAAGCTCGGCAAGACGCAGCGGCTGTCCGAAGTTCGCATTGTCGACGAGCTGCCACGCAGCGCGATCGGCAAGGTGCTCAAGCGCGAATTGCGAGACGCGCTCAAGCTGGGCTAGCCGTTATCAATGACGTGTGATGGATTATGCAAGTGGACGATCTCCGCACAAATCAAGTCGCCCGCATTACTCGCTATTCTCGCCGCGCCCTTCGATCTGATTGCTGACATCGTCGAGCGCATCGGTAATGCGGCCCAGCGCTTCTTCCTGCGACGCGCGGAGGTCGTCGAGTTGCTCCTGCTCCGCAGGCGTTAGCGGAGTGTTCCCGTCGTTAACCGGGGTCGCCGGTTCGCCCGCCAGCCGGATTCGCGAACGATGCATGAAGCCGCGTGCTCCGTCCTCGGTGACGATCTCCCACCAATCGCCATTTTGCTCGCGCGTGAAGAATTGCTCGCCGTCGAGCACGCGGCCGATAACCGCGGCGCTGCCGGAGGGCGCGTTACGGATATAGCTGAAGCCATCGGGATCATCGATCATCGCGCCGAGCGGAAATTCGTCTTCGACGCTTTGCTGACCGGCTGCTGCCCGATCCGATCCAGGCTCTCCGCTGTTGCCGGGGAGAAACACGAACAGCGCAACGGCGATCGCCCCGATGACGAATAGCGCGCCGATGATCAGCGGCAGCCTGCTGCTGGCCTCGACATCGGTTGCCGGAGGCGGCGGCTCGCTTGGCAGCGCATAGGAAGGTTCGCGCGCGTCCCCGCCTTCGCCGGGCGGGCCGCAAAGATCGGCGAGACTGGCGACGACCTTCTGCCAGTCGCGATGATCGTCCTCGCCCTTCCAGTCGCTGAGATTGGCGAACTGGATCTGGTTGAACGGCATCGGCGGCGTTGCTTCGTCGAAAACTGTCTGGACCAGTTTCTTCTGGTTGCGCGCGACATCGGCTTCGGCGCGCACCCATTCGGAGGCCACGGCGCTTTGCGACCAGACGACGATGGCGGCCTTCGCCTGTCCGATTTTTTCAGTGATGACGTCGCTATAGGATTTGTGCGGCGGCAGCTCGTCATCCCACCATATCCGATAACCCAGCGCGCGCGTGCGTTCGGCAAGCAGGCGAACCTTGTCCTGGTTGTCGCGCGAATAGGATATGAAAATGTCGACCATCACCGTCCCGTTCCAACAGGCCGATGTTAGTCGGTTGGCGCTTCAACTTAAAGGGAGATGCTTTGCCGTCTGCGACACAAGTGCCGCCGGGTGTTAACCCGATGGCGGCAGTGGCCGAGCGGTATCCTGATTGCAGTCGATGTTGAACCGGGTGCCTTCCTGCGTCCCCGTGCATTCGACGCTTGCCCGCTCGCCGCTGGCCTGCAGGCGAAGTATCGCCTGACCGCCAAAGGCAAATCCTTCGCCGTTTCGCTCGAACGCATGTTCGGTCATTTCGATGCCGCGCGATTGATAATCTTCGACGAGCAAATTGGCGGCCTGGGTGATGATCGACGGCGAAAGCGATTGGCATGTCTGGCTGCGCGACATGCTGGCGACGCTGACATTGCATCGCTTCGTTTCGTCCGAGCCTTCCTCGCCCGGCGTCGATACATCTGCGTAAACCGTGAAATTGCCCGGTTCTTCGCCATCCTCGGCATGAACCCAGCTGACCTCGTCGCCATTATCCTCGAAATTCTCGCGGACGTAATCTTCTGCATCTTGGGCCGTGCCGGGCTCGCCGCCACTGCAATTGGCCAGGGCAAGCGCCCCCGCACACATAAGCAGATTTCTTCGCATGATCATTCCCCCTTTGTCGCAGAAACGATTTGCCCCGAATGACTGGCGAGAGTCAAAGCCGGTAAGGGAAGGGATGTCAGGAATCGCCCGCGGCGGTCTCGTTCGCCCGATTGCATTCGAGCTGCGCCGCGCCGCGGGCATCGGCGGAAACCCTGCAATCGACAACCAGCTCTTCGCCATTTTCGCGATCGCGAACGCGCGCCCGGCCGGTATATTCGCTGCCGTCCTCGCTGCGCCGCATATCGAGCTCGACGACATCCGCGCCTTCATCTTCATAGGCTCGGCGCACCGAGTCTTCGACGAGTTGCTGCTGACGGGCGTCTTCGGCCCGTAAGTTTTCGGATTGTTCCTGGGCCGTTTCGTCGGGCGACGCACAGGCGATCAGCACGCCGGTCGCGATGGCCAGTGTCATAAAATTCTTCATTGACGTTTTTTTGCCCATCATTCGATCTCTGTCATTACCGCGAATATTCGGGGCGGGGGTCGGTGCATTGCAGCTGCGGGACACCGGCATCGTCGGCCGCGACGGTGCAATCGGCCCGCACGCTTTCGCCAGTGTTGCGATCGATGGCATCGAGATATCCTGTGTAGACGGTGCGGTCCTTATTGGCTTGCATCTCGATATCGACAATCTCCATGTCCCGCCCTTCGATACTATCGCGAATGCCTTGCTCGATGATCGCCAGATTCTCATCCGTTTCGCCGCTTGTGTCACCGGTGGCTGGATCCGTCTCCGCATCATTGTCCGGTGCGCTGCTTTCTACAGTGTCGGTTCGCGTGATTTCGGTTTCATTGCACCCGGCCGCCACGATAATCGCAACCAAGGGCAATAGCGTGACGAAACGATTCATGATTCCCTCCGCATAGGTCGCGTCAAAACTAAGACAATTGGGGCCTTCACGCCAGAGCTGAATAGATCAGCGTCTTCAGTTCGCGGCGGATCGGATAGATATTCGAGGGTTGGAGCTGAGTCATGAACACCATCGTCAGCTCCTCCGCGGGATCGACGAAAAAGGTGGTCGAATACATGCCGCCCCAGTAAAATTCGCCGCTCGATCCCGGCATCATCGATCGCGCGACATCCTGGGTGACGGCAAAGCCTAGGCCGAAGCCGGTGCCGGCGAGCTGCGCCTCGCTGAATAGCGATACCGACATCTCGTGCAGGCTCTTGCCGCCGGGTAGATGGTTCGTCGTCATCAGCTCGATCGTCTTGCGCGAGACGATCCGCGCGCCGCCAAGCGTGCCCTTGCCGAGCAGCATCCTGCAAAACCGATGATAATCGGCGGTCGTCGAAACCAGTCCGCCGCCGCCCGAGAGCAGTTTCGGCTTTTTGCGCCAGATGCTGGTTTCGGCGCGATCGGTGCAGATCGTTTCCCTGGGATGCCAGGCCCAGCAATCACCGAGCCGGTCGAGTTTGTTGTCGGGGACGGTGAAAAACGTATCGTCCATGCCGAGCGGCGCGAAGATATGATCACGCAGATAGGCGTCGAGCGTCTGGCTCGAGACGCGCTGGATGACCGCGCCGAGGACATCGGTCGAGACCGAATAATTCCACGCCGTGCCCGGCGAAAATTCGAGTGGCAGCTTGCCGAGCTCACCGACAAAACCGTCGAGATCGAGCTCGCCGTGCCAACGTTCGAGCTTCTTCGTGCGATAGGCGAGATCGACATTGCTGCGGTTCTGGAAGGCGTAGGTCAGCCCCGATGTATGGCGTAGCAGGTCGACTATCCGCATCGGCTCGTCGGCCGGCTTGGTCGTGAAAGGCAGTTCGCCGCCGCCGCTTTCATAGATGCCGAGCCCCTTGAATTCGGGAAGGAAACGATGGACCGGATCGTCGAGCGCGACGAGTCCGCGTTCGACAAGCTGCATGAAGGCGATCGCGGTAATCGGCTTGGACATCGAGGCGATGCGAAACAGCTGGTCGTCGCGGATCGGCGCATCGCCTTCGTCATAGGCGAGACCATGCGTCGAGAAATGCGCGACCTTGTCGCCGCGCCCGATCAGCAGCTGGAAACCCTTGAGCTTGCCGCTGTCGAGATATTTTTCACGCAGGAAAGCGGGGATGTGATCGAGCCGTTCGGGGACGAAACCGAGGCTGTCGGGGTCGGCGGTTTGCAACGTCTCTTCCTCCCTGCCGCGCAGCGGTGGGGAGGGGGACCGCGCCTGCGCGGTGGAGGGGCAATTTCCCAGCCTCTCCGAAATCACCTCGCCCTGGCGGGCTTTGGCCCCTCCACCAT
>JABDLY010000001.1 GCA_013001755.1 Sphingomonadaceae bacterium
TCGCTACAACACGGGTTATGACCGCGGCGATTATCGCGGGCGCGGCCGCCATGCGCGCCGCAATATCGACAACGGCCGGTTCGAATGTCGGATTCGCAATGGCCGGATCGACAGGCTCCGGGTGCGCGGGCTCGGCTAGAGCCCGGTTCCCGGGAGCGGACGGGGTTTAGACCCCGATGGGCGCGAAGCTACTGGTCGGCTTCGCGGCCTTTTTATTTGGATCCGGACTTTATCGAGTTCAGGCGACGCGGCGGGCGGGGCCGCCTGGTTCTGCTGCGCCGATACCTAGATCGGCGAGTATCTCTTCATGGCTGCGCAGCGAATGTTCGATGACCACACCGACGGCGAGCCCGTCGAAACCGTTCTCGATCGTATCGCGGGCATAGGCGATCGCCTTGTTGTCGCGCGTGAAAGTGCCGCGCTGGCCGCAATCCTCGGGCAGATCGTACGGCGTACCGAAAGCGTCATGGTCGGAGCTCGCGACGATGCGGCTCTTGTGGTCGAGCAACAACACGCGGTCGCGCCGCCGCCGGCTGCTTTGCAACAGGCTGTGAAAGCCGATTATTGCCTGGGCGTGCGCATCCCAGTCATAATCGAGGTAAAGCGTCGCGATAACCTCGCCGCCCTCGAGGCCGCGTTCGCGGACGCCGCAGACAAAGACGATGCTGCCCGCGTCGTCGGCATGCGGGTTTTGCCAGATTTCGTCGGCCGACCAGTCGTCGGCGCGCTGGCTTTTTTTCGAGCGTTCGAACTGCGGCTGCCCGTTGAAATCGAAATCCATCAGGAGCGGATTGTCGCTATAGGACATCAGCGCGCGGCCATGGCTGTCGACGATGAACGCGTCGCGATAATATTCGGAGAAGGCGAAATTGGTTGCGAGCCGTTCGCGCGCGTTGGCCTTCTTCTGCGCGTTTAAAGGGTCCTTCACATAGGCGCGGATCGTCGCATCGGTCGCCAGCACGCGCAGATCGACGGCGCGCGCTTTGAGCCGGTTGAGATTATAGGTGACGAGCAATTGCGCAACATCGGCGAGCCGCGCGCCTTCGAGCTCGTCGACCAGTTCGTCGACTATCTTGGTGCTACGATGGAGCCGGTCGATGATCGTCCGGCGGAAATCGCCGGCGGTTTCGGCGGCACTGGCAGCAAGGCTTTTGACCTCTTGCGCGACGACAGCGAAACCGCGTCCTGCCTCGCCCGATCGCGCGGCTTCGATCGTCGCGTTGAGCGCCAGCATCTTGGTCTGCCGCGCAATATGGTCGCTAGCCGAGGCATAGCGCCCGGTTTCATCCTCAAGCTGGTCGAGCAAGGCCTTGATGCGGCGCGGCATGGAAGCTCCTGTAACGCTACGGAAAACACGGCTTAAGCGTGAAATCCTAAGCATCGGTTAACCATATCGCGGCCGCGCTCGCTGGACAGAAAACATCGGCAAAACTATGCCCCGCTCATGACGGACCAGCGCACAGATTCGCCCGCCCGGCAATCTCACTCCGAAACCATCCTGATCGTCGATTTCGGTAGTCAGGTAACGCAGCTGATCGCCCGCCGTGTCCGCGAAGCCGGCGTCTATTCGGAGATCGCGCCGTTCAGCAGCGCCGAGGAGGCGTTCGAGCGGCTCAAGCCCAAGGGCGTAATTCTCTCGGGCAGCCCGGCCTCGGTGCCCGATGCGGACAGTCCGCGCGCGCCCGATATGATTTTTGACAGCGGCCTGCCGGTGCTCGGTATCTGTTACGGGCAACAGGTGATGACGCAGCAGCTCGGCGGCAAGGTCGAGCTTGGCGAGAGCGGTGAATTCGGGCGGGCGTTCATCGAGATTTCCGACGAATGCGTGCTCTTCGACGGGCTCTGGAAGACCGGCGAGAAGCACCAGGTCTGGATGAGCCATGGCGACAAGGTCACCGAATTCGCACACGGTTTCCGTATCGTTGCGACCACCGACGGCGCGCCCTTCGCGCTCATCGCCGATGACCAGCGGCGATACTATGGCACGCAATTCCACCCCGAGGTCGTCCACACGCCCGATGGCGCGAAGCTGATCGCGAATTTCGTCCGTCATGTCTGCGGCTGCGCGGGCGACTGGACGATGGCCGAATATCGCGACACCAAAATCGCCGAAATCCGCGGCGCTGTAGGCGACGGCAAGGTGATCTGCGGGCTATCGGGCGGCGTCGACAGCGCGGTCGCCGCGGTGCTCATCCACGAAGCGATCGGCGAACAACTGACCTGCGTCTTTGTAGACCATGGCCTGATGCGACAGGGCGAGGCCGAGCAAGTCGTCTCGCTGTTCAAGAACAGCTATAATATCCCTCTTGTCCATGTGAATGCCGAGACGCTGTTTCTGAACGGCCTCAAGGGCGAGACCGATCCCGAGAAGAAGCGCAAATTTATCGGCAAGACCTTTATCGATGTGTTCGAGGACGAGGCGAAACGGATCGGCGGCGCGGCGTTCCTGGCACAGGGTACGCTCTATCCCGACGTCATCGAGAGCGTGTCGTTTACTGGCGGGCCGAGCGTGACGATCAAATCGCACCATAATGTCGGCGGCCTGCCCGAGCGGATGAACATGCAGCTCGTCGAGCCGCTGCGCGAACTCTTCAAGGACGAGGTCCGCGAGCTCGGCCGCGAGCTCGGCCTGCCCGACGCGTTCGTCGGCCGCCACCCGTTCCCCGGCCCCGGCCTCGCCATCCGCATCCCCGGCGAAGTGACCAAGGAGCGCTGTGACAT
>JABDLY010000009.1 GCA_013001755.1 Sphingomonadaceae bacterium
GCAATACGCAGGGCAATCCCGCAACGCCTCCCCCGCCACCACCGCCGCCTGCGGTGACGCAATATGCGGTGCCTGCGCAGGTGTCGCTCAGCACAGCCGACGTCCGCCAGATCATTTCGCAAGCCGCCGGCGAAGCGACGGCGCGCAGCAGGCCGGTCGCCATCGCAGTCGTCGACCGCGTCGGCAATGTGCTTGCCATCTATGCGATGAACGGCGCCGATCTTTCGCTCAGCGTGCCCGCACCGCCCGGCACCAATTTCGATCTACAGGGCGTCGCCCTCCCCGCCCCGGCCGCCGCCGTCGGCGCGATCGCCAAGGCGATAACCGGGGCGTATCTTTCATCGGGCGGCAATGCGTTCAGCACGCGGACGGCAAGCGAAATCGTCCAGGAACATTTCCCGCCCGCGCCGACGACGGTGGGTCTTGAAAGCGGGCCGCTGTTCGGCGTCCAATTCAGTTCGCTACCCTGTTCCGATCTCGTTTCGCGTTTCACGGGAGGCGGCGGGCCGGGCGCGAGGATCGGGCCGCAACGCACCCCGCTCGGCCTGTCCGCCGATCCGGGCGGCTTCCCGCTCTACCGAAACGGCGTCATCATCGGCGGCGTCGGCGTCATGGGAGACGGCATCTACGGCTTCGACCCCAACCGGCTCGACCGCGAAGATGACGACGAGGAAGCGATAGCCTTCGCCGCAACCAACGGTTTCGAGCCGCCCAATTCCATCCTCGCCGAACGCATTCCCGTCGATGGCACAACGCTCAAATATAGCGATATCCGCGATCAGGATTTGCAGAGCAATCCTGCTTCGCCGCCGGCCTTCGGCGCGATCGCCGGTGCGCTCGTCAGCGTGAACGGCTATTTCAACGCAGGGGGCGGCATCGTACCCGGTCGCGCCTATGGCAGCGAAGCCTCGGGCATTCGCGCATCTACGGCGGGCGAGTTTTCGATCCGCGATGCCTTCGTGCTCTCCAACGGCAGCGGCGTAAATCGCTTTCCGATCCGCGCCGGGACCGATGGCGCCGATGTCGCCACGCCGCTGACCGCCGCCGAAGTCACCGCAATCCTCGAAGAGGCGTTCGTCGTCATGCGCCGCGCCCGCGCGCAGATCCGCCGCCCGCTCGACAGCCGGATGCAGGCGAGCATCTCGGTCGTCGACACGCACGGCGAGATACTCGGCATCGTTCGTTCGCCCGATGCTCCGATCTTCGGCATCGACGTATCGCTGCAAAAGGCGCGCACCGCTGCGTTCTTTTCCAGCGCGCGCGCGGCCGCCTCGCTGCTCGCCGATCCAAGCCCCGATGTGAACATGTTCGTCCAGGCGACCCGCGATTTTCTGAGCGATCCGAATGCGCTGACCGGCGGCACCGCCTTTGCCGATCGTTCGGGCGGCAATATCTCGCGCCCCTATTTCCCCGATGGTGAAGTCGGCCGGCCGCCGGGTCCGCTGTCACGTCCGATCGCCAGCTTCAATCCCTTCTCTACCGGCCTGCAATCGGCGCTCGTGCTCAACAATATCCTGACCCATATCGGTTTCATCTTCGGGATGAACGCCGATACGCCGCTGCGCTGCACGGCGACGCCCGACGTTGCGCCGGGCCAGAACCCGCTCGAAAACGGCATTCAAATCTTCCCGGGCTCGGTGCCGATCTATCGCGGCAACACTTTGGTCGGCGGGATCGGCGTCTCGGGCGACGGCATCGACCAGGATGATATGGTCAGCTTCCTTGGCTTGCATAATGCGGCGCAGCGCCAGACCGGGATCAACAACGCCGCGCCCGCTATCCGTGCCGATCGGATCGTCATCCAGGTCGGCGGCACCGGCGTGCGTTTGCGTTACGTCAACTGCCCCTTCGCGCCGTTCCTCGATACGGACGAGCAGAATGTCTGCCAGGGGCTGTAAGCAATGACGTTGGGGGCCGTATCATTTATGGCGTTGGCCACTGCAAACGGCCCCGCCGACATTCCCTACGGCCCCAGCTTCTACGTCGCACCGACACCCAGCGCTGTGCAGAGTCAGATGCCGCGCCGCGTGCCCGGCGCCAGCGTGATCTGCGCCGATGGCAGCTCGCCCTTGCCCAACCCCGCGACCGGCCTCAACGAATGCCCGACCGAAGACGATATGGAGCCGGGCGACGCCGATGAAACGCTGATCGAGGGCCGCCGCCGCCCCGGCGTTCCGCAAGGCGATCTGCCCGATCCGGTGACGCAGGAAAATATCGGCGCCGTACGCGCGCCGCCGCCGCAAGCCTTTCCGGGCGATCAGGTGCCGGTGCCCGATCGCTGGCGAATCGTCGAGACGCTCGGCGTGGTCACCGAGAATTTGCTCGATCCCTATAACCAGAACACGCTCAAGGGCGACCGGCCGATCCCGCTCGGCGACCTGCCCGACTGGCTGCCGATCAACGGCGATGACTGGTTCTTGGTCGTCAATGCGATCTCCGACACCGTCGTTGAGCCACGCAGCTTCCCGACGCCGGTCGGCGTGCAGACGACGACGGAACCCGACAGTCTCGACGTTTTCGGGCAACCCGACAGCCTCGTCCTCGCGCAAACCTTCATCACCGGTTTCGCGCTGATCAAGGGCTCGACGGCATATCGGCCACCCGATGTCGAATATCGTTTCACGCTCGGCACGCAGTTCAACTATGTCGATGTCAACGAGCGGCGCATCCTGTTCGTCGAACCGAGCCGGCCGAGCCATCGCTTCGACTGGTTCACCGGCGTCCAGGAACTCTTCATCGACTATCATTTCCGCAACACCTCGCGGCGCTATGATTTCGATTCGATCCGCGTCGGCATCCAGCCGTTCAACGCCGATTTCCGGGGCTTCCTGTTCCAGGACAACCAGCTCGGCGTGCGGCTGTTCGGCACACGCGACAACAACCGCTTCCAGTATAATCTCGCCGCCTTCATGCGCGTCGAGAAGGACACCAATTCAGGCCTCAACGACATCTTCCAGACGCCGCGCAGCGATTATGTCTTCCACGCCAACGCCTTTCGGCAGGACCTGCCCTTTCCGGGGCTGACGAGCGAATTCAGCATCACCTATAATATGAACCGCGAGGCGGGTGATGTGGAGATCGACGATAACGGTTTCCCGGTGCGTCCCGCCCTGCTCGGCACCTTGCGCGGCCGCAATTACGACGTCGTCTATCTCGGCTATAATGCCGATGGCCGGATCGGACGGCTCAACCTGTCTGCTTCCGCCTATCTCGCGCTCGGCGAGGATCGCAACAGCTTCTTCACCGACGAGCCGGCGGATATTTTTGCCTATTTCGGCGCGGCGGAGCTGAGCTACGATGTCGACTGGATGCGCTTCCGCCTGTCGGGACTTTATGCGAGCGGCGACGGCGACCCCTATGACAATACCGAGCGCGGTTTCGACGCGATCTTCGAAAATCCGATCTTCGCCGGCGCCGATACCAGCTACTGGATCCGCCAGGTCATCCCGTTCGCCGGCGGCGGACGCGCGATCGGCGTCAACGGCCGCAACGGCATCCTCAATTCGCTGCGCAGCTCGAAGGAACAAGGCCAGTCTAATTTCAACAATCCGGGCACGATCCTGCTCGGCGTCGGCGCCGATTTCGATATCACGCCGGGCGTTCGCCTGTCGCTCAACGCCAACCATCTCTGGTTCGAAGACACCGACACGCTGCAGGCGCTGCGCAACGAGGGCAGCATCCCGACATCGATCGGCTACGACCTCTCCGCCGCCGCGATCTGGCGGCCCTTTGCGACGCAGAATATCGTCTTCCGCCTGTCGGGCGCGGTCTTCGAAGCGAGCGACGGCTTCGCCGATCTGTTCGCCAACGACCGGCGCTCGAGCACCTATTATTCGGTGCTGCTCAACGCGATACTGACCTACTGATGGCGAACTGGATCACCCTCCCCCGCCTGCTCGCACTGTTCGCGGCCTTGGCTGCGCTCGGCGCCTTCCTCGCCTCGCCCGGCGGCGCGGCTGGCGGTGAAACGGCGGTCGAGCGCGATTATGCCGCAGCCGGCGTGCTCGCCGATCCGGCGCCGCGCAACCAGAGCCAGGAAGAGGCCGACGCCAAGAGTGCGGGCTGCGTCACCTGCCACACCAACAGCGATGAACTGACGATGCACGCGACGCCGGCGGTAACGCTCGGCTGCACCGATTGCCATGGCGGCAATCCTGATGTCGCGCTCGCCGACGCATCGCTCGATCCCGACAGCCAGGCCTATCTCGATGTGCAGAACCGCGCGCACGTCCTGCCGCTCTATCCCGAAAGCTGGCATTATCCGGCGAGCGCGAATCCTGCTCGCACTTACACGCTGAGCGCGCGCGAGAGCCCC
>JABDLY010000036.1 GCA_013001755.1 Sphingomonadaceae bacterium
CCCAAAGGGTAAACTGAACTGGAGGCCGGGAAGGGGAGCGGGCCGGTGCCGTATTCACAAAAGCGTTATCCGACGACGGCGTTGCGGCGCAATTCGCGCGCCCGGGTGAGGATGATTTCCTCGAGCCGCTGGACGGTGGCCGCCTGGACCGGCGCTTCGAGCCATTGCGAACCGTTATAGAGCTGCCGCGAGGCGGCGACGGCGAGCGCGTCGGCGCGCAGGTCCTGATCGAGGATCGTGATCGTCAGCTTCATGCGCTCGGTCGGCGCTGCCGGGTTGGCATACCAGTCCGTGACGATGACGCCGCCCGACGAATCGGTCTGCGCTAGCGGCATGAACGACACCGTGTCGAGCGCCGCGCGCCAGAGATAGCTGTTGACGCCGATCGTCGAGATCTGCGCGGGCGCAAGGCCCTGTACGGGCCGGTCGTTGCCGCCGCCACAGGCGATCAGGGCAAGAGGAAGCGCGGTTGAGAGCGCGAGGAAGGTCGAACGGGGCATGATACTCACCTGGAAAGGACTTAAAAACGCGATGCGTCCCGCTTATAGAGTGTCGGGCAAGGCCCGCAAGCGGCCAATTTCCGCGCGGCGCTGCGACGATTGTTGAGAGTCCGCAACAGTCGGGCGGGATTCGAAATCCGGCCATGGCACGTTTTGTTCGCTTCATGCTATGGCAAGGTGACAGGGAGAATAACGGGTCCATGAACGGGCGTTACATCTTTGCGGCATTGGCCGGCAGCGCGTTACTCGCTGCGGGTTCTACCGCCTTGCCCGAAACCGCGGAATCCCAAGCGCGTTCGCTATCGATGCGCGCCCCTTCCACCGGCACATTTACACCTGCTTCGGCCGATCCCCGGATGGCGCGAGCGCTGCGCCGCGCCGGCATTTCGAGTCGCGGCATGCGATTCACGCCTTCGGCCAACCGCCAGGGCAATCGCCCCGTGACCGTTGCCGTCCGTTCGCGCAGTTCTGCGACAGGCCAGGCGGCGCGCGATGCCGAAATGGCTATGGCGCAAAGCTCGTCGAGCAGCGTAACGGCAATCACGCCGTCCGCCTATAATCTCGGCGTATCGGTCGGATGGCGGCGTTTCGCCATTTCGGGCGATATCGCGCGCGTCGATAATGGCGTGCTTCCCGGCCGCAGCCGCGAATCGGCCGATGTCGGCGTCAGCTATTCGGGCGACCGCTGGAGTACGCGTGTCCAGGTTTCGGCTGACCGTCCGCTGTCCAATGCGCCGGCGCTTGTCGGCAATGAAGAGCGCGTCGCGCTCGATGTCGGCGGCTCCTATTCGATTGCGCGCAACGTCGATATCACCGGCGGCGTCCGCTATCAGCGCAACTTCCGGCTCGAGCGCCCCGAAGACGATCGCCGCGACAGCCAGGCGGTCTATGTCGGGACAGCCTTCCGCTTCTAGGCCCCGTCCGGCGTAAGCTCGCCGATCGCCGCCCATCCGTAAATTCCGAAACCGCGCAGCGAGCGGGCCCGTTTTGCGGTCATCCCGCCAAGCGCGATAATCGGTATTCGCGACCGGCGCGCCAGCAGGCCGAAGCGGACCCGGCCGAGCGCCCTCCCGCCGGGATGCGAGCGCGTGGGATAGACCGGCGACAGGAAAACAAGATCGGCATCGATACGGTGCGCGAGCGCGAGTTCGCGGGGATTGTGGACGGCTATCGTGCGGATCAGCCGCGCCGCGCCGATGTGCGCCGAACGCCGGTGGAAACCGTCTGCCGCGACAGCGATCGTCTCTTTTTCGGTCCCGGCCAGAATAACCGCCAGTCTTCGGCGCTTCGCCGCCTTGCGGACCTTTTTGGCGAGATCGCGCCGTTCGCTGCCGGCCAGGTTATGGTGACGCACAACGATACCGCTTCCCCTCGGCAGCGCGTCGATTGCGGGCCAGAGCGCATCGCCTTGCCGTTCATCGGTCATCAGCCAAAGGCGCGGGAGAGGGTGGCGGCGCTGCACGGCGCTTCCTATAGCAAGCCGCATGGCGACAGGCGATGATCAGACAAGCCAGGCCGCGCGGCTGGCCGCGGTGCAGGAAACGATAGCCCGCGGCGCGAAAAAGGCCGGCCGCGATGTCGATGACGTCACATTGATCGCGATCTCGAAAATGCATGATGCCGCGGCAATCCGTCCGCTGATTGCCGAAGGCCTGCGCGTGTTCGGAGAGAACCGAGTGCAGGAGGCACAGGGCAAATGGCCCGAGCTCCGTGAGGATACTCCGGATATCGAACTCCATCTTGTCGGCCAGCTGCAATCAAACAAGGCCGAGGATGCCGTTGCCCTGTTCGATGCGATCCACTCGGTCGATCGGCCGTCGCTGGTGAAAGCGCTGGCCAAGGCGTTCGACAAAACCGACCGGCGCCCGACGCTCTTCGTCCAGGTCAATATCGGCGATGAGGAGCAAAAGGGCGGCTGCGCAAGCGGCGACCTGCCCGATTTGCTCGAACGTGCGGAAACGGCTGGGCTGGAGATTGCCGGGTTGATGTGCGTACCGCCGCTTGGCGTCGCGCCCGCTCCCTATTTCGCGCTCTTGGCCAAGCTCGCGAAACGCCATGAACTACCGGCGCTTTCGATGGGCATGTCGGGCGATTACGAAACGGCAGTAATGTGCGGCGCGACGCATGTTCGCGTCGGAACGGCGCTGTTCGGCGCGCGGGGATGAGATTCGATGCGATAATTTTCGATTTCGATGGGGTGATCGTCGATAGCGAGCCCGGCGCCAACCGGGTGCTAGCCGCCCAGCTCACCGCGCTCGGATTGCCGACGACGATGGAGGAAGCACTGGCGCGCTATTGCGGCCATCGCTGGAGCGATTGCGTTGTGATGATAGAGGAGCAGCTTGGAAGGCCGCCGCCTGAAGATTTCGTCGAACGGCTTGTGAACGACGGCAAGGCAGAATTTCTGGCTACGCAGCCCGTGATCGACGGCGTCCACGGCTTTGTCGAGGCGCAGGGCCATCGCGCCCGCGCCATCGCCTCGTCGAACGAAAAGGACTGGCTCGATCTGTGCCTTGGGGAGATCGGGCTGGCCGCAGCCTTTGGCGATCATGTCTATAGCGCCGCCGATCTCGCGCGCGGCAAGCCGCATCCCGATGTCTATCTGATGGTCGCCGATCGGCTGGGCGTTGCGCCCGAGCGCGCGCTTGTCGTCGAAGACAGCGTTACGGGGGTTTTGTCGGGCGTAGCGGCTGGCATGCAGGTAGCGGGGCTGCTCGCGGGCGGACATATCGGTGATGGCCATGCCGATGCATTGCACGAAGCAGGGGCGCATCATGTCGTCGAGGATTATACGGCGCTCGACCGGCTGATCGCCGAGCTGGAAGGCTGACGCCCTAGAGCTGGTGGCCGGTGCGGTCGCGCTTGGTGGCGAGATAGGCTTCGTTATGCGTGTTTTCGCCATGGCGGTGCGCAACCTGCTCGGCGATATCGATACCCGCCTGTTCGAGGCCATCGACCTTGGCGGGATTGTTGGTCAACAGCCGCACCCGGTCCTGGCCCAATAGCGACAGCATGCGTGCGGCTATGCCGAAATCGCGCGCGTCGACGGCAAAGCCGAGCCGGGTATTCGCATCGACCGTATCGAAGCCCTGATCCTGAAGCGCATAGGCGCGCAATTTGTTGACGAGCCCGATGCCGCGGCCCTCTTGCCGCAGGTAGAGCAGGATTCCCCAGCCGCTTTCGGCGATCTCGCGCAGTGCGCCGCCGAGCTGCGGCCCGCAATCGCATTTGAGCGAAGCGAGAACGTCGCCGGTCAGGCATTCGCTGTGCAGCCGGACGAGCGGCGGTTTGCCGGTGGGTGAGCCGATCAGCAGCGCGACATGTTCGGCCGCGTCGGCATGATGGCGAAAGGCGACGATCTCTGCCTTTTCCGCCGCCGCAACAGGCAGCCGTGCGCGCGCGGCGATCGTCAGCCCCTGCGGATCTTCATAGGCCGCAATGTCATCGGAGGTGACCGCGCTTGCGATATCGGCGTCCCGCACAAACAGCGCCGGCAACAGATTGGCGAGCCGCGCCAGCTTGAGTGCATTGGCGGCCGCATCGGGTTCGTCGAGCGGCAC
>JABDLY010000052.1 GCA_013001755.1 Sphingomonadaceae bacterium
TTTCAGGCTTCATCCAATTGGCGAGATTTTTCTTCGCGTGCTTCACCGCGCCGATCGTCGAGACGACATCGGCGATCATCGACTGTTTCGGGCTTCGGTGGCCGAAATCCTCGCTCATCGCCTCGCACATCGCATCGGCATGATCGATCAGCAGCTGCTGAACGCGGGTGAGCCGGTCCTTGCGCGTTTCGAGACTGACCGGGAGCTCGGCGGTGAAAGCCGCACGCTGTTTCTCGAGCGCGGCGAGCATTGCGTCCTTGTCGGCAATTTGCGGGTCGGCGTCTGCCATGGTGCGATCCTCTCTGTTGCGATTTGCAACCTAGCTAGCGCGATGCCGCGTTTTTGGCGAGTCGTTCGCGGTGGCTAATCGCTCGCGAAGCGGTCGGTCGCCCGGATGAGCTGGTCGAGGATGCCCGGCTCGGACCAGGCGTGACCCGCACCTTCGACGATATGATATTCGGCTTCGGGCCAGGCTTTGTGAAGCGCATAGGCGTTGCGCACGGGGCAGGGCATGTCGTAGCGGCCATGAACGATCGCGCCCGGGATGCTGCGCAGTTTTCCGGCGTCGCGCAGAAGCTGGTTTTCTTCCAGCCAGGCGTTATTCACGAAATAATGGTTCTCGATCCGTGCGAAGGCGAGCGCATAATGGCCGTCGCCAAATTGCGCCGAAAATTCCGGGTCGGGAAGCAGAGTGATTGTCTCCCCTTCCCAGGTCGACCAGGCTTTGGCGGCCTCAAGCTGCGCCTTTTCGTCGTCGCCGGTCAGAATACGGTTATAGGCGTTCAGCAGATCCTCCCGCTCCGCTGCAGGAATGGGCGCGAGAAAGCGCTCCCATTTCTCCGGAAACATCTGCGAGACGCCGAACTGATAATACCATGCGATCTCGCCCTCGGTGAACGTAAAAATGCCGCGAAGGATTAGCGCGCTGACCCGCTCGGGATGGGTTTCGGCATAGGCAAGGCTCAACGTCGATCCCCATGATCCGCCGAAGACCAGCCATTTCTCCGCGCCGGCCATTTCGCGGAGCCGTTCGATATCGGCGACAAGGTGCCATGTCGTATTGGCCTCTAGTTCGGCATGCGGGGTCGATCGTCCGCAACCCCGCTGATCGAACAAAAGCACGTCATAGATATCGGGATCGAAAAGCCCGCGATTGTCGGCCGAGCAGCCGCCACCGGGGCCGCCATGGAGAAACACCGCCGGCTTCCCGCCCGGCGCTCCGACGCGCTCATAATAGATTGAATGGCCATCCCCGACATCGAGCATCCCGGATTCATAGGGTTCGGGCGCGTCATATAGCGTGCGAAATTCGGGCATGGACTGGTCTCCGGGACTAAAGCGATCATACGAGCATCACAGCATAATATCGTTCGGGCAAGGCGGCGATCATTAAACTTGCGGGTGACGGCAAAGGCCTGTCTGGCTAGTATCGGGCCATGACCGACGAACTCCTTACATCCATCGACGGCAAGGCCGCGCGGCTGCGCCTCAACCGCCCCAAGGCGCTCCACGCGCTGACCACCGCGATGTGCGAAGCGGCGATCGAGGCATTGCAAAGCTGGCGCGGCAATCTCGCCATCGAAGCGGTGATGATCGACCATGCTGAGGGGCGCGGTTTCTGTGCTGGCGGCGATATCCGGATGCTCGCCGAAAGCGGCGCGAAGGACGGCGTCGAGGCGCGCGCATTCTTCCATACCGAATATCGGATGAACCATCTGCTGTTCACTTACGCCAAGCCGACAATCGCTTTCATGGACGGCATCACCATGGGCGGCGGCGTCGGCCTTTCGCAGCCGTGCAAATATCGCGTCGCGACCGAACATACGCGCTTCGCGATGCCCGAGACCGGGATCGGCCTGTTTCCCGATGTCGGCGGCGGCTGGTATCTGTCGCGGCTGCCGGGGCGGACGGGGCAGTTCCTCGCGCTAACCGGCGCACGGATCGATGGGGCGGAATGTCTGGCGCTCGGGCTGGCGACGCATTATTTGCCGAGCGATACGCTCGAGGATGTGAAAGCGAAGATCGCCGATGACCCGCAGGCGATCGAAGCAATTCTTGAAGCGGCATCGGTCGAACCGCCCGAGGCGCGCATCACCGGCAATCGCGAAGAGATCGACCGGCTCTTCGCCTCGGATCGCTATGAGGACATTCTCGCGGCGCTCGAAACCGATGGCTCGGAATGGGCGCTCAAGGAGCTCGAAACGCTCGCCACCAAATCGCCGCAGACCTGCAAGGTTGCGCTCGAACTCCTCAAGCGCGGCGCGCGGCACAAGGATTTCGCCGACGAGATGCGCGTCGAATATCGCGTCGGCGCGCATGTCGTGCAGCGGCATGATTTTCTCGAAGGCGTCCGCGCGTTGATCGTCGACAAGGACAATGCGCCGAAATGGAACCCGGCGACGCCCGAAGAGGTCACCGAAGGCCTGATCACCGACATCTTCTCACCGCTCGACGCGGATCAGGAATGGACGCCTTTGAGGTAAAGCTGCCGGTGTAGAAAACCGATTACCCTGAGCTTGTCGAAGGGTTGTCCTTATTTTTCCGGCGTCGAAGGGGAAGAACAGCCCTTCGACAAGCTCAGGGACATCGGTTGGGGTTAGGGCAGTGCTCTCTCGAGAGCGGCCTGCCATTTTGAGAGCATAGTCGCGCGTTTCGCGTCGTCTTGCGCCGGTTCGAAGCGCCCAGCCGCTTCCCAGCGCGCCGACAGATCAGCGACATCGCCCCAGACCCCCGTCGCCAGCCCTGCCAGATAGGCCGCGCCCAGTGCCGTCGTCTCATGGCTCTCGGGCCGTTCCACCGGCGTCGCGAGCACATCGCTGAGGAACTGCGCGAACCAGCTGTTCTGCGCCATCCCGCCGTCGATGCGGATCGCGCTCGGCGGTGCGGCGCCGTCGGCGGTCATCGCGTCGAGCAGGTCGCGGGTCTGGAAGGCGATCGATTCGAGCGTCGCGCGGACGATATGGTCGGCGGTCGTGTCGAGCGTCATGCCGGTAATCAGCCCGCGCGCATCGGGCTCCCAATGCGGCGCGCCGAGCCCGGTAAAGGCGGGGACGACAGTGACGCCGTGATTATCGGGAACGGCGCGCGCGATCGCCTCGCTTTCGGCGGCGTCGGTAATCACGCCCAATTTGTCGCGCAGCCATTTGATCGCCGCGCCCGCGACGAAGATCGATCCCTCGAGCGCATAGGTGATCTCGTCGCCGATCTTGTACGCAGGCGTCGTCAGCAGGCGGTTTTTCGAAGCGACGGCTTCGGTGCCGGTGTTGAGCAACAGGAAGCAGCCGGTGCCATAGGTCGATTTGACCATGCCCGGCTCGAAACAGGCCTGGCCGATCAGCGCCGCCTGCTGGTCGCCCGCCATCCCGGCAATCGGAATCGCGCGGCCGAACAGCGAGGAATCGGTTTCGCCCAATATTTCGGCATTGCCGGCGATACGCGGCAAAAGGCTCTCGGGAATATTGAACAGCTCGAGCAGATCGCCGTCCCATGTCCCTCTATGGATATCGCAGAGCATCGTGCGCCCGGCATTGGTGATATCGGTCGCGTGGACCGTGTCGCCGGTCAGCCGCCAGAGCAGGAAGCTGTCGATCGTCCCCGCCGCCAGCTTGCCCGCGTCGGCGGCAGCGCGCGCGCCATCGACGTGATTGAGCAGCCAGGCAAGCTTGGTCGCGCTGAAATAGGGATCGAGCAGCAGCCCGGTGCTGGCGCTGATCATCGCCTCATGGCCGTCGGTCTTGAGCTGGCGGCAGGCATCGGCGGTGCGCCGGTCCTGCCACACTATGGCGTTATGGAGCGGCTTGCCCGTCTCGCGATCCCACAGCACGATCGTCTCGCGCTGGTTGGTGATGCCGATGGCGAGCGTTTCGTCGGTCAGCACCGCCTTCACCGCCCTTACGGTATCGCGCCAGATGTCCTCGGGATCATGTTCGACCCAGCCATCATCCGGATAATGTTGCGTGAATTCATGTGCGTCGCTGGTCAGCGGTCTGCCCGCTTCGTCGAATAATATTGCCCGGCTCGACGTCGTGCCTTGGTCGATGGCGACGATATGCTTGGTCAATATACCCGCTCCCCGAGCCATGTTTCGAGTCGCGCTTGCTCGTCCTCGTCCATCGCCAGCCCCATCTTGCTGCGCCGCCAGAGGATATCGTCGGCGGTTTTCGCCCATTCCTCGGCAATCAGATAGTCGACCTCGCGTTGCGTCAGCCCGCCGCCGAAATGTTCGCCGAGTTCGCCCAGGCTGCGCGCATCGCCGATTACATCCTTGATCCGCGATCCATAGACGCGCGCCATGCGCTTGGCGTCGGCCCAGTCGAGAAACGGGTAGTCGGCCTCGACCGCTTCGAAAAATGCATCGAAATCGCCGCCGATTTCGCCGCCCGGGAGCAAAGCCTCGCGCGTCCAGGCGCTACCGTCCAATGCCGCCGCTTCGGCGATTCGGTCAGCGGCATCTTCGGCCAGGGCGCGCGCCGTTGTGATCTTGCCGCCGAACACCGAAAGCAAAGTCGGCGCGCCGCTTTCATCGCCGCCGTCCATCTCAAGCACATATTCGCGGGTGACTTCGGACGATTCTTCGGCGCCGTCGTCATAGAGCGAACGCACGCCCGAATAGAGCGACACGACGTCGTCGGGCGTCGTCTGCACCGCGAAATAATGGTTCACCGATTTGCAGAGATAATCGACTTCGTCGGTCGTCATCACCGCATCTCCCGGATCATCGACCGCGACATCGGTCGTGCCGATCAGCGTGAAGCGGTCAAGATAGGGCATCGCGAAGACGACGCGCTTGTCGGGTTGCTGCAGGATATAGGCATGGTCGCCGGCATAGAGTCGCGGGACGATGATATGGCTGCCGCGCACAAGCCGGACCTTGGCATCGCTCGCGACACCGAGTTTGTCGCCGAGCACCTCGCTGACCCATGGCCCGGCGGCGTTGACGATCGTCCGCGCCTCGACACTGCGTCCATCGCTGAGCCTGGCCGTCCACGCCGCGCCGCTGCGTTCGGCCGACAGCAATTCGGTATACGTTGCGATCTCGGCGCCTTTGTCGCGCGCGTCGATCGCGTTGGCGACAACGAGCCGCGCATCATCGACCCAGCAATCCGAATAGGCGAAACCCTTCACATCGGGATTGGCGAGCGGCGACCTGTATTGCGGATTGGCCTTGCCGAGCTTGCGCGTACCGCTGAGCGTCCGTTTGCCACCGAGAAAATCGTAGAGCAGCAGCCCGGCGCGGATCATCCAGAAGGGCCGCGCCATTTCCTCATGCGGAAGCACGAAGCGCATCGGCTTGATCAGATGCGGCGCCGATCGCAGCATCACCTCGCGCTCCTTGAGCGCCTCGCGGACCAGGCGGAATTCATAATATTCGAGATAACGGATGCCGCCATGGATCAGCTTCGACGAGGCCGAGCTTGTATGGCTCGCCAGATCGTCGCGCTCGACGAGCAAGGTCTTCCAGCCACGCCCCGCGGCATCGCGGGCAATCGCCGTGCCGTTAATCCCGCCGCCGATGATCAGGAGGTCATAGGTCATTGGAGGCTAGATTAGCGGAATATTTCCTGTCGTCATCCTGAACTTCTTTGAGGATGCAATTTTTGGGGACAGTTGGCATTCACCGATGTCGTTATTGCGAGGAGCCGAAGGCGACGCGGCAATCCAGAGCCGCGAGCGCCGACGCGCGCGGCTCTGGATTGCTTCGCTTCGCTCGCAATGACGGATGGGCTCCAAAAAACAAGTTCAGCATGACGGCAACCCTCAACCCACGTATAGCTTCCCAATGTCCTCACCTCTCCCCACCCAACAGCAAATCCTCGATTTTATCGCTAGCTCCGACCAACCGGCAGGGAAGCGCGAGATTGCGCGTGCTTTCGGCATCAAGGGACAGGACAAGATCGCGCTCAAGGCGTTGATGCGCGATATGGCGGACAAGGGATTGCTCGAAACCGGACCCGGCAAGAGCGTCCACAAGGGCGGCGGTTTGCCCAAGGTTACGGTGCTGCGCGTTGCGGACGTCGACGATGACGGCCAGATTTTCGCAACGCCCGAACGCTGGGACAGCGACGCGCCTGCGCCGCGGCTGCGGGTGAAGGAACGCGGCAAGCGCAGGCCGCTCGGTATCGGGCAACGCATCCTTGCGCGGACCGAGGAAGCAGGGAAGGGCTGGATCGCCCATCCGATGAAGATATTGCCCGCGGCGAGCGACGAGCTGATCGGCGTGGTCCACGAAGAAGGCGGCAAGCTCTGGCTCAAAGGGCTCGAAAAAAGCAGCCGGCGCGATCTTCCCGTGACGGATGCCAACCGCGCGAGTGCAGGCGATCTCGTGCAGGCCGAGCGCAGCGGCGGCGGAGCGCGCGCAGGCGCGCGCGTCACCAGAATTCTCGGCGATCCGTTTCAGCCGAAAAGCTTCTCGCTGATCGCAATCCATAAGCACGAAATCCCGCATGTCTTTTCCGGGGAATTGCTCGAAGAGGCCGGGCGCGTCGCCAAGCTCGATCTCGGCGAGCGCGAGGACCTGACGTACCTGCCCATCGTCGCGATCGACCCCGCCGATGCACGCGATCATGACGATGCGATCTGGGCCGAGCCGGATGGCCGGGGCGGGTTTCGCGCGATCGTCGCGATTGCCGATGTCAGCTATTATGTCCGTCCGGGATCGCAGCTCGACCGCGAAGCGCGGCGGCGCGGCAACAGCGTCTATTTTCCCGACCAGGTCGTGCCGATGCTGCCCGAAATACTTTCGGCCGAAATCTGTTCGCTCAAGGCGGGCAAAGACCGTGCGGCGATGGCCTGCCATCTCGAAATCGACGCGCAGGGCAAGCTCGAACGCTGGCGCTTTTCGCGCGCGCGCGTCCGGCTCGCAGCCAATATTGCCTATGAAGATGCGCAGGCGGCGATCGACGGTACCTCTCCCCTCCCGCTCCCGGGAGGGGCCGGGGGTGGGGCCGGAACGAGCATAAGCGAGCGTGAAAGTGGTTCGGGCTCACCCACCCCTAACCCCTCCCGCAAGCGGGAGGGGGACTCGGTAGAGCTTGCCTCTTCACCTTGTGCAATGCCTGAGCTGGAGCGGGCCGATCTTGTCGAACAGACGCTCAAACCCCTTTGGGCCTGCTGGAAATTGCTCGCCAGGGCGCGTGCCGCGCGCGGGCCGCTCGATCTCGACCTTCCCGAGCGCCGGATCGAACTCGACGAAACCGGGCGTATCGAATCGGTCGCGCCGCGCGACCGGCTCGATGCGCATAGGCTTGTCGAGGATTTCATGATCGCCGCCAATGTCGCGGCCGCCAAGGCGCTGGAGGTCAAGGCTGCCGCCGTCATGTACCGCGTCCACGAGCCGCCGAGCCGCGAAAAACTCGTCGCGCTCAAGGAATATCTCGCCAGCCTCGATATGCCTTTTGCGATGGGGCAGGTGATTACGCCTGCAACCTTCAACCGCGTGATCGAGCGCGTGCCCGACGAGAACATATTGCCGCAGGTCATGGAGCAGATTCTGCGCAGCCAGACGCAAGCCTATTACACACCCAAAAATGCCGGCCATTTCGGCCTCGCGCTTGGCAGCTATGCGCATTTCACCTCTCCGATCCGCCGCTATGCCGATCTGCTCGTCCATCGCTCGCTGGTCGGCGCGTACAAGCTTGGCCCCGACACCGGCGATACGGGGCTGACCGCCAAGGAAGCCGAAACGATGGAGGCGACCGGCGACAAGATTTCGAAACTCGAACGCCGCGCGATGGAGGCCGAGCGCGAAACCAACGATCGCTATATCGCCGCCTATCTGGCCGAGCATGTCGGCGAGATCGTCAAGACGCGGATCACCGGCGTCCAGTCTTTCGGTTTTTTCGCCACCGTCGAGGAGTTTGGCGGCGACGGCTTGTTGCTCGCGCGCGATCTCGGCGCCGAATATTTCCGCTACGACGAGACGCTCCACGCGCTCGTCGGCGAACAGACCCGCACGCGCTATGCGCTGGGCGATCGGCTCGAGCTCAGGCTGATCGACGCGAATCCGGTAAGCGGCGGGCTGCGTTTCGAGCTCCCCGAAGGCAAGGGCGGTGGCGGTTCCTCGCGCTCGAAACGCTCAGACCGTCGGGATAAGGGCAAAGGCAAGCGAAAGGATCGCGGAAAAAAGCGCAGGCGGCGTTAACTTATTCGCTTGGCCGGGATTCGCGGTCGCCGGCGGTTACGCGCCGTTGCAGCGCCAGCCTTCCGCCGAGTTTCTCGATCATGGCTTCGAGATTGCGGCGAAGCTGCGCAGGCCTGCCGGTCGTCGATTCCCAATCGGGATAATTGCCGCGTATCTGCGTGAGCGCGGCGGCAATCTGGCTCTCGGTGGCGACATCGTCGTCGATCAGGTCGTTGATCACCAGGGTGCGCATGAAGTTGAGATAGGCGGTCTGGTTGGCGACAAGTAGGTTCGCCGGACCCTGTTCGCCATGGCCGGGATAGAGCGTGACATTCGGAAAATCGCGCGACAGCCGTTCGAGAGCGCGCGGCCAGCTATCGAGATCGGCATCGGCCATATTGGGGTGCATGCCGCTGACGACGAGATCGGACGCGAGCAGCGCATTCTGGCTTGGAACGGCGAGCATCAGGATTGGCGAGGCTTCGGCTTCGTCGACGATGCTGACCGTCATTGGTACGCCCGACAGGTTGAGCTCTTCGCCGCCCGTCAGCAGCCCGTCGGCCTCGGGCATCCCGCCGAAATCCTCGCCATAGAGCGCCGCGACCTGTTCGACATAGCCCGACGGATCCTCGGACAGCTGTTCGGCCACGGCTTCGGGCATCAGGATCCGGGCGTCGGGAAACGCTTCGGCCAGATAGGGCAGCCCGGCGAAATGATCGGCGTGATAATGGCTGACGATGATCGCGATGACGGGTTTGCCGGCCTGCTCGATCTCGCTGGCGAAGCGGGCCGCGAGATCGGGGTCGCGCTGCGTGTCGAAGATGACGATCCCGTCCGATCCCTCGATCCAATAGGCGTTGACCGAGCCTGGGCCGGTACGGGTCTCACGGTGGATGGTGAGCGTGGGCAGGCCCTGTTCGGCCGCCCGGACTTCGCCGGGGTCGCGCGAATCGCTTTGGCCGCAGCCAGCCAGCGCCAGCAAAGCGGCGGGCAGGGCATATCTCAACAGGGCGGCCGCGCGCATGGTCGGATCGTCTCCGTTCCTTTGGACATAGCGATAAAGACCTTCGCGCGAGCACGCAATTTTGCTGGCGTAAAAGCGGTGGACGGCGAGCTATTTCGACGCTCCAGTCCGAACCTACAGCTTGGGCAGCGTTACGCCCCGCTGTTTCATATATTTGCCCGCGCGGTCGGCATAGCTCGTTTCGCAAGGTTCGTTGCCCTGCAGGAACAGGAACTGGCAGGCCCCCTCATTGGCATAGACTTTGGCCGGGAGCGGTGTGGTGTTCGAGAATTCGAGCGTCACATGGCCTTCCCAGCCGGGCTCGAGCGGCGTGACGTTGACGATGATCCCGCACCGCGCATAGGTCGATTTGCCGAGGCAGATGACGAGGATATCGCGCGGCACGCGGAAATATTCGACAGTCCGCGCCAGGGCAAAGCTGTTCGGCGGGATGATGTGACACTCGGCCGTGCGATCGACGAAGCTGTTTTCGGCGAAATTCTTCGGATCGACGATCGCATTATCGACATTGGTGAAAATCTTGAAATCCTCGGCGACGCGCGCGTCATAGCCATAGGAGGAAAGGCCGTAGCTGATCGTTCCCTCGCGGCGCTGGCCGTCGACGAACGGCTCGATCATGCCGTTCTTCTGCGCGTTCGCGCGAATCCATTTGTCCGACATGATCGCCATGGCTTGCTCTTAGCCCGGCGGGCCGGGGCGCACCACATTCCAGCGGGCCGGGTTTTCCACACCCTCGACGCGCAGAATGTCTGTCGCTTCCCACATCACCCAGGGCGCGGCGCCGTAATCGGGCTTGAACAGCCGCCGCTGGAGCCAGAAGCTGCGCTCGACGCGGCTTGTGATGCCATAGGCTGCATCGAAATCGCCAGTGACGTAAAGCAGGGCGGGGTTTTCGCTATGCGCTTCGATCATAGCGAGGAAGGTCGCGAGTTCGGAGATCATCACATCGACATCGGGCCGATCCGCGCAATTGCCCTTGAAGCGCAATATCACCGCCGGGGGAAGTGCGGCTTCATCGGCGGGGACGTTGGCGATGAAATTGGTCGCCTGGTCGGGCGCGAGGCGGCAGAGCTGCCAGATATGGATCGCGCCATAGCGCATCCCGGCATCGCGCGCGCCGGCCCAGTTATTGGCGAAGGCGGGATCGCGACCGGTATCGCCATCGGTCGCGAGGATATAGGCGAAATCGGCGCCCGCCGCGTGCAAGGTCGGCCAGTGTACCTCGCCCTGTTCCGCGGTAATGGTGATGCCCTGGACCGGATATCGATCGGCCGACGGCCGCCAGTGGATCGCGGCATAGAAAAGCCCCGCCGCGACAATCGCGGCCAGCACCAGCCATGCCATCCCCCATTTAAGCGCCTTCATCTCACCCCCGGATATGCAGGACGCAGATCAGCGTGAAAAGGCGGCGCGCGGTATCGAAATCGACGTCGATCTTGCCTTCGAGCCGTTCCTTCAAAAGCTCCGCCGCGTCATTGTGAACACCGCGCCGCGCCATATCGATCGTTTCGATCTGCTGCGGCGTTGCCTGGCGGATCGCCTGAAAATAGCTGTCGCAGATCGCGAAATATTCGCGGATCGGGCGGCGGAAACGCGTGAGCCCGAGCACGATCGTCTCGAGCAGCGCATCGTTTTCGGCTGAAATATCGAGCGCCAGCCGGTTTTCCTCGACGCGCAATTTCAATTTGTACGGCCCGTCATATGCTTCGGGATAGCCTTTTTGCGGATCGAAATGATTGCCCTCGAGCAGATCGAAAATCGCAATGCGCCGCTCTTGCTCGATATCGGCATTGCGCCAGATAATCGTCGCTTCGTCGAGTTCGACGTCGATGATGCGCGGGTCGCCCATGGGCGAGGACTTAGGGGGAAGGGCCGCGCTTGGGAATAGCTTGGCTGGGACGGCATGTTTGCCTTAGGGTTTGATCGTAACGGGAGAGATGCTTTGGACAATTTCAAGGGCAAGACCGTCGCCATCACCGGCGGCGCGACGGGTATCGGCTTCGCGCTGGCCGAGGCGTTCGGCGCGGAAGGCGCTAACATCGTAATCGGTGAGCCGCGGCAGGAACGATTGACCGAGGCCGCCACCGCGCTCGGCGCGCTCGGTATCGAGGCGCGTTCGATGGTGATGGATGTCGCCGAGCCGGAGAGCGTGGAAGCCTTTGCCGATTTTGCATGGGCGCAATTTGGCGGCGCCGATATCCTGATCAACAATGCCGGTATCGCCATTCCGATGAAGCCGCTGACCGAGCTGCGGCTCGATGCGATGCGCAAACTGTTCGACGTCAATCTCTTCGGCGTCTGGCATGGCTGCGCGAGCTTCGGCCGGCGGATGATCGCGCGTGGCACCGAGGCCGCGATCTACAATGTCGCCTCGGAAAACGCCTTCTTCACCGCCGTTCCCAACTCGGCAGCCTATGTCGCGTCGAAGCACGCCGTGATGGGGCTGACCGAGGCTTTTCGCGAAGAAATGCCCGATCACATCACCGTCGGCACGATCTTCCCCGGCTGGGTGAAATCCGAAATCTCCCCGCCCGAATTCAACAAGCTGGCAATGGACACCGATCGCTTCGCGGCGATCGTGCTCGACCAGATAAAGGCCGGCGAGAAATTCGTGGTGAGCCATGCCTTCAATATCGAGCACATCGATCGCCGGTATCGCGAACTTTCCGAAGCGTTCGAAAAATACGCACCGCGCTATGACGGCGACGATGAATATGATGTGCCGACGGTGATCGGACGGATGTCGGAATAGCGCACGGACCCCCCGTCATTGCGAGCGCAGCGAAGCAATCCAGAGCGGCAAACGGCATCGCTTGTGGCTCTGGATTGCTTCGTCGCTTCGCTCCTCGCAATGACGAGATATTGATCGACCAACAGCATTTCCACAGCCTTGTCGGCTTGAGCCGCGAGGCGTTTCGCGCGACAAGGGCGCATGGCCGATTCCCCCCTCCAACTTGTAAGCGAAAAAGAGGAGGGGCCACCGGCGCTTCCGCACAATATCGACGCCGAGGCCGCTTTGCTCGGCGCGCTGCTTATCGACAACCGGCTCGTCGACGATGTCCAGCGGATCATCCGCGAGGAGCATTTCTTCGAGCCGACCCATGGCCGGATCTACGATGCGATCATCCGCATGGTCGTCGACAAGAACATGGTCGCCAATCCGGTGACGCTTAAACCGATCTTCGAAGCCGACGAAGCGCTCAAGGCGCTTGGCGGCGTCTCCTATCTCGTCAAGATCACCGAGAGCGGCGTCGCGCTGATCGGCGCACGTGATTTCGCGCAGCAGATTTACGAGCTCGCCATGCTCCGCGCGCTGATCGGCGTCGGGCGCGACATGGTCGAAAAAGCCGTCGATACCAGCGAGGCCGTCGATCCGCGCGAGCAGATCGAAGAGGCCGAGATCGCGCTCTACGAAGTCGCCGAAAAGGACGGCGAGAGCGGGTCGACCAAACAGTTCGTCCGCGCGGCCGCCGAATCGGTCGAAATGGCACGGATCGCGATGAATTCGGGCGGCGGCGTTTCGGGCTATACGACGGGCTTCGAGAGCCTCAACCGGCAGCTTGCGGGCCTTCACAAATCGGACCTGATCATCCTCGCCGCGCGCCCTGGCATGGGCAAGACGGCGCTGGCGACCAACATCGCGTTCAACGCCGCGCAGCGCCACGCGCGCGATCAGGAAGACGGGATCGAGGAGTCGATCGGCGCGCCGGTCGCGTTCTTCAGCCTCGAAATGTCGGCCGACCAGCTGGCGACGCGTATCCTGTCCGAGCAATCGGGGATCAGCTCCGAAAAGCTCCGCAAGGGCGCGATCAGCCAGAGCGAATTCCGCGATCTCGCGCGCGCCGCGAGCGACCTCGAAAGCCTGCCTTTCTATATCGACGATACGCCGGGCCTCACCATCGCGGCGTTGCGGACGCGCGCGCGGCGGCTCAAGCGACAACGCGGTATCGGCATCATCGTCGTCGACTATCTCCAATTGCTCCAGGGATCGACGCGCACCGCCAACCAGAACCGCGTCCAGGAGATTTCGGAAATCAGCCGCGGGCTCAAGACTCTCGCCAAGGAGCTCGAAGTGCCGGTGCTCGCATTGTCGCAGCTCAGCCGCCAGGTCGAGCAGCGCGAGGACAAGAAACCGCAGCTTTCGGACCTGCGCGAATCGGGCTCGATCGAGCAGGACGCTGATATCGTCCTCTTCATCTATCGCGAGGATTATTATCACAATTTCGGCGAGCCCGGCATGATCACCGACAAGAGCACGCCTGAAGAAATCGCCAAACGCTCCGAATGGGAATCGAAGAACCAGGAGATTCATGGCCAGGCGCAGGTCATCGTCTCGAAGCAGCGCCACGGCGCGACGGGCGTCGTGACGCTGCGCTTCGAACCCGAATTCACCAAGTTCAGCGATCTGGCGTTCGAGGACCAGCGGCCGCAATATTAGGCGTCAGAAGACAGGCTGGTTCGCCTCGTCGTCATCGCCGCCGCCGTCGATCGGCGAATGGATGCCGCATTCGGTCTTGTCCCAGCCGCGCCAACGGCCGGCGCGCGGATCCTCGCCGGGCGCTACCTTCGAGGTGCACGGCGCGCAACCGACCGAAAGATAGCCTTGTTCCTCGAGCGGATGCCGCGGCAGATCATGCTCTTCGAAATAGGCTTCGAGATCGTCCTTCACCCAATCGCCGAGCGGATTGATCTTGAGCCGGCCGTCTTCGATTTCGAATCGCGGCAGGTTTTCGCGGGTCACCGACTGAAACGCCTTGCGGCCCGAAATCCATGCGTCGAGCCCGTCCTTGGCGCGCGCCAGCGGCTCGACCTTGCGGATCGCGCAGCAGCCATCGGGATCGAACGACCAGCGCAGGCCGTTGGCGTCTTTCTCGGCGAGCGTCTCCGCATTCGGGGTGACAACGGAGGCAGCGGTCAGGCTAAGCCGTGCGATCAGCTGCTCGCGATAGGCAAGCGTTTCGGGAAACATTTTGAGCGTATCGACGAAGATGACCGGGAGTTCTTTGTCCACCCGCGAAACCAGATGAAGCAACACGGCGGCTTCGGTGCCGAACGACGAAACGAGCGCAATCTTGCCAAGCGCGCCTTCGCCGATCAGCGTGCCAAGCATCGTCTTCGCATCGACGCCCTCGAAGCGCGCATTGAGCCGGTCGGCGTCGGCTTGCGTAAAGGCGGGCCGGCTGTCGATAATGTCGAGGACGCGAGCAGCATTACTGGCCATGACGTTTGTTCCAAATCGGCTGGCGGTCATCGGCCGCGTGTTGATAGACATGGTTCCAGCGGGCGAGCGCTTTTTCGGCATCGCCGGGATCGAGCGGTGTTTCCGGCGAGAAGCTGTCGAAACCGCAGCGCCGCATAAAGGCAATTTGGTCGATTAGGACATCGCCTTGCGCGCGGATTTCGCCGTCGAACCCGTGTTCGCGCAAGATACGCGCGGCGGAATAGCCGCGGCCGTCGCCAAAGGCCGAAAAGCCGATCTCGATCAGCGCGAGCCGATCGAGAAAGGGAAGCAGCTGGCGGGCGTCTTCGCCATCTTCAAGCCGCACGGCGGTGGCGTTCGACTGATCGAGAAATCCGTCGAGCGTGACGGCGGGTTCCTCATGCGCCTCGTCATCGCGGAAGCGAAGGAGATTATCCATAAAGCGCCTCCTTGAAGCGATCCATTCCGACGCGGCGATAGGTATCGAGGAAGCGTTCGCCGTCCTCGCGCTCGGCGACGTAGACATCGGTCACTTTCTCGACCGCATCGACGATGCCGTCTTCGTCGAAGCCCGGGCCGGTGATCTTGGCGAGGCTGACATCTTCGGCGCCAGAACCGCCGAGCAGCAGTTGGTAGTTCTCGGTGCCTTTGCGGTCGACGCCGAGAATGCCGATATGGCCGGCATGGTGATGGCCGCAGGCGTTGATACAGCCGGAGATTTTCAGTTTGAGCTCGCCAAGTTCCTTTTGCCGGTCGATCTCCTTGAAACGCTGCGCGATCTTCTGTGCGACCGGGATCGAGCGCGCGTTGGCGAGGCTGCAATAATCGAGGCCCGGGCAGGCGATGATATCGCTGATCAGGTCGAGATTGGGGCTGGCGAATTCCGCTTCGACCAGCTTTTGCCATATCGCGTGGAGATCCTGCTTGCGGACATGCGGCAACACGATGTTCTGCGAATGCGTCACCCGGCATTCGTCGAAGCTGTAGCGCTCGGCGAGATCGGCCATCAGTTCCATCTGCGCCGAAGACGCGTCGCCGGGAATGCCACCGGTCGGTTTCAGGCTGATAACCGCGATCGCATAGCCGGGCTGTTTATGGGTATGGACATTCTGGTCGAGCCAGACGGCGAAATCGGGATCGGAGCGGTCGATCTCATCGGACAAACCGGTTTCGAACGCCGGGTCTTCGAAATAGCCTTTGATGCGCTCTAGCTCGGCGGCAGGAGCATCGATATTCTGGCCTTGGAGATGAGCGAACTCGGCCTCGACCTCTTCGATGAACTTTTCCGCACCCATCTCATGGACGAGGATCTTGATCCGCGCTTTGTACTTATTGTCGCGGCGACCGTAGCGGTTGTAGACGCGCAATATCGCCTCGGCATAGCTGACGAGATCGGCGACGGGCACGAAATCGCGGATCAGTGGGCCGATCATCGGCGTCCGGCCCATGCCGCCGCCGGCATAATAGCGCGCGCCGATTGCGCCGTCCTGCTCGACCATCTGGATGCCGATATCGTGGAGCCGCATCGCCGCGCGGTCTTCGTCCGAGGCGATCACCGCGAATTTGAACTTGCGCGGCAGGAACGAAAATTCCGGGTGAAAGCTCGACCATTGCCGCAGCAGCTCGGCATAGGGGCGCGGGTCGACAAGCTCGTCGGCCGCGGCGCCGGCATATTGGTCGGAGCTGATATTGCGGATGCAATTGCCGCTGGTCTGGATCGCGTGCATCTCGACGGTCGCCAGATCGGCGAGGATATCGGGTGCGTCCTCAAGCTTGATCCAGTTATACTGGATATTTTGCCGCGTCGTAAAATGCCCGTAATCGCGGTCGTATTTGCGCGCGATATGCGCGAGCATCCGCATCTGTTCGGAATTCAGCGTGCCATAGGGGACGGCGACGCGCAGCATATAGGCGTGGAGCTGGAGATAGAGGCCGTTCATCAGCCTCAATGGCTTGAACTGATCCTCGGTCAGCTTGCCCGCGATGCGGCGCTCGACCTGATCGCGAAATTCCGCGACGCGCGTGTAGACCATTTCCTGATCGTAATTGTCGTATTTGTACATCTCAGATCACCCAGTTTCCGGCGGCGGGGTCCGGCGGCGAGATTTTGAGATCGGGGCGCACCGTCGGGCCCGTCGCGCGGATCTTTTCCTTGATATGGATCGGAAGTACGCCGTCATCTGTCTTTTCCGCTTCGACCGTGTAGCAGTCGCTGACCGCGCGCTTGGCGATCTCGCGCGCGATGACATCCGTCACATTGTCGTAGACCGGGACGGCATCGGATACGTGGCGCGACCAGTCATAGCCGGTCCACCAGACGACATCGCCGGTCTTGAGGTCGTTGCCGGTCAATATCTTCACGTCACCGTCTCCGCACCGCGCGCGATCGCGACCAGCCTGTCTTCGGCATTCGAACGATCGACGACTTCGCCGACGATAATCACCGCCGGGCTCTCGACATGTTCGCGCGCAACGAGGTCGCCGAGATCGGCGAGCAGCGAGCGCATCGCCCGTGCATCGGGGCGCGTCGCGCGCTCGACGATCGCGACGGGCATATCGGGCGATACGCCGTCGGCGATCAATTTCTCGGCGATATCCGGCGCTGTCGCGACGCCCATATAGATGACGAGCGTACGGCCTTTGCCCGCAAGTCCTGCCCAATTCTGGTCGGACAGGCCCTTGCATTGGCCGGCGACGAAGGTGACCGCGCTCGAGGCTTCGCGATGGGTGAGCGGGAGCGCGGCATCGGCCGCAGCGCCGAGCGCCGCCGAAATGCCCGGAACGATCTCGACCGGAATGTCGGCCTTGCGCAAATCCTCGGCCTCTTCGCCGCCGCGCCCGAAGATAAACGGATCGCCGCCCTTGAGGCGCACGACATTCAATCCTTCGCGCGCTTTTTCGATCAATAGCGCATTGATGCCGGGTTGCGGCATTGTGTGACGGCTGCGTTGCTTGGCGACCGAGATGCGCGGCGTGGCGCCCGGGATCAGATCGAGCACGTCCTGGCCGACGAGCCCGTCGTGCACGACGAGATCGGCCTCCTGCAGCTCCCGCAAAGCGCGCAGAGTCAGTAGCTCGGGGTCTCCCGGCCCGGCGCCGACGAGCAAGACGCGGCCCGTTTTGAGATCGTCCATTTCCATGGCAGCAAAATGGCCATGTCGCATGGCACAAACAAATGATGGTTGCTTGGAGCGGGTTTAGCTCAGCTTTCGGGCTCGGCTTTGCGCTCGTAATGCGGGTCTTTGAGACCGATGCCGATCGACGCGCGCGCCGACGGGGCTTCGGCGGAAGCGACCGGATAGGCGCAATAATCGGCAGCGTAAAAGGCGCTCGGCCGATGATTGCCCGAAAACCCGACGCCGCCGAACGGCGCGGCGGAGGACGCACCGTTGGTCGGATTGTTCCAGTTGACGATGCCCGCGCGGATATTGGCCCAGAACGTATCGTAGAGATCGGGCGACCCGCTGATCAGCGAGGCCGACAGGCCGAAGCGGGTATTGTTCGCTTCGGCGAGCGCGGTTTCGAAATCGGGCACGCGGATGATCTGCAACAGTGGTCCGAACACTTCCTCGTCGGGCCGGTCGGCGATATCGGTGACGTCGATCAGCCCCGGCGTCAGGAACGGCTTGTCTTCTTCGGGGCGCCGCATATGGACGATCGGCTTGCCGCCTTTCAGCAGCATGCCCAGAAACGCATCGTTGACGATGGTCGCCGAGTCATTGTCGATGACGGGTCCCATGAACGGCGCGGGGTTCGCATGCGGCTCGTCGACGATGATCCGTTTGGCCAGTTTCGCGATAGTTTCGATCAGCGCTTCATGCTCGCCATCCTTGACGATCAGCCGCCGACCCGCCGTGCAACGCTGGCCGGCGGTGGTGTAGGCCGATTGAATGGCCATCGTGGCAGCGGCTTCGATATCGGGCGCATCCCAGACGACAAGCGGATTGTTGCCGCCGAGTTCGAGCGCGAGGATCTTGTCCGGCCGGTCGCCGAATTGCCGGTGTAGCGCCATGCCCGCGCGTGCCGATCCGGTGAACAACAATCCGTCTATTCCGTCATGGCTCGCCAGCGCGCGGCCTTCCTCCGGGCCGCCGATGACGAGTCGGGCAACGCCCTCGGGTACGCCTGCCTCATGATAGCATTTGATCAGATATTCGCCGACCGCCGGGGTCTTTTCCGACGGCTTGAACACCACCGCGTTTCCCGCGATCAGCGCGGGCACCATATGACCATTGGGCAGATGCGCCGGAAAGTTGAAAGGACCGAGCACCGCGAGCACGCCATGCGGCTTATGCCGCAGCGCGCTGTGCGCTCCCATCTCGCCTTCATTCTTCTGGTTAGGCGTCCGCTCGAAATAGGCGGTGACCGAAATCTCCACCTTGTTCGACACCGCGTCGACCTCGGTTCGCGCTTCCCAGAGCGGCTTGCCGGTTTCGCGGGCGATCAGATCGGCGAATTCTTCGCGTTTTTCGCGAACGACATTCACGAAACGGCGCAGCGTTTCGATACGATAGCTGTGCGATCGCGCCGCCCAATCGGCCCAGTTGTCGCGCGCGACAGCAACCTCGGCATCGATATCGCCGATTGCGGCTTGCCAAAGCTGCTCGCCCGTTGCGGGTTCCATTGAAATAAGCGTGTCGGTCAAAGACTGTTTCCTTGGATCGGCTCCCAACATGGTTCGTTATGGGAGGTCAAGTTATCATCATGAATATCTATCGGTTAGCCAAAGCGCATAGCTTCGCCCATCCGGCGAATTGTGGCGATTTTTTCGTCAAAATCGGACCAGTCATCGGCTTCGTCGATCCGTGCCCAAATCGCTTCGAGTTCCTCGATATGCATCGAACAGGGCGCATCGCCTGACCAATGGGAATGGCGCGGCGCTGCGTTGTCATAGGTCTCGAGTTTCATAGCCACATCGACAAAGAGGTCGGCTTGGTAATCCTGATCGGCAGGCGAGGGGCCGCGCCGCTGCCCGCCGCGCCAGTCGAAGAAGAAGCGGTCGATCGTGACCTCGCTTTCGAGCAGCGCTTTCTCGATCGCCGTCAGCAGGTCGATATCGTGCTTTTTGCCCCGCGCTTCGACGCCGAGACGCCAGAGCATGCGTTCGCGATAGGCGTCCTGATAATGGTCGCCGAAGCTTTCGATGGTCGCGATTAAGGGCTCGGCGTCCTCGATCAGGCGCAGCGATACGGCGAGCTGGGCGATGTCCCAGTGGATCGCCTCGGCCTGGCGCGCGAAGCTGTAGAGCCCGTTCTGATCGAAATAGGCGGCGGTGAAATGCGGCCGCCATTGCGGCGTGAAGCGCCATGGGCCGTAATCGAAACTTTCGGTCGTGATCGCGATATTATCGCTGTTGAGCACGCCATGGACGAAACCCGCCGTCATATAGCTCGCCGCCAGCTTGGCGCCGCCGCGCACGACATGGTCGAGCAGCCGCACCGGACCGTCGTCGCCCGGTTGCTCGCCGAAATAATGTTTGAGGCAATAGGCGAGCAGCTTTTTCATGTTTTCCGGTTCGCGCAGCGTTGCCAGACGCTGGAAGCTGCCGATCCGGATATGGCCGTGGCTCAGCCGCACGAGCACAGACGAGCGGGTGGGGGAGGGCTCGTCATTGCGTTCGAGCGCCTCTCCGGTCTCGATCAGCGAGAAGGATTTCGATGTCTCGACGCCGAGCGCTTCGAGCATTTCGGTCGCCAGCACCTCGCGTATGCCGCCCTTCAGCGTCAGTCGGCCGTCGCCGAAGCGGCTATAGGGCGTTTGCCCCGATCCCTTGGTGCCGAGATCAAGCAGCCGACCCCCGTTTTCTTTGGGGCCGTCGCGCAGCTGTGCGAACAGAAAACCGCGGCCGTCGCCGATATCGGGATTGTAGTTGCGAAACTGATGGCCGTGATAGCGCAGCGCGAGCGGCTGCTCGAGATTGTCCGGCAACGGTTCGAAGCGCCCGAAATGCGATACCCACTGCGCATCGTCGAGTTCCGCCAGCCCCACTGTTTCCGCCCAACGGTCGTTGCGGAAGCGCAGGATCGCCTCGGGGAAATCCGCCGCTCCGACCGGATCGTAGAATTCATCGCCAAGTTCGAGGATCGCGGGATCGGCTGTGTACACTGATGCTTGCGGCAGAATCGTCATGCGCCGATATGGGGGGTTGTGGCAGGAGGGCGCAAGCGTGGCCGAATATGAAGACGGTGTCTGGTGGTCGAACGACGGGTTGCGGCTGCATTATCGCGCCTATGCCGGGCCGGCCGGCAAGCCGCCGATCCTGTGTCTCCACGGGCTGACGCGCAACGCGCGCGACTGGGAGCCGGTCGTCGAGCGACTGGCGGGCGATTGGCCGATTTTCTGCCTCGACATGCGCGGGCGCGGCGAGAGCGCTTATTCGCCCGATCCGATGACCTATAATGGACTGGTCTATGCCCAGGATATCGAGGCCTTCCTGCTCGACCGGAAGATCGAGCGCTACATTTCGTTCGGGACGTCGATGGGCGGGATCATCACGATGCTGATGGCGGGGACGCGGCCCGAACGTTTCGCCGGGGTTCTCCTCAACGATATCGGGCCGGTCGTCGAGGAGGCGGGACTCGATCGCATTCGCGGCTATGTCGGCAAGGGCGGGCAGTTTCCGACCTGGCTCCATGCGGCGCATTATCTGCGTACGGGCTTTTCGGATACCTATCCCGGTTGGGCGCTCGAAGACTGGCTGGCGATGGCGAAACGGCTCTGCAAGCTGACGCAATCGGGCCGGATCGGTTTCGATTACGACATGCGGATAGCCGAACCGCTGCGCGTCGCGGCCGGCGATTCGGGAATCGATATGTGGGCGGCGTTCGAAGGGCTGAAAGACACGCCGGCGACTGTCGTGCGCGGCGAAAAATCGGATATTCTCTCGGCCGCCACCGCTGAGGAGATGCAGCGGCGCAAACCCGATCTCGAGATCGTCGAAGTGCCCAATGTCGGTCACGCACCAGTGCTCGACGAACCGGCCGCGATGGCCGCCATCGACGCCTTGCTGTCGCGGGTTGCGGTTTGAGCGAACCAGTCCGCATCCTCCACCTCCACTCGACCTTCATGCTCGGTGGGAAGGAGGCGCGCGCCGTCCAGTTGATGAACCATTTTGGCGGCAGGGCGCGCCACACGATCCTCAGCGCCGTGCCCGATGCGCTGGCGGCGCGCGAGGCGATCGACCCCGGCATCGCGGTGAACTTTCCGGAAGAGGCACCGCCGCTTGCTGGCAAGCCGGGGCTGGCGCGCTATCGCGACATTCGCGCCTATATGCGACGCTTCGATCTGGTGCTGAGCTATAATTGGGGATCGATGGACGGGGTGATGGCGCATCGGCTCGGCGGCGCGGGCCTGCCGCCGATTGTTCATCATGAGGACGGTTTCAACGCCGATGAGTCGGAAAAGCTCGACTGGAAGCGCAATGCTTTCCGCCGGCTGGCCTTTCCAACGCTTTCGAAACTGGTGGTGCCGTCGAACCGGCTGCGGACGATCGCCCGCGATGTGTGGAAACAACCCGATAGCCGGGTCGAGCAGATCGCCAACGGCATTCCGGTCGCGCGCTATTCCGAACCGCCCGAACCGGGCGCGATTCCCGGCTTTGTTCGCTCGGACGATGATGTCGTCATCGGAACCGTGGCGGGTCTGCGCGAAGTCAAGGATATTCCCCGCCTCGTCCGCGCGGTGGCGATGTTGCCCGATCGGGCGCGATTGGTCGTTGTAGGGGAGGGGCCCGAGCGTGAGGCGATCGAAACCGAAGCGCAAAGATGCGGGATAGCGGACCGCGTGCTGCTCGCCGGGTTCCTCGACCGGCCGTGGCGCTATGTCGGCCATTTCGATATTTTCGCGCTGTCGTCGAAAAGCGAGCAATTCCCGATATCGGTCGTCGAAGCGATGGCGGCGGGGTTGCCGGTGGCCGCGCCCGATGTCGGCGACGTCCGTTCGATGATTTCGGGACCAAATCGGCGCTTTATCGGCGGCTCGCTGGCCGAGTCGCTCACTGCCTTGGTAGCGGACCGGCAGTTACGCGCGGATTTGGGCGCGGCCAACCGATCCCGAGCCTCCGCCGATTTCGACGAAGCGGCGATGTTTGCGCGCTATCGCCAAGTTTATGGGGACATTTTGGGCGACCCGGGCGTTCTCTGTCCTGAATAAAAAATTCGCAAGGGCGCGCCAAAGCGCCTATATGCGCCAAAACGCGGGTCGGAGTGATATGTTCAAAGGGTTGCAATCCATCAATTATGGCGGACGCGAGGTCCTGCCGCTTATCGAGGGCGGCAAGGGCGTTGCGGCCACCAATCACATGAGTTCGGGCGCCTGGGCCGCTGCGGGCGGTATCGGGACGGTATCGGCGGTCAACGCCGACAGCTATGACGAGCAAGGCCGTGTCATCCCGCAAATCTTCCACGAAAAAACGCGCAAGGGCCGTCACGAAGAGTTGATCCAATACGCCATCGACGGCGCTGTCGAACAGGTGCGCCGCGCCTTCGAGGTCGCCAATGGCAATGGCGCGATCAATATCAACGTGCTGTGGGAAATGGGCGGCGCGCAGAATGTGCTCCACGGTGTGCTCGAAAAGACCAAGGGGTTGGTATCGGGTGTCACCTGCGGCGCGGGGATGCCCTACAGGCTATCCGAAATCGCCGCGCAATATGAGGTTCACTATCTGCCGATCATCAGCTCGGCGCGTGCTTTCGGGGCGCTGTGGAAGCGCGCCTATTCCAAGGCTGCGGAATGGCTTGGCGCCGTCGTCTACGAAGACCCGTGGAAGGCCGGCGGTCATAACGGGCTCTCAAATGCCGAAGATCCCGAAGATCCGCAGGATCCCTATCCGCGCGTAAAGGCGCTGCGCGATACGATGCGTGAGGGCGGTATTTCGGACGATTTGCCGATCGTGATGGCGGGCGGCGTCTGGTATCTGCGCGACTGGGAGAACTGGATCGACAATCCAGAGCTTGGCCAGGTCGCCTTCCAATATGGAACGCGCCCACTGCTGACGCAGGAAAGCCCGATCCCGCAGGCGTGGAAGGATGTGCTGCCGACGCTCGAAGAAGGCGATATACTGCTCCACAAATTTTCGCCGACCGGCTTTTATTCTTCAGCCGTTTATAACACTTTCCTGCAAAATCTTGAGTCGCGATCTGAGCGTCAGATTGCGTTTTCGCTCGAAGCCGCCGGCGATCATCAATATCAGCTCGATGTCGGAGTAAAGGGCAAGAATTTCTGGGTGACGCGCGGCGATCTGTTGCGCGCCCGCGAATGGGACGCGCTCGGCTTTCGCATGGCGCTCAAGACGCCCGATAACACGCTGGTTTTCGTGACACCCGAAGAGGCGGCGATCATCCGCAAGGATCAGGCCGATTGCATGGGCTGCCTCAGCCACTGCCAGTTCTCGTCATGGAAGGACAAGGACAACAACACGACGGGCAAGCTCGCCGATCCGCGATCGTTCTGCATCCAGAAGACGCTACAGGATATCGTCCATGGCGGGTCGATGGAGCATAATCTGATGTTTGCGGGGCATAACGCCTATAATTTCAAGACCGACCCCTTCTATTCGAACGGCTTTGTCCCGACCGTCCAGCAACTTGTCGATCGGATCGCGACCGGCGATTGATGCCATGTTGGCCGAGCGCATCTGCTGGATCGTCCTCGCGCTCATTCACGTAACGCCTGCCGCTACACTCTTCGCGCCATCCTTGCTGTCGCGGCACTATGGTATTGATGGCGGGTCGGATATCGTGCTGTTGCTCCAGCATCGCGGCGCGCTCTTCGGGGTTGTCGCCGTCGCCTGTATCTGGGCGGCGTTCGCGCCGGGTGTATCGAAACTCGCTGTGGCGATTGCAGCGGTTTCGATGCTGAGCTTTCTCGGGCTCTATTTGACGGCCGGACCGCCGCATGCATTGCGCGGCATTGCCATTGCCGACCTGATCGGCCTGCCTTTTCTGCTCTATCTCGGCTGGCGCGCGTTCATCGCTGCCTGAGTCCTATTCCCAGTCCCATGCCTTTTCGCCATGCTGGCCGAGATCAAGGCCGTTATGTTCGTCCTCCTCGGTCGCGCGCATCGGGAAGACAATGCCGACAAGCCAGGCAAGCGCGGCGGTGGCGAAGGCCGACCACAGCGCAACCGCGCCGATGCCCGTCAACTGGGTGACAAGCTGCGAGACCATCGAATTGCCGCCGGCATAACCGACACCGCCAAGGCTTGGCGCGACGAACACCGCCAATAATAACGCGCCGAGCATCCCGCCAACGCCGTGGACCGCGAACACGTCGAGCGAATCGTCGATCTTGAAGCCGCGCTTCACAAGCCCGACGGCGACGAAGCAGATCGCACCGGCCAGCACGCCGAGCGCCATCGCGCCACCTATGCCTACAACATTGGCCGCCGGCGTAATCGTTGCGAGACCGGCGATGACGCCCGTCGCGACACCGACACCAGTCGATTTGCCGAAACGGATTTTCTCGATCAGCGCCCAGGTCAGCGCCGCAGCGCTCGCCGCGACATGGGTGTTGAGGATCGCCGCGCCGGCATCGAAATTGGCGGCGAGGCCCGATCCGCCGTTGAACCCGAACCAGCCGACCCAGAGCATCGCCGCGCCGGCCATCGTCAAGGCGGCGCCATGCGGCGGAATCATTTTCTCGGGAAAGCCTTTGCGGCGGCCCAGCAGCAGCGCGACGACAAGAGCCGAAACGCCCGCCGTCGTATGGACGACGATACCGCCGGCAAAGTCCATTACACCGAGCGCCGCGAGCCAACCACCGCCCCAGACCCAGTGCGCGACCGGAATGTAAACGATCAGCAGCCAGAGCGCGGAAAACGCCATCACCCAGCCGAAGCGCGCGCGCTCGACCCAGGCGCCGATCATCAGCGCGGGCGTGATGATCGCGAAGGTCATCTGGAACAGCGCGAAGCTTGTTTCGGGGATCGTTGTGCCGGGGAAAACTTCGCCAAGGCCCGAAAGCATCGTCAGACCAAGCCCACCGATAAAGGGCGAGCCTTCGTCGAAGACGAGACTGTAGCCGACGGTAACCCAGATCAGCGAAACGAGACAGGTTATGCCGAAACATTGCATGACGACCGAGAGAAAGTTCTTGGTTCGCACAAGTCCGCCGTAAAAGAGCGCGAGCCCCGGCAAGGTCATGAACAGCACCAGCGCGCTCGCCGTCAGAATCCAAGAGGCATCGCCCGAGTTCATGATCACCGGCGCGGTTGGCAGAGCTGCCGCGGCAAGCGCCGGCTGTGCGCCGACAAGCGTCAGCAACGGGACGAGGGTATTACGCAGGGCGAGTTTCACGAAGCTTCCCCTTAAACTGGTCTGTTTGATTAGCTATGCGAGCGCGCGGCTTTGCTCAACGTTCTTATACCCAGCCTTCGAGGACCTGATCGGGCGGACGATGGCCGTCGGCCCAGATGCGGATATTGGCAATCACCTTGTCACCCATCGCCTCGCGGCCTTCGAAGGTCGCCGAACCGAGATGCGGCAGCAGCACCACATTATCGAGGCCGAGCAGGCGCGGTTCGATTTCGGGTTCGTTCTCGTAAACGTCGAGTCCCGCGCCAGCGATCTGGCCGTTTTCGAGGACGGCGGCGAGCGCGGCCTCGTCGATAATCTCGCCGCGCGCCGCGTTGATGACGTAGACATCGCGGCCAAGCAGGCCGAGCCGCGCTTCGTCGATCAGGTGATGTGTCTCACTGGTATAGGGGCAGTTGATCGTCAGGATATCTATTTCGGCGAGCATGTCGTCGAGATCGTCATGCCATTGCGCATCGAGCGTCTGTTCGACGGCTTCGGGCAGCCGGTGGCGGTTGTGATAATGCACCGAGAGGCCGAAGCCGCGCGCGCGCCGCGCGATCGCCTGTCCGATACGGCCCATGCCGATAATGCCGAGGCGTTTGCCGTTGACCCGGTGGCCGAGCATGCCGGTCGGTCTCCAGCCTTGCCAGCCACCCGCGCGCACCAGTTTTTCACCCTCGGCAAGGCGGCGGGGGACCGACAGGATGAGCGCCATCACCATATCGGCCGTATCTTCGGTGAGCACGCCGGGCGTGTTGGTGACGATCATGTTCTTCGCCCGCGCCGCCGACAGGTCGATATGATCGACGCCGACGCCGAAATTGGCGATCAGTTTGAGCTGGTCGCCTGCTGCTTCGAGGATATCCGCCGAAATATCATCGGTGACCGTCGGGACGAAGACTTCGGCGCGCGCCACGGCATCGCGCAGCTCGTCTTCGGTCATCGGCGTGTCGTCTGCGTTGAGTTCGACATCGAACAATTCGGCCATCCGCGCTTCGACGGCAGAGGGCAGTTTCCGGGTGACGATCGTCTTTGGGCGCTCGATTTGGGACATAGCGACGATGAATTGGCCGCAACCCGCTGAACGGTCAAGCACCTGACGTCTTGATCGTATGGCGCGGCTCGGCCTATTTGCGCTAGCAAGCCTGCCAAAAGGGGACATTGTGTATGCGTTTCGTTGCGTTCTTGATCGCGTTGCTCGCCATGCTGGCGGCGCCGCTGCCTGCTGCCGCGCAGGATCGCGAAACCCCGTATTGGGCGTCTATCTCGGCTGACCGGGCGCGGATGCGCACCGGGCCGGGCACGAATTTTCCGACGAGCTGGCTGTATCGCCGCTCGGGCCTTCCTGTGCGCGTCGTCGAAGTCTACCGGAACTGGCGCAAGGTCGAGGACCCGGACGGGACGCAGGGCTGGATGATCGTGAATCTGTTGAGCGCGGATCGTACGGCGATGATCGAGGGCGATATCCGACCGATGCGCGCTTCGCCCGAGGCCGGCTCTCGCATCCGTTATCGTGCCGAACCCGGCGTTGTCGGGCGCATCCGCAATTGCCGCCGCGGCTGGTGTGAATTCGATGTGCGGGGGCGTGTTGGTTACGTCGAAGCCGCGCATCTTTATGGTGTGGCCGAAGACGAAAGGATCGAATAGCGCGATCCTTGACGGCGTTAGCGGAGAAGACCTGTTTCGAATGCGCCCGGCCTTTTCGATAGCGTGTTGGCGATCGCACCGGTCTGGCGCGCGATCGGCGGCGCGGTGCTCGGCGCGATCATCGGCAGCTTTCTCGCCACCCTTGTTGTGCGATGGCCAACGGACAAAAGCGTCGTCGCCGGCCGATCGCGATGCGATGGCTGCAATCGCGCGCTTCGCCCTCATGAGCTGATCCCGCTCTTCTCCTACCTGATACATCGCGGGCGCTGCGCGCGCTGCGGCGCGCGAATCGATCCGGTGCATTTTCTGGCCGAGCTTGTCGCGGCCGGGATTGGCGCAGCGTCATTCCTGTTCCTGTCCGGCGTTGCTGCGATTACCGCTGCGCTGCTCGGCTGGGCGTTGCTCGTGCTGGCGGCGCTAGATCTCAGGCATTTCTGGTTGCCCGACCGCATCACCTTGCCGCTCGTTTTCGCCGGCCTCGGTTTTTCCTTCTTGCCGGGCGGAGCCGCGCCGCTCGATGCCGCTATTGCAGCAACCGCCGGCTTCGCACTGCTTTTCCTGCTCAACACGCTTTACCGTATGCTCAGGGGGCGGGACGGACTGGGGTTAGGGGACGCGAAGCTGTTTGCTGCTGCGGGAGCCTGGTTAGGCTGGCAGTTGCTGCCCTTCGTCCTACTGTTGTCGAGCGCCGCGGCGCTGATCGCTATCGCTATTCGGGCGCTACGCAGCGGGGCACCGTCGGTTACGGAGAAATTTCCGTTCGGCGCCTTTCTCGCGGTATCGATATGGGTGGTCTGGGTCGCTGAGGATTCGCTGCGACACTATATCGGCTAGTACGATTTGGATCACGAGCGAATATGAACGATCCGATGAGGGGCAGGATCAGAGAGTTATTGCGCGTCGACAGTGAAGCCGAAACTTCGACCAAGCGGCTTTTGGCGATCGTGGGCGTCGGCGCGGCACTGTTGTTGCTCACGCTCTGGCTGTTCAGCGGCGGCGTTACAAGACATTGGAATGGCATGAGTCATTAAACCGTCCTAAAAGGCTTCTAATCGTGTAACTTTGGCCGCATGGCGGGGACGGACCTTAGGATTTTCTATGCGCTTATCGCTTGACGCCCGGGCACAGCGGCTTGTGCGACGGCTGCCACGGACCACCATCTATTCGGCGTTGGAGATTTTGCTCCTCACCGTTTTGGCCGTCCAGTGCGCGCGGCTCGTCTGGGCGGTGGTAACGCCGGTCGGGCCATTGGGCGATTGGCGCAGCGATGGCGGCATGACTGTGTTGGCCACGCCCGACAGCGCCTATTTCGAGAGCTTCGATCCGTTTTTCCGGCTCGAGGGAGGCGGCGCTGTCGTCGTCACCGATCTCAATCTGCAGCTTTTCGGTATCCGCGAGGACCGCGCGACCGGACGCGGTTCGGCGATCATCGCGACGCCCGATGGCGAACAGAACAGCTATCTGGTGGGCGACGAGGTGATGCCGGGCGTCATCCTCCACGCCGTCGATTTCGATTCGATCACGATCGAACGCGGCGGCGTGCGCGAAACCGTCTTTCTCGACCAGTCGAGCGCGCCGCCGGTTCCGAGCACGGCTGCCGCAGCGCCAGTGATTGCGCCCACAGCGACGCCCTCGCGCACAGCGCCCGCGCAAGCGACCACGCCGCAGACGGTGACACCGAGCCAATTGGCGCGTGGAACGCAAATCTCGCCGCGCCGCGAGGGCAACCGCCTGACCGGGATTATCCTCCAGCCGACCGATGACGGCTCCGCCTTGGCATCGGCGGGCTTCCAGCCGGGCGATGTGATCGTCGCTATCGATGGCGAGCCTATTCAGGATATGGGGCAGGCGGCTACCTTCGCGACGCGGATGGCAAGCGGCAATGCGATGGTCCAGGTCGAACGCGGTGGCGAGACGGTCTCGGTTCGGGCAAGGGTCGCCCAATGAAACGCCTGGCCGTCTTTTTCGCGCTGATCGCAATCGCCGCTGCGCCGCTCGCACCCATACAAGCGCAGCATGTGCTCAACCTGCGCAATGCCGATGTCCGTGCGTTCATCCAGGATGCCTCGCGCGTAACCGGGCGGACCTTCGTCATCGATCCAGCGGTAAGCGGGACGGTCACCGTGGTGACCGATCGCCCGCTGTCGCGTTCCGAATATTTCGAGATTTTCCTGTCTACCTTGCGCGCCAATGGTCTCGTCGCCGTCCCGACGGCGGGCGGTGCGCTGCGTATCCAGCCAACCGCGTCTGCGGCGTCGCAACCCTCGCGCGTCGGCGCCCGCGCGATATCGAACAATGCGTTCGTGACCGAGATATTCCGGCTCAGGAACATCCCGGCGGTATCGGCAATCGAAACCTTGCGGCCCTTGGTCAGCCCTGAGGGTTCGATCACCGCAAACACCGCCGCCAACTCGCTCGTCATCGCCGATTTCGGCGACAATGTCCGCCGGATGCGGCAGCTGATCCAGCGGATCGACGTCGATAGTACGGCAAGCCAGATCATCCCGCTGCGCAACGCCGGCGTGCGCGAGATTGCAGCGGCGCTGCAGGGTCTGGTGACGACGGGCGCGGAAGGTGCGGTTTCTCCGGCGACGATTATCCCGGTCGACAGTTCGAACTCGCTGCTGCTGCGCGGCGATCCGGCGACGGTTTCGCGGCTCATCGAACTGGCGCGCGATCTCGATCTGCGCGCAGAAAGCGGCACCGAAATTCGCGTTATCTTCCTCGAATATGCGGATGCGGCGCAGATTTTGCCGGTTCTCGAGCGCGTGACAGGACAAGCGGCGAATGTCTCGGCTGCGACATCGAGCGGCGCGCCCGCGCCCAATGGCGATGGAGGTGCCGCCGGGGGCACGTCTGTGGCGGTCACGACGTCGGGTGCCGGCTTCAGCCGGCCCGGGCAGGAGGTCATCGTCACCGGCTATGAAGGTGCGAATGCGATCATCATCTCGGCGTCGCCCGAAATGCAGCGGACGCTCGGCGAACTTGTCCGACAGCTCGATACGCGCCGCGACCAGGTTCTCGTCGAGGCGATCATCGTCGAAATCTCCGATCGCGCTGCGCGCGAGCTCGGCGTGCAGTTCCTCTTCGGCGGCGAGAATGCGCCCTTCGCCGTCACCAACTATTCGAACGTCTCACCGCGTATTCTCGACCTGGCGGGCGGCGCGCTGGCCGACGATATCGACCAGACGACGACGATCATCAACGGCGATGTCGTTACGACGACGACCAATTCGGCGACGGGCGATTTGCTCCGCCAGAATGCCGCGCAGGCCATTCTGGGCGCGCGCGGCGGCTTTGCCGGATTCGCGACCGGGCTGGGCGGCGATCTTATCTTCGGCGCGATTTTGAACGCGGTTCAGGAAGATACCGATTCGAACATCCTCTCGACGCCGTCGATAACGACGCTCGACAACCAGGAAGCCAGCATCCTTGTCGGGCAGGAAATTCCGATCTCGACCGGCGAAGCGCTGTCGAACAATTTCGACAATGCCTTCCGCACGATCCAGCGCCAAAATGTCGGTATCGAGCTGATCGTCACGCCGCAGATCAATGCCAATGGCGCGGTGCGGCTCGCGATCCAGCAGGAAGTGAGTTCGGTCGCCGGGCCGGTGTCGGACGATTTCAACGAGCTGATCCTCAACAAGCGCGAGATCAACACGACGGTTACCGTCAACAACGGCGAAATCATCGCCCTGGGCGGCCTGCTCGACGACAATGAGCGGCGGACTATCCAGCGGATACCGATCCTTGGCGATATTCCGATTATCGGAGAGCTGTTCCGCTCGCGCGGCCGTGCGCGGACGCAGACGAACCTGATGGTCTTTATCCGTCCGACGATTCTGAGCTCCGCCGCCGATCGCCGCGAAGTGTTCGAGCGGCGCTACGGCTATGTCCGCTCGCGGCAATATCTTGCCAACCCCGATGCCGAACCGAGCATCGATACGCTGGTGCGCCAATATCTCGGCATGACGCCGCCTGGCCGTCCGCCGAACGTGCCGCCGCCGGCCGATCCCGAAATCATCGTCCCCGAAGTCAGCACGACGACAACGACTATCCGGCAGGTTCCCGTACCGGAGGCCGAGTGATGCCCGGCCCGGAGGCAGAGCAATGAGAGTCCGCCGCGGCGACGAGAGCGATGCGCAGGAGCTAATTCTCGATGCCGGCGATGCCGCGGCAGAAGATCCGGTTGAAGCGGCAATCTTGCCGGTCAATATTCCCTATGGCTTCGCGCGCAAATTCGGCGTGGTGCTGCTCGATAGCGATAACGGCCAACTGAAGGTGGCGCAGCGCGATGGCGAAGACCCGCGCGCATTGATCGAAGTTCGTCGCTTCCTGAGCCGTGCCTTCGACCTCGAATTCGTCCCTGCCGACCGCTTCGATGCGATCCTATCGGAACGTTATGCGATGGACGGGCAAGCGGCGGCCGATGCGGCGAGCGGGCTCGGAGCGGCGAGCGATCTCGATCATCTGGCCGGCGATATCCCGACAGCCGAGGACCTCCTCGACACCGCCGACGATGCCCCGGCTATCCGGCTGATCAACGGCATCATCGCCGATGCCGCGCGCCAGGGCGTCTCGGACATCCATATCGAACCTTATGAGTCGGGCCTGGTTTTCCGGATGCGGGTCGATGGCGTGTTGCATGAGACTTTGCGGATGCCGCCGCATGTCGCGCCGGTGATCGTATCGCGCATCAAGGTCATGGCGCGGCTCGATATCGCCGAAAGGCGCGTCCCGCAGGATGGCCGGATATCGCTGACGCTGGCGGGCAAGCTGCTCGACGTGCGCGTCTCGACACTGCCGAGCCGGGCCGGCGAGCGCGTCGTGCTGCGTATCCTCGACAAGGACAATGCCGGGATCGGGCTCGAACAGCTCGGCATGCCCGAGGCGATCGACAAGGGCTTCCGCCGCGCACTGGCCGAACCCAATGGTATCATCCTCGTTACCGGCCCGACGGGATCGGGCAAGACGACATCGCTCTATGCCGGGCTCAGGCTGCTCAACGATGGCTCGCGCAATATCCTCACCGTCGAGGACCCGGTCGAATATGCGATCGAGGGCGTCGGGCAGACGCAGGTCAATCCCAAGGTCGGCCTCGATTTTGCGACCGGGCTGCGCGCCATCCTGCGGCAGGATCCCGACACGGTGATGGTCGGCGAGATCCGCGATCGCGAGACCGCCGATATCGCCGTGCAGGCGTCGCTCACCGGTCATCTGGTGCTGTCGACCGTGCACACCAACGACGCCGTCGGCGCGATCACACGGATGCGCGACATGAAGATCGAACCGTTCCTGCTCGCCTCGACGCTGCGTGCCGTTATCGCCCAGCGGCTCGTGCGCCGGCTTTGCGCGAACTGCCGCGAACCCGTTGAGGCGTCGAGCGCGGTCGCTGCGCTGCTTGGACTCGATGCCGGAACGACGATCTATGAAGCGCGCGGCTGCGACGCGTGCGGGCACACCGGCTATACCGGTCGGACGGGTGTGTTCGAGATCATGAGCATCGACCGCGACCTTCAGCGCATTATCGGTTCGAATGGCGACGAATCGCAGATCGCCAATTATGCGTTTCTCAGGGCACCCAGCCTCGGCGCGTCGGTGCGCGCGCTGGTCCGGGACGGCATTACCAGTGTCGGCGAGGCCGTGCGGGTCTCGCGCGCAGAGACGCAAGTCGCGAACGGCGTTCAATAATGGAGTCTTATCGCGTACCGGTCGAAACCTGTCCTTGTCGGGCCGCTTCTCTTCCAGACGCGCGGAGCCGGCAGTGACCCTAGGACGACTATCTACGCTGATCGCGCTCGATCGCGATGCGCCAAGCTCGCCTGCGCGGCTGGCTGTCATTCTGGTCTCCGGCGCGGTTTTGCTCCTGCTCGCATTGTGGCTGTTCGCGGCGGATGACGTCCCGCGAGATCCTGTCG